>DASUOE010000171.1:0-22195 GCA_036276805.1 Woeseiaceae bacterium | reverse complement strand
TGCACCCGTGTTCACTATTGCACAGGGTTCAAACGGCGGATCGCGCGTCACGGCCAATCGGGCGGACCGGCAGGGATGTCGGGCCGCCGCGCGTCGTGCCGAACCAACAGGTTCGGCGGGCGCCGTCTGAATGCGAGGTAGGGTTCCAATGAACAGGCAGCCGAATCACACGACGAACGGATTCCCCGGCATCGCGCTGCGTAGCGCCGGCGTGTTTGCCTGTGCCCTGGCAATCCTCGCCTGCGACGGCGCGAACCAGGGTGTGCAGATCGGCGATGGCCAGTCGCCGGACCCGGTGGTTGTCGATTTCCCGATTGCCTATGTCCGTACGCCGGTGCCGACCGACGACAACGGCGAGTTCGAGCAGACGGATTTCCGCGAGCAGATCACGTTCGACGTCGGCGGCGACCTCTGGGTGAAACCCCGCGCGTCTACCACGGTGACGCCGGCCAATGTCACCGGCGCCATAACGGAAGGCAACGGCGCCGTGCGCGACGTCGACATGGCCTACGACGGCAGCGCCGTGCTGTTCGCGATGCGCACGCCGTTCGACCCGAACCTTGCCGACGAGGACCAGGTCACCTGGAACCTGTGGGAATACACCTTCGACGACCGGCAGCTCCGGCGCATCATCGCCTCCGACCTCACGGCGGAGATCGGCCATGACATCATGCCGAAGTACCTGCCGGACGGTCGGATCGTGTTCGCGTCCACGCGGCAGACGCGTTCGCAGGCGATACTGCTCGACGAGGGCAAGCCGGGCTTCATCGCGGTGGACGAGGACCGCAACGAGTACACGTTCAACCTGCACGTCATCAACGGCGACGGCAGCGGGCTCGAACAGATCACGTTCAACCAGAGCCACGATCTCGATCCGTCCGTGCTCGCTGACGGCACGATCGTCTTCAGCCGGTGGGATCACGCCGGGCCCTTCAACGACCAGGTCAACCTGTACCGCGTAAATCCCGACGGGTCGAATCTCGAGCTGCTCTACGGTAACGAAAGTCACGACACCGGGACCAATGGCGCAACCATCCAGTTCACGCAGCCGCGGCAGGCGGAGGACGGCCGCGTTTACTCCCTGATCCGGCCGTTCACCGGCACCGAGGGTGGCGGAGAGGTCGTGGTGATCGACACGCCGCGCTACGTCGAGAACACGCAGCCACTGGCCCCCGACATCGGTGTCCTGGACGGTCCGGCGCAAGTGGACGCGACCGTGAACGACGTGCTCACGGAGCCCGGCGTTCCGTCGCCGGGCGGCCGCTACCACTCCGTCTATCCGATCCAGGACGGGACCGGCCGGGTGCTCGTGAGCTGGGCGCAGTGCCGGCTCGTCGAGGCCGGTGCGGACCTGGATCCCGGCACCCCGGAGATCGAGCCGGTCATCGTGCCCTGCACCGAGGAGTTCCTGGACGACGTGTTCATCCAGGATCCCGACGTGATTGTGCCGGTGCCGGAAGGCAGCTACGTCACCGCGCCGCCGCTCTACGGCATCTGGATCTACGACCCGCGCGACAATACGCAGCGGCCGGTCGTCGTTGGCGAGGAAGGCTGGATGTTCACCGAGATCGTGTCCGCCGACCCGCGGCCGGTTCCGCAGGTCGTAATCGACGGCAGCAACGATTTCGAATACGACAACTCGCTGCGCGAACGCGGCGAAGCGGTACTGCACATCCGCAGCGTGTACGATTTCGACGGCACGGCCGTCGTCGACATCGACACGATGGCGAATCCTTCACTGACGCCGCCGGCGAACCGCCCGGCCCGCTTCCTGCGCGTCGTGAAGGCGGTCTCGCTCCCGGACGACGACGTGCTCGACATCGACGATACCGCGTTCGGCGTGACCACGGACAACGGCATGCGCGAGATCGTCGGCTACTCGATGATCGAGCCGGACGGTTCGGTGATGACCAGGATACCGGCGAACACTGCGCTCATGCTCGACGTGCTCGACGTGAACGGCAAACGCATCGCGCCGCGCCACGACAACTGGATTTCGGGCCGTCCCGGCCAGCTCGTCGAGTGCAACGGCTGCCACCAGCCCGCCACCGACCTGTCGCACGGCCGCAGGGCCGCCTTCGAATCGGCCTGGGACGGCGCCGACACCGCCGGCATAGCGTTCCCCGGCGCCAACCCGGCGTGGTACGTGGGCGACATCGGCGACACGATGGCCGAAACGCGCGCGCGGATCAGTTGCGCGAACGACGGTTGCTCGTCCCTCGAGCCGTCGATGGACGTGGAATTCACGGACGTGTGGGCCGATCCGGCGGTGCAACTTCCGGCCGAGCCGTTCGCCTATGCTTACGCCGACCTGACGACGACCGCGCCGACGACCGTCGCCTGCATCCAGGAATGGCGGGCGAGTTGCCGAACGATCATCAACTACGAGATGCACATTCATCCGCTGTGGAGCCTCCCGCGCCTGGTGTTCGACGAGGACGGCAATCCGGTGCTCGATGTGAATGGGAACCAGCTCAGCGACAATTGCCTGAACTGTCACACACCGGTCGATCCCGCGGATGGCATGACGGTGCGGGTCCCCGCGGGCCAGCTCGAACTCGCGGACGGCCCTTCGCCCGACGAGCCCGCACATTTTCATGCCTATCGCGAACTGCTAGTTACTGATAATCTTCAGGAAGTGGTCAACGGAGCCCTTGTGGATGCGCAGCAGCAGGTTGGCGTCGATGAAGACGGCAACCCGATATTCGACGTGATCCGCATAGCGCCGCCCGCCCGGACGGACGGAGCACTCGCCTCCGGCGATTTCTTCGGCCGCTTCGAGAACCCCGATGACCTGCACTACAACATCTTGACGCCATCGGAGAGACGCTTAATTGCGGAATGGTTGGATGTCGGAGCCCAGTACTACAACAATCCCTTCGACGCCCCAGCCAACTGACCGTCGGCAGAACCCGTCCCCGAGGGCAGGATGCTGCGTTGAGAATGGCCGCGAGCTGTTGAAGTCGTGCCGCGCCCTGGCGCCGGCGTACGGCGGTACCGGCGTGGTGCGGTCGTTCGCACGATTGTGCGAGTGGTTCGCCGTGGCCGTGCTCGCCGCATTGGCCGTGTTCGCGCTGCCTGCCGCAGCCGATGACGAGCCGCTGCGGCAGGTCGCGGTGGCCGAGCCGTATCTCGAATTGCACACGGGGCCCGCGCGCGGTTACCCGATATTCCACATCGTCGAGCGCGGCGAGAGCGTGTCGATCGTACTGCAGCGGACGGACTGGTACCTGGTGCGCGGCGCTGACGGGACGGAGGGCTGGGCGAACCGCGACCAGATGGAACTCACGCTGACGCGTACGGGCGAGAATTTCGTCGTCGACCGTGCGAATCTCGACGATTTCACCAACGCGAGATGGGAGATCGGGGCGCTCGCCGGCGATTTCGGCGGCGCCAACGTTGTGTCACTGTACGGCAGTTATTCGCTCAACCCGTATGTGTCGGTGGAGGCCTGGGGCTCGCAGATACTCGGCAACTTCTCCAACGGCTGGATGGGCAGCGTGAACATCGTGCAGGAAACCTGGCCGGACTGGCGCATATCGCCGTTCTTCACCCTGGGTGCGGGATTCATACGCACCGAGCCCAAGTCTACGATCGTGCAGGGCGAAGACCGCACCGACCAGATCGGCCACGCGGGCGCGGGTTTCCGGATCTATGCAACCCGGCGCTTCCTGTTGCGCGCCGAATTCAAGTCATACGTCGTGTTCACGAGTCGCGACGACAATGAGGAAGTTGAGGAATGGAAAGTCGGGTTCGCATACTTTTTCTGACCACGGCCGTCCTGCTCTCGAGTGGGTGCGCCGCGACGAAGGACCTGTTCGGGCTGGGTGACGACGAGGCCGCGCCGCGGACCGCCGAACCGCCGGGGCAGGTCATCGATCCCGAAGTCGTCCGCCGCGAGATCAAGGAGCCGGCGATCGACCGTGAGAACTTCGAGGTGGGCGGCTACGTCGGCGTCATGAGTGTCGAGGACTTCCAGAGCAACATCCTGTACGGCGCGCGGCTTGCCTATCACCTGACCGAGGGCTTTTTCGTCGAGGGCACGATCGGCCAGACTGACGCGGGCGAGACCAGCTACGAGCTCCTGTCGGGCGGGGCGCAGCTCCTCTCCGCCAGCGAACGGCAGCTCACGTACTACAATCTGAGCGTCGGCTACAACGTGCTGCCGGGCGAGGGCTTCGTCGGCGACAGCCGCGCCTACAACACCAGCCTGTATATCGTGGCCGGGCTCGGCACGACGCAGTTTGCCGGCGACGACCGGTTTTCGGTCAATTTCGGCGCCGGCTACCGCTTCCTCCTCACCGATTCAGTAGCGCTGCACATCGACTTCCGCGACCTGCTGTTCGACATGGACCTGTTCGGCGAGGAAAAGACCGCGCACAACCTCGAGGCGACCGTCGGCGTGACGGTGTTCTTCTAGGCTGCATGGCGTTATCTTCTGACGGAATTCACGGTTGCGCCCGCGTTCCGGCGATAGAGTGAAGACTATGACTGCAATATTTCGAGCATCTGGCCGATTTTGCCTGGCAGGGGGCGTGCTGCTCGTCGTCGCGGGCTGCGGCGGCATCGAGCCCTGGGTGAAGCCCTACGAGCGCGACCGCCTTGCGGACCCGATCATGGCGCTCGACGCCGACCCGGTGTCGTCGTCCTACATGCAGCACGTCTACGAGGCACGCGAGGGCGCACGCGGCGGCGAAGGCGCCGCCGGCGGCGGTTGCGGCTGCAACTGAGGCCATGCGTATGCATCGCCGTCCCGCGTTCTATTTGCTGGCATTCCTGGCGCTCGCCGGCGGGTCCCGCGCGGGCGTGCTGCCGGACGATCGCGGCGACGTGATGTACCACAGCTATGTCGGCGGCGGCGTCGAGATCGACGGCCCGTCGGTGCTGGTTCGCAAGAAGGTCGGCTCGAACTTCTCGTTCGTCGGCAACTACTACGTCGACTACGTCAGTTCCGCGTCGATCGATGTCGTGACTCAGGCGAGTCCCTACACCGAGCAGCGCAACCAGTGGTCGCTCGGCATGGACTACCTGCGCGGCAACACCACGATGAGCGTCAACTACACGAACTCCGAGGAGTCGGACTTCGACGCCAAGACCTTCGGTTTTGCGGTCAGCCAGGACCTGTTCGGCGACCTGACGACGCTCACGCTGAGCTACGCGTATGGCGACGATCTCGTCCGCCGGTCGGACGATCCCACGTTCCAGGAACCGGCAACGCGGCAGATGTACGGCATCGGCGTGACGCAGATCCTCACGCGTGATCTCATCGCCACGCTCAATTTCGAAACCGCGACCGACGAGGGTTACCTGAACAACCCGTATCGGTCCGTCCGCTACCTCGATCCCGGTTCGCCGCTCGGCTACAGCTGGGAGCCGGAGGTGTACCCCCACACACGCACCAGCAACGCGCTCGGCATCCGGGCCCGTTACTACCTCCCGTACCGCGCCGCCGTCGAGCTGGAGGTGCGCGGCTACACGGACACCTGGGACATCGACGGCCTCATGGGCGCCATCATGTACGTGCACCCCTATGGACCGTGGACCTTTACGGCCAAGTACCGCTATCACGGGCAGAACAGCGCTCATTTCTACCGCGACATATTCCTAAGGCCACAGGCTACGAACTTCCGCGGCCGCGACAAGGAACTGAGCGAGCTCTACAGCAACACCTACTCCATCAGGGCCAGCTACCAGTTCATCGACGAGAACAAGGGCTGGAACTTCGTCAAGAAGGGTACAGTGACCGCTGCCTACGACCGCCTGGACATCAAGTACCCGGATTTCACGAACCTGCTCACCGGCGGTTACTACGTCCTCGACGCCAACGTCGTCCAGCTCTTCGTTTCCTTCTGGTACTGACGTCTTCGCCCGGCTAGCCGTGGGTCGGTTCCCTGGGTGCAGCGGTTGGCGGATTGCGGGGTAGCGGACCTGTGGCGGAGACAATCGCACTGCTCGTCATTTGCGGTCTCGCGCTCGGGGCCGTCGTCCTGTACAACCGCCTCGTTCGCCGCCGTAACCGCGTCGACACCGCCTGGAGCGACATCGACGTCCAGTTGCAGCGCCGCCACGACCTCGTGCCGCGCCTGGTGGAAGCCGTCCGGCAGTACGCGGCGTGGGAGCGCGCAACGCTCGAAGCCGTCACCGAAATGCGGCGAAAGGCCATGCAGGCGGCGGCCGTCGAGACCCGCGGCAAGCTCGAGGAAGCGCTTTTCGAGCGCACTCTCGGCCTGCTCGCGCTGGCCGAACGCTACCCGGACCTCAAGGCAAACGAGAATTTCCTGGAGCTGCAGCAGGAACTCGTCGGCACCGAGAATTACCTGCAGTTCGCGCGGCGCTACTACAACGGCTCGGTGCGCGAGTACAACACGCTCGTCGAATCCGTCCCGAGCAATATTGTCGCGCGCCTGTTCGGCTTCGCACCGCGGGACTTCTTCCAGAAAACATCCGACGACGCGGCAAACGTGCCGCTCGTGAAGCTGGGGTCGGTGGAATGAGGCTCGCGCGGGGGCTCGCCTGTGCCTTGCTCTGCCTGGGTGCCGCGGCGCAGGCCGAGGAGCGGATTCTCGATTTCCACAGCGACATCGTCGTCCGGCCGGACGGACGCCTGGACGTCACCGAGACCATCCGGGTGCAGGCGGAAGGAACGCGAATCCAACGCGGCATCTATCGTGAGCACCGGACCGAATACGAGGATTCCTGGGGAAATCGTTTCGCGACGACGCTCACACCGGTCGAAGTGCTGCGCGACGGCGTGCCGGAAGACTTCCACGTCAATCTCCTTGGCACGGGCAAGCGCGTCTACTTCGGGCACAGCGACCGGCTGCTTGCGCACGGCGAGCACACCTACGTCTATCGGTATGTTGCGAGCCGCAATCTCGGCTATTTCGAGAACCATGACGAATTGTACTGGCAGGTCACCGGCTTCGAGTGGGCCCTGCCGATCGACACGGCGAGCGCACGGGTCCGCCTCGACTTCGACGCGCCGACGGATGGCGTAACCGGCGAAGCGTACACGGGGCCGCAGGGCGCGCAGGGCGGCGATTACCGCCTGTCCCGCGGCGACGACGGCAGCCTGCTGTTCGAATCGACGAAACCGCTGTCGCCGGTCAACGGCCTTACGATCGTCGTTGCCTGGCCGAAAGGCTATACCCGGGAGCCGACGGCGCTCGACCGTTTCGGGTGGCTCATCGCCGACAACTTGAACCTGCTGATCGCACTCGCCGGGCTAGGCCTGCTCTGGACTTACTTCGTTCTCGTCTGGCGCCGGCACGGAAAGGATCCCGAGGAGGGACCGGTCGTCACCCGATACGAGCCGCCGGCCGGGTACTCGCCGGCCTCGCTCCGATACATCAACCAGATGTACTACGACGACAAGGCGATGAGCGCCGCTATCGTCAACCTGGCGGTCAAGGGTTACCTGCGGATCAACAATCACGGCAAGCAGCATTCGCTGACGAAGCTCGAGCCCGGCGCGGATAGCGCGCCGCTCGCCGCCGGCGAACGGGAGCTCTACGACGCGCTGTTCACCGAGGGACGCGCGATCACCCTCGAGAACGAGAACCACGAAGTCCTCGGGAAAGCGCGCGCGGCGCACCGCCGGTCGCTCGTTGCCGACTACAAGCATCGTTACTTCCAGACCAACGCGCTGCTCAGTGTCCCGGGTATGGCGATCGCTCTCGGCACCGCCGCGGCCTCCCTGATCGCAGGGCCGCGGCCTTCGGTCGCGCTCTTCGCGGTACTGCTGCTGATGGTGCCGACGCTCGTGTTCTTCACGATCATCATGAAACGGCCGACCCTGCGGGGGCGGGCGCTGCTCGACGAACTCATGGGATTTCGCGATTATCTCGACGTCGCCGAGAAGGACGAGATGAACCTGCGCAATCCGCCCGAGAAAACTCCCGCGCTTTTCGAGGCCTACCTGCCGTACGCGCTGGCGCTCGGCGTCGACCAGGCCTGGGCGGAGAAATTTGCCGCCGTGCTGGCCGGCGTGCGAGGCCCTGACGGGCAGGAATACCAGCCCGCCTGGTACAGCGGGCGCTGGAGCGTCTCGAGCCTCGGCACCAGTACGAGCCGACTGACTTCCGGCCTGGCCTCGGCGGTTTCGAGCTCCGTGTCGCCGCCCGGCTCGTCCTCCGGCAGCGGGGGCGGCGGCTTCTCCGGCGGCGGCGGGGGCGGCGGCGGAGGCGGCGGCTGGTGAGAGGTTCGCAAGGCGCGATCCCCAACGTCATCTTCGCACTGCTGGTGGCGAACGGGCTCGTATACGCGTTGCAGCAGTTCGCCGGGCATTTCCTGGTGATCAACTTCGGCCTGTGGCCGGCGGGGGTGCCCGGATCGCCGTTCGCGCCGTGGCAGGTGCTGAGCTATGCGTTCCTGCACGGCGGCCCCATGCACATCGCGTTCAACATGCTGGCGTTGAGGATGTTCGGCCGCGAGCTGGAGGCGCTGATGGGGTCGAAGCGCTTCCTCGCCTATTACTTGGTTTGTGTCGTGGGCGCCGCGGTGGTGCAGCTCACAGTGGCCCAGTTGCAGGGCCTGGTATACCCCACGATCGGCGCCTCCGGCGGCGTCTTCGGTATCCTGCTCGCCTACGGGATGGCCTTTCCGAACCGGATGATCATGCTCCTTATCCCGCCCATCCCGATGCGGGCGAAATATTTCGTCGTCCTGTACGGGCTGTTGGAGCTCTATCTCGGCGTTTCCGGCAATGCGCCGGGCATCGCGCACTTTGCGCACCTCGGCGGCATGCTGTTCGGCTTCCTGCTGCTGCGTTACTGGTCGGCGCAACGCAGGCGCCCCTGACACCGGACCAAGCGCGGTCGTGATCGACAACCTGGTTGCGCTCGCGCTGGCCACCGCGGTGCTCGTCGCCATTCCGGGGCCGAACGTGGCGTTGACGGTGGCGACGAGCCTCAGGCACGGATTTGCCGCGGGGGCGCTGACGGTAGCGGGCGCCGTCGCCGGCGTCGGCGTACAGCTCCTCTTCGTGGTGGTCGGTCTCGCGGCGCTGCTCGAGGTCGCGGCATCGGCGCTGCAATGGATAAAATGGCTGGGCGTGGCCTACCTCGTCGTGCTCGGCATACTCACCTGGCGTCAGCCGGCCACGGACCTGCCGGTCGGTCGGGTGCGCCCGCTGTTCTTCTCTCATGGCCTGCTGGTCGCGGTAGCGAACCCGAAGACGCTGCTGTTCAATGCCGCTTTCCTCCCGCAGTTCGTACCCGCGAGCGCCGCGGCGGAAGAACTTGCGCTCGCGGCGGCCGTGATGCTCGCCGTGATCCTCGTCGGCGACCTCGCGTGGGCGCTGTTCGCGAGTCGGGCACGGACCGCTCTCCAGCGCTTCGCCGGGCTCCGCAACCGCCTGACGGGGGCCTTCCTCGTGGCGGCCGGTATCGGTCTCGCCATGTCGCGGCGCTGAAGTGCCGTCGTGCGCCAGCAGCCGGTACACTCCGGTTTCGTGACAGCGGCGCGCGGATGCGACTTTCTTGACGCCCGTCGCATCTTTCCTGGAGCACTGCGGAGATAGTGGCAACAGCATGAAGATCAGGCGCAGGGATTTTCTCAATACCGTCGCGGCCGGCAGCGCCGTGGTCACGATGCCGGGGTTTCTCGCCGGCTGCGGCGTGCAACAGGCCGCCGCGCTCGGCACCCGGCCTCCGGCTAACCCGTTCATGGCCTGGTTCGGCGTGGACCCGGCCACGATCGCGCGGGTGATGGCGGAGCTGACGGCCAACGGCGCCGATGCGGCCGACCTGTATTTCCAGCACACGCGCAACAACTTCCTGCAGCTCGAGGACGGCATCGTCTCCAACGCGTATTCCGGTATCGAGCAGGGGGTCGGCCTTCGGGTCGTCATCGGCGACCAGACCGGCTATGCGTTCACGGAAGACCTGACGCTGCCCTCGATGCTCGCGGCGGCCCGCACGGCGTCCGCCATCGCGGCTCGCGAAAGTCGCCCGGTGCTGCCGCAGGCATGGAACCCGCAAGCCGCCGGAACCCTGTATTCGACCACCGAGCCCTGGTCGGATGTGGGCATCGACCGCAAGCTGCCGCTCCTGAAGTTCGTAGATGCCAGGGCGCGCGCCATGGACCCGGCGGTGGAGCGGGTCGCCGTGTACTGGAACGACGCGGACGAGCGGGTGATGATCGCGACCCTCGACGGCCGGCTCGTCACCGACCAGCGGCCGATGACACGGGTCACGGTAACGGTGAATGCTCGCAAAGACGACGTCGTGCAGTCCGGCTTCTCCAACATCGCTGCACGCGAAGACATGAGCTGGTACAGCGAGGAACGCCTCGTAACGATGGTCCGGGAGGCGGTCGACCGGACTATGATCCTGTTCGACGCACGGCGGCCGCCGGCGGGGGAGATGCCGGTAATCCTCGCATCCGGTGCGAGCGGCATCCTGCTGCACGAGGCCATCGGTCACGGCATGGAGGCGGATTTCAATCGCAAGGGGACCAGCATTTATTCGGACATGATCGGCAAACAGGTGGCGGAGCCCTTCGTCACCATCGTCGACCAGGCGAACATCCCGCGCGAGCGCGGTGCGCTCAACTACGACGACGAGGGCAACGAAGCCGGCCGGACGGTGCTCGTGGAGAACGGCATCCTGCGTTCTTACCTGCACGACGGGATCAGCGCGAACCAGTACGGACTTGCGCCGACGGGCTCGGGGCGCCGCGAATCCTACCGGCATGCGCCGATGCCGCGCATGAGCTGCACGTTCATGGAGGACGGGCCGCACACGAAGGACGAGATCGTCGCCGCGGTCGAACGCGGAATCATCTGCGAAACCTATACCAACGGCCAGGTGCAGATCGGCGCCGGCGACTATACGTTCTACGTGAAGAACGGCTGGCTCGTGGAGGGCGGCAGGATCACGGCCCCGATCAAGGATGTAAACATCATCGGCAACGGCCCCGACTCGCTGAAGAACATCACCATGGTCGCGAACGACGCGCGGCTCGACACGGGCGGCTGGACCTGCGGCAAGAATGGCCAGAGCGTGCCGGTCAGCCAGGGCATCCCCACCGTACTCGTCGCGAAGATGACCGTGGGAGGCGAGCATGTCGGCTGACCTTTCCGCGCGGGCCCGGGAGGCGGTCGCCATGGCCGGCGAAGCCGGCGCCGCCGATGCATGGGCGACGGTGTCCCAGAACCGCGACGTCGAGTTCGAGTATCGCGACGGGCGCCTCGAAAAGGTCAAGGACACGACCTCTCAGTCGTTGTCCCTGCGTGTCTACGCGGACGGCCGCTATTCCACGCACAGTACCACCGACCTGAACCCGGACCGGCTCGTGAGCTTCATCCGCGAGGCCGTGGCCATCACGCGCGCCCTGGAACCGGACGAGTACCGTGTAATTACGCCACAGGCACTCTTCCCTGCCGGACCGGGCATCGAACTCGACTTAGTCGACCCGACGGTGGTCGCGCTCGAACGCGAACAGCGCATGGAATGGTGCCGCGCGCTCGACGCCGCGGCACGGGATCACGAGCGCGTGATTTCGGCGACGGCAGGCGTGTACGACGGCAGCGGTCATACGGTTTCTGCGAGCAGCAACGGCTTCCTTGGCGAGCAGAGATCGACTTACTGCTGGTTCGGGTCCGAGGTAACACTGCGGGACCGCGGCGACAAACGCGCGTCAGACTGGTTCTATGCAGGCGGCGCCCATGTCGCGGATCTTCCCGATGCGGCCGGCGTCGGCCGCCAGGCCCTGGAACGGGCGCTCGTCCGGCTCGACGCGGACAAGGGGCCGACACGACGGGCAACCATGCTCGTCGATGCGCGCGCCGCGGGCTCGCTGGTGGACAGGTTGCTCAGGCCCGCGAACGCCCGCAGCGTGCAGCAGGGCCAGTCGTTCTGGGATGCCACCCTGGGCACGCAGCCGTTCAGCAAGGTGCTCGGCATCGTCGACGATCCGCTGATCCCGCGCGGCCTCGCGTCACGGCATTTCGACGGCGAAGGCATCGCGGCGCGGCCGCTCGCCCTTGTCGAGGCCGGCACCGTCCGCAATCTCTACGTCGACACGTATTACGGGCGCAAGGGAGGCATGGGGCCGACGACGGGTGAGCCGTCGAACCGGCGCGTGGCCACCGGCTCGCAATCGCTCCCGGAGCTCCTCGCCGTGGTCGGCGACGGGGTTTACGTGACGTCGTGGCTCGGCGGGAACGCGGATAACACGACCGGCGATTTCTCACTGGGTCTTCGCGGCCACCTCATCGAGAACGGCGCGATCGGCGCGCCGGTCAGCGAAATGAACGTGACTGGCAATCTCGTCGACCTGTTCGCGCGGCTCGAGCTCGTCGGCAACGACGTCTACCCGTATGCTACGACGCTGTCGCCCTCGCTGGTCTTCGCCGACGTCGATTTCTCCGGTGCCTGAGCGTCGCGGCCGGTAACGGGCGTCAGGCGCCGAGGCCCCCGTCCACCGGGACGACGGCGCCGGTGATGTGCGCGGCTTCCGCGCTCGCGAGGAACCGGACCACCGCTGCCACGTCCTCGGGCGTCGCCACCCTGCCATTCGGGCTCGCGGTCGCGAGCCGCTCGAGAAACCCGTCGACGTCCTCTTCCGCCTCGTCTGCTGCCGCCGCGAGGAGCGGGGTATCGACGGGCCCCGGGCAAACGGCGTTGACGCGCACGCCATCCGCGGCATGGTCGCGGGCCATCGCCTTCGTCAGCATGACGAGTCCGGCCTTGGCGGTCGCGTAAGCGACGCTGCGCCGCTCCGCGCGCAACGCGCTCGCGCATGCAATGTTGACTATCGTGCCCGCGGATTCCTGCAGGTGCGGGAGCGCGGCGCGTGACAGGTAGAACGGGATGTCGAGATTGACGGCGAACGTCTCCCGCCAGTCGTCGTCGTCCGTCTCGGTGACGTCGCCGCGAAACAGCAGGCCGGCGGAATTCACGAGGCAGTCTATCTGCCCGAATTCGTCCAGCGTGTCCGCGACCAGTTCGTCGCATTCTTCGCTCGACTCGAGCGCCCCGGCCCAGGTCACGATGTTCTCCGCGGCCTCGGCCAGCTCATCGAGGCGGCCCTCGTCGCGGCCGCTCGCCATGACGTCCCAGCCGGCTTCGGCGAACGCGATGGCCACGGCGGCGCCGATGCCGGAACTCGCTCCCGTCACGAGCAGAACACTCATGTTGTATCCTCGCTGGGCCGACGCCGCAGACACTCGCAAGTGTAGCGCAGCTCGGCAGGGACCGGACATGACCGATTTGCAGGCGCTCGGCTGGCGAAACTTCTTCGCCGCGCAACTCGACGAGGCGGCGGACGGCGCGCTCGCGCCGGCCCGCGTCATGGCAGTGCACCGCGGACGACTCGAACTCGACGGCGAGCAGGTTACCGGCAGCGTGCTCCTGCCGAAACCGATTGCACTCGGCGGTCCCGCCGTCGGCGACTGGGTGCTGGTCGAGCCTCAGGGCCGCCGGGTGTGCCGCGTGCTCGAGCGCGCCGGCGTCTTTCGCAGGCGTGCCGCAGGCGAAGCCAGTAAAATGCAGGCCCTCGCCGCGAACGTCGACACGGTGTTCGTGGTGACATCGGCGAACCGGGACTTCAACGTGGCGCGCCTCGAGCGCTATCTCGCGCTCGCGCACGATGCCGCGGCCTGGCCCGTCGTCGTCATCACGAAGGCGGACCAGGTCGCATCGACCGACGAGTTCGCCGCCGCTGCGCGGCGCCTGGCGCCCGGGCTCGTGGTAGAGAGCCTGGACGCCCGCGATCCCGCCGCGATGGTGCGACTTCTGCCGTGGTGCGGCCCGGGCCAGACCGTCGCCCTGCTCGGGTCGTCAGGCGTCGGAAAATCGACGCTCGTCAACAGCCTCGCCGGTGCCGGGCTGGCGACGCACGCCGCGCGTCCGCAGGACCAGCGCGGCCGACACACGACGACCGCCCGGTCGATGCACCGCCTGCCGGCCGGCGGCTGGCTCATCGACACGCCAGGAATGCGCGAACTCCGGCTGGCCGGCGTCGGCGACGCGCTCGACGACGTATTCACGGAAATCGCCACGCTCGCGGCGGCCTGCCGCTTCGGCGATTGCCGGCATGACAGCGAGCCCGGCTGCGCGGTGCGGGCTGCAATCGAGTCCGGTGCGCTCGACGCCGGCCGGCTCGCGCGCTATCACAAGCTCTGCGCGGAGGATGCGCGGAATTCGGCAAGCGTGGCCGAGCGCAGGCAGCGGGAGCGGGCGCTCGGCCGTAGCTACCGCGACGTGCTCACGGCACAGCGCCGGATGAAGCAGGGCGAGCGGGAATGAAGCGTATCGATCTCAATGCGGACGTCGGCGAGGGTAAGGCAGGCGATGTCGGGCTACTCGAACTCGTGTCGAGCTGCAACATCGCCTGCGGCGGCCATGCCGGCGACGGCGACAGCATGGCACGCACGGTCACGGCGGCGCTGCGGCTGGGGGTGGCGATCGGTGCGCACCCTTCCTACCCCGACCGCGACGGCTTCGGCCGGAAGAGCGGCTTTCTCGAAGGCAGTGCGTTGTACGATGCACTGTCCGCGCAGGTCCAGGAGTTTGCCGCCACCGCCGCGGAGCTCGGTGCACGGACCGCGCACGTGAAACTGCATGGCGCGCTCTACGCCGACGCGTCGCGAGATGCCGCGCTGGCGGAAATCGCCGCGCGTGTCGCCGCCGAATTGCCGGGTCGGGTTGCGCTTGTCGCGCCGGCGGGCAGTGCGCTCGAAAACGCCGCGGCGCAGGCGGGCCTGGCGTTCGTCGCCGAGGCGTTCGTCGACCGGCGTTACCGGGCGAACGGGTCGCTGGTGCCGCGCGAGGAGGCCGGCGCGGTGCTCGACTCCGTACCGGGCATGGTCGCACAGGCCCTCGCGCTGGCCACGGCGGGCAGCGCCGTGACCGGGGAGGGAACGCGAATCCGCGTTCGCGCCGACACGCTGTGCATACACGGCGACACCGCGGGCGCGGTGGACGCGGCGCGCGCCGTGCGCGCCGCGCTCGTCGCGCAGGGATTCGCCATCCTCGCACCGCGTCACGATGGCTGAGCAGGCGCCGGACGTGCCGCGCCTGTGCGGCGACGACCTCGTTACCGTTGCCGTCGCGGGTGCCGCCGCCGCAGGCCGGCTGGCCGCGGTCCTGCGCGAAGACCCGACCTGGCTCGAGGCCGTGCCCGGCCTCGCCACCGTCGTCGCGCGGTTCGACGCCACGGTCACCGATCCCCGGACGGCCTGTGAGCGCCTGGGCCGGGCCCTTGCCGCCGGCGCGCCGCAGGCGGCCACGGAGGCACCACCGGTGCGCGTCCCGGTCCGTTACGGCGGTGTCGACGGCCCGGACCTCGAGGCGATCTGCCGCGAACTCGGCCTCACACGCGACGCGTTCGTCGCCGCCCACACGAGCGGCTGGTATCGCGTTGCCATGCTCGGCTTTACGCCCGGCTTCGCCTACGTGTCCGGACTCGACGAGCGACTGTCGGTCGGGCGGCTCGAGAGGCCGCGGCAGCGGGTGCCCGCGGGATCCGTCGGCATCGCCGGCGCCTGGACGGGCCTCTACGCGCTCGCAGGGCCCGGCGGCTGGCCGCTCATCGGGCGTACGCCGCTCCGGTTGTTCGATCCGGCCGGCGAGGAGCCGTTCCGGCTCGCGCCAGGGCAGCGGATCCGGTTCGAGGCGATCGGCCGCGACGAGGACGCCGCGCCGTGAGCATGCACGTAATCCGGCCGGGGCTGCAGACGACGATCCAGGCCGGCCCGCGGCGCCGCCTGCGCCATCTCGGCATCCCGGCCGCGGGCGCCGCCGACCCCTTGTCGCTGGCACTGGCCAATCGTCTCGTCGGCAACGCGCCGGAGGCGGCCGGCCTGGAGATAACGTTGTACGGGCCCGTCCTCGACGTCGATGCGCCCGCAATGGTCGCGGTCACGGGCGCGGACGTGGCGGTACGGGTCAACGGCGAGGAGCACCCGCTGCATGAGTCCTTCGCGTTGCGTGCCGGCGACCGGCTCGAGATCGGCGCCTGCTCGCGCGGCGCACGGAGCTACCTCGCCGTGGGCGGCGCGTTCGCGGCCGTCGCGGAGTTCGGCTCCGTGTCGACCTACATGCCGGCGGCGCTCGGCGGGCTTGACGGACGCGCCCTGCGCGCCGGCGACCGGCTCGACGTTGCGGGGCGTCCACCGAAGGCCGGGAATGCGGCAACCCCGTCTGAGTTTCGGCCGGTGTTCACCGACGCATGGGCGCTCAGGGCCTGCCCTGGGGCGGAAGCCGGCCAGCTCGGAACGGGCACGCTCGCTGTGCTGACCGGGACGAACTGGACCGTAGGCCGGCGCGCGGACCGCATGGGACTCGAACTTACCGGCGCGCTCCTTGCCGTCGAATCCGCCGGGCGCATGCCGAGCGCACCGGTGTTTCCGGGCACGCTGCAGTGCCCGGGGGACGGCACGCCGTTCCTGCTCGGCATCGACGCCCAGACGACCGGCGGGTACCCGCGCGTTCTGCAGGTGGCGCGCTGCGACCGGCATCTCCTCGGCCAGTTGCGGCCGGGAGACCGCTTGCGCCTGCTCCTGCGGGAGCCGGCGGCCGCGGTCGCGGACTTGCGTGACAAGCACGCTTACTTCGCGCGCTGGCTGCCGGACATCGCCTCCGTCGTCTGATCGGTTCGGCAGGACACGGCGTCACCCGGGCGCGCCAAAGGGCTATTTCCGGCGCCAGCTCCCGCCCGCGTCCTGGTAGTAGTGGCCGGGCGCGGTGCGTTCGACCGCGAGCTGGTAGAAGCGCACGCGGACCTGTTCCACCGTCGCATTGGTCTTCGCGGCCGTCGCTTCGAATTCGGCGCGGCGTTTGCGATTCACGTCCTCGATCAGCGCCTCCACCTCGGGGCTGGGCGCGCCGGTGGCCGCGAGGTAGCCGGTGTTCGCCTCGCCGACGAGGCCCTGGTCCTTCGCGCTTTGCAGGTCGATGGCCCAGGCGGCCTGCGCCAGCACGAGCAGCAGGCACGTTGCGATCAGCTTATTCATGTTGCGCACCTTTCCACGTATTTGTTGACCGGGGGACCCGGCGCTCAGAACAGCTCGCTGTCTTCGTCGAACATGTCCTCGAGTTCCCTGTCGACCTGGACGCGGATATTGTGTTCGATCTTGACGTTCATGTTGATTTCGATGGGTTCTTTGGGCGCCGCCACCTGGACGGTCGGCGTGCAGGCCCAGAGTGCCGGTAAGAGCAGCAGGAGTGCAGTGCGTTTCATGCGGGCCGGTTCCTCGAAGCGGGCAGGGCGAAGCTTATCCCACGCGTTGCTAGCGGGGTAGCGCCGGACGTTGGTCGGTCCGCCGCTCGATGATGTCCTGGATGTCGCGCGTCGCCTGCAGGCTCTCGAGCAACTGTGGAATGTTGTTTTCGACGCTGAGATTCAGGATGACCGGCTGCAGCGGGTCCATGTCGGGGTTGATGCCTTCGAGGCGCAGTTTCATGACCAGGTCTCCCGTTTCCGTATAGCTGACGTCCGACGTCAGGCTGTCGTACCGGAGGTGCGACAAGGCCCGCTGTGCCATCGCCAGCCCGCCCTGGCCATCCGTTGCCGCCGCGGCGTGATAACGGATCACGCCGCCTGGCGGGTCGTTCTCGAGGTGGCCGTCGGTGATGGTGACGGTGCCGGCCTCGATCGATACCGGCACTGTCCCCGACAGGCTGCCCGTCAGCTCCAGTGCTTCGAATTCTGCGAGTTCCGGGATTAACCCGAGCTGAATACCGTCGACCTCGAGCACCAGAGTGCCGCGCATTGCCGCGGTGTCGAACCCGAACGGCGCCGCGCCGAGAGTCCCGCCAAGAAGCCCGACCGTAAAGTCCTCGACACGCACCACGGGGCTCGCCGTATCCCAGGCCATGCGGGCCGCGACGTCGCGAAGCGGCAGGCCGACGTCGACGAAGGCCGCGCCGGCGGTCCCCGGGCCAAGTACGGGCGGGCGCCCGGGCAGGAAACGGACCGGCATCTCGGCATGCATGCCCGTGGCGGCAAGGTCCTGCCAGGTGCCGGCAGCGTCCGCGAGCACGATGCGGAACTCGCCCGTGAGGATGCCGTCGCCCTGTCGCCATTCCAGAGCGCCATCGGCGGCGGCGCTGCCCCCGGCGAGGTCGAAGGGCAATCGCCACCCGGGCAGGGAACCCGACAACGGCGTCGTCTCGAAGCCGATGGTGGCTCGCCGGACCGTAGCGGCTACGCGGCCGGGCGCCACTACGACGTCAATCTCGACATCCAGGTCGCGGCCGGGGTCGGCCGCGCTCACGCGGGCCGTGCCGAGCGCGCCGGTGAGGTCGACCCGGCCGCGCAGGGCCGGCGGGACGACGGCGCGACCGTTCACGGCGAGGTGCAGCGTGTCCTTCGGCAATTCGTATTGCGCCTCGAACGCCGGTCCCAGGGCGCCGTCGAACTCGAGGGCAGCCAGTTCCACCCGGGCCGCAGCCGTCAGCGAACCGGCTACCGTGAGGCCGTCGACGTCGGCGCTGATTCCATCGGCCGTCGCGCGGAGGCCGGCTGGTGAGATAGCGACCACGAACTCACGGCTGTCGCGCAGTCGCAGTCGCCCGGCTCGCCAGCCGTCGCCCTGGACTTCCGCGGCGGCAAAGGCAGTTGGCACGGCGGTCACGGACCAGCCATCCGCGAACGCCAGGCTGCCCGAGGCTGCCGCCGTTACCGCGGCGGTGCGTAGCCCGCCCGCCTCGACGGCGCCGGCCATCGCGGTCCCCGCAAAGCGGCAACGTGCGGTCACGCATTCCACCTCGTCGACGTCGGCTGTTGCCTCCGAGAGAGCCGGGTGCTCGACCCGGATCTTGAAGGACTGTGCGCGGACGCTCCATTCGCGGCCCGGAAACGTCGCTTCGACGTCGACGGCGCCGAGGCCGAGGACTTCGGCGCCGATCCCGGCCGCGGCGTCCGAAACACCGAGGCGGCTGCCGTCCTCGAGAGCGACTCGCGCCGCCAGCACAAGCCCTGCCTGTCCCAACTTCCCGTTCAGTTCCGCGCGCCCGGCCGCGATGGCGTCGAGCCCCGGCCAGGGAAGCCACTCCGCCTCGCGGGCGAGGGCCAGCCAGGGGCCGGCCGTGAAGGTTACGGCGCCGCGCACGGCGTAACCCGGCGCGGCGGGCTCGAACAGGAGGTCCGCCGCAGCGGCCCCGCCAGCGGCGGACAGACTGACCCGCTGAGCCGGCCGGGCGCTGCCCGTGGGCGCGCCGCCCGTGGACAGGCGCACTTCGATTCCCGCGACAGTTCCCTCGAGTTCCTGTTCGCCGCCCCCGGTGCGCCAGGTGAGGTTTTCGAGCGGCGGCCAGCCCGGCCAGTCGACCGCGCCGACGGTCACGGTGAGCTCGGGAAAGGTGAGCGGCAGGGCGAAGACGGTGTCGAGCAGGCCCGAAAGGTCCGGCGGTTCACCCGCCGGCTCGCTGCCAGGCTCGCCGACCGCTGCGGGCGTCACGCGAACCCGGCTGACATGGGCCGAGCGGATGGCGGTGTCCGGCAGCGCCAGCGGAACGACGAGCCCTTCGAGCTCATAGCGCGTCCCGGCAGCCGCGGCGAGCTCGAGCCGCCGAAAGCGGATCTCGTCAGGGCGCAGCCGCGCGATCGAGAGGTCGACGACGACGAGGCCGCTGCCTGCGAGCGCCTGGTTTGCGAATTCGAGGGCCAGCGCTTCGCGGCGGACGTGCAGCGTGAGGAGCAGGGCGGCGACGCCGAGTACGAGCGCGCCAAGCAGGTACCAGAACCACCGCACGCGCTTGAGGGCCGCGGAGCCGGCGAAACGTCAGTCGTCGAGCGCGCGCCGGACGCGCTCGTAGCCTTCCCTGAGCTCCTTGCCGAGCCCGCGCATGGCGTCGCCGAGTTCGTCGCCGGAGCGCTTCAGCTCCGCCCGTTCAGCAAAACGCCTGAGCTTCCGCTCCAGGTCCTGCCAGTCGTCACTCACGTCCCTGCTCGCGAGATGCATCCTGAGTTTCAGCAGGTCGCGCTTCTGCCTCAGCTGTGCGAGCAGCTTGTCGTATTCACTCATCGGCCGCTCCTCCCCGGACGGCGGCAGCCTTCTTCCCGGAACAACCCGACGGTAGCATATTGCCCCGCCGCCGTGGGGCGCGCGGTTCGTGCCCGGCGCGGCAAATCTAACCGCGGCGTAACCGCGTCGTGACCGGCCTCGTAACCGCGCCGGACTAGCATCTGGCCATGGACGTAAGCGTAAGCCCGCACGCAATACTCGCGATCGTGCTCGCCTGTGCGGCGATCTTCCTGTACACGCGCGAGAAGATCCCGCTCGAGTCGTCGAGTCTGGCGATCCTGGCTTTCGTCCTCCTGTGGTTCGAGCTCTTCGAGATCGAGGCGAACGGCGAGCGCGTGCGGGCCGGCGACTTTCTCGCCGGCTTCGGCAACGAGGCACTGCTCACCGTCATCTCGCTCATCGTGCTGACGCGGGGGCTGGAGGTGACGCAGGCGTTGCAGCCTGTAGGTATCGTGCTCGCCCGCCTGTGGCGTGTGCGGCCGCAGTTCGCGTTCCTGCTGACGATGCTGATCGCCGCTACGCTCAGCATGTTTCTCAACAATACGCCGGTCGTCGCCGCGCTCATGCCGCTGCTCCTGGTCGTGTCCCTGCAGGTCAACGTGGCGCCGTCGCGGGTCCTGATGCCGATCGGGTTCGCCACGATCATTGGCGGCATGGCGACGACAATCGGCACCTCCACGAACCTGCTTGTCGTCTCCATCGCGCACGACATGGGCCTGCCGGAAATGTCCATGTTTCACTTCGCGCCGCCGGTCCTGTTCGTCGGTGCGTTCGCCATCCTCTACCTGTGGCTCGCGGCGCCGAAGCTCCTGCCGGACCGCACGCCGCCGATGCGCAACGTCGCGCCGCGCCTGTTCGATTCCCGGCTGCGCATCAACGACTCGTCCGAGTTCGCCGGGGCGCCACTCGCCGAAACGCTCGCCAGGACCGGCGGGCGCATGCGCGTGTCCCGCCTCATGCGCGGCAACCTGGAACTGGCCCGGCTGCCGTCCCAGGTCGTGCAGCCCGGCGATTACCTGCACGTCAACGACACCCTGGAAAACCTCGTGGAGTTCGCGCGCCTGATCGGCGCGACCGTGCTGCCGGTGGGCGACGACCGGCCGGTGGACACGGAGAACCCGCTCGCCAGCCGCGAGCACCTTGCGGAACTGGTCGTCATGCGCGGGTCGCCGCTCGAACAGACGACCCTGGCCGCGAGCCGGCTCCTGTCGCGCTACGGGCTCAGCCTGCTCGCGCTGCACCGGCCGGAGCTCGACACCAAAGCGGAGCCGGAGAACCTGAAGAACATGCCGCTCCGGGCCGGCGACGTGATCGTGCTGCAGGGCGCCGCCGCGGGCCTCGAGCGCCTGAAGCGCAGCGGCATGGCGCTCGTACTCGACGGAAACATCAGCCTGCCGCGGCCGGCGAAGGCGACCCTGGCATTCGCAATCATGCTGGGCGTCGTGCTGACGGCCGCCACCGGCCTGCTCAGGATCTCGCAGGCCGCGTTCGTCGGCGTCGGCCTGATGCTGCTGACGCGGTGCTTCGGCTGGCAGGACGTCCGCGACTCCCTCGATCGCGGCATCATCCTCGTAATCGTCGCGAGCCTCGCGCTCGGCCTTGCCATGACGGCGACAGGCGCCGCCGATCTCGTAGCGCATGCTTACGTAGCCGTCCTCGGCGACATGCCCGTCTGGGTGGCGCTGTCCGGGCTGATCCTCGTCATGGCGCTGCTGACGGAAGTCGCCACGAACAATGCCGTCGCGGTGCTGGGGACACCGATCGCGATCGGCATCGCGCAGGCGCTCGACGCGCCGGCGGAACCCTTCGTCCTCGCCGTGCTCTACGGCGCGAACATGAGTTACATGACGCCCGTCGGTTACCAGACGAACCTGCTGGTCATGAACGCCGGCGGCTACCGCTTCAGCGATTTCCTTCGGGCCGGCGTGCCCCTTCAGCTCATCATGTGGATCGGCCTGTCGGCCATCATGCCGATCATCTACGACCTCTAGTCTTCAACCGGGCTGGCCGGCAACAGCAAGCGATAGCCGACGTTCGGCACTGTCTGCAGGAGGGTGTCATCGCCGGACTCGCTCTTGAGTTTCATGCGTACGCGATGCACGAGTTGCTTCAGGAGCTGCCGGTTGCCGCCACCGCGGCTGCCCCAGACGTGCGACAGGATGCGCTCGGTGGAAACGACCTGGGCGCCGTGCGCGACCAGCATCTGCAGGAAGCGCAGCT
>DASUOE010000170.1:0-5316 GCA_036276805.1 Woeseiaceae bacterium | reverse complement strand
CGGAAAGAGCAAACCATTCGCGGCCTTACGGCCGCTCCTACAGCCGTGTCACGGACGCGGCGTGTCCGCCGCTTCCAGCTCAGGAATTCAGGCCACCTTCAAGTCGCGGCGTTACCGCCGCTCCCAGCTCAGGAATTCAGGCCACCTTCAAGTCGCGGCGTTACCGCCGCTCCAACAGGGTCGGGCGTACCTCGAAGGTCGTCAGCGGTTCAGGGTCGGTGTCGCGGGTCTCGATGCGTTCGACCGCCGCGTGCGGCGGGCCGGTCCGGGCGAGTTCGGCGAACCTGAGGACGGCCTCCGCCTCGCCCTGGACGACGGCTTCGACCGTGCCGTCGCGCCGATTGCGGACCCAGCCGGTGAGCCCGAGTTCGCGGGCCGTCTGCACCGTCCAGGCGCGGTACCAGACCCCCTGAACGCGGCCGTGGATGGTGAGGTGGCGTGCGACGTTCATGGCGTTCACGGCCTTCCTGGTGTTCATGGTGACGGTCCTCGCACGCGCCGATGCCAGGGGCGCCGTAGCGACAACCGCACGATACCAGAGCTTCCGGCCGGGGCGGCGAGGGCGCCGGCGGCCCGTGCTAAGCTGCCGCGATCACCCCGGGAACCGGATCGACGCCGTGCATCGACGCTTCGCACGTTCCACCGCGCTTGTCGCACTCGCCGCCGCGGCGGCAGCACCGCTGACCGCCGCGCAGGCCGATCGCCGCACCGTCTTGGACCAGGTCGACGTGCCGCACAACTATTACTTCCGCGAGATGTACCTCCCGCAGCTCACGAGCGGGCCGGCTGCGCTCGCGTGGTCGCCGGACGGCGCCGAGCTCGTGTACTCGATGCAAGGCAGCCTGTGGCGGCAGGCGGTGGATTCCGGCGTGGCAACCGAACTCACCGCGGGGCCCGGCTACGATTACCAGCCCGACTGGTCGCCCGACGGCGAGCGCATCGTGTTCACGCGCTACGACGGCAAGGCGCTGGAACTCGCGGTGCTGGAGCTCGCGAGTGGCGAGGTCAGGATGCTGACCGACGGGGGGGCGGTGAATACCGAACCCCGCTGGTCCCCGGACGGCGGACGTATCGCCTGGGTGTCGACCGCGGATACCGGCCGCTTCCATGTCTTCGTCGGCGACTTCGCAGACGGCACGCTACGCGGTGGCCGGCAGCTCGTGCCCGAGCGCGAGGCGACGGTCGAGCGCTACTACTACAGCCGCTACGACCACGAACTCAGCCCCGCCTGGCTCCCCGACGGCGACGCCCTCGTCTACGTCAGCAACCGCGGCGTGCCGTACGGCACGGGCAACCTCTGGCGGCACGACCTCGACACCGGGGAGCAGGTGCTCGTCCGCCGCGAGGAGACTTCCTGGCGCTCGCGGCCCGACGTTGCGCCCGACGGCCACCGGATCGCCTACGCGTCCTACCTGGGCCGGCAGTGGCACCAGCTCTGGGTCACGCGCATGGACGGCGTCGCCGAGCCGTTCCCGCTGACCTACGGGGCCTGGGACGTGGGCGCGCCGCGCTGGTCGCCGGACGGCACCCGCATCGCTTACGTGGCGAACGAGCACGGGGACAACGAAATCCGCATCCAGGCGTTCGTGGGCGGCGAGGTCACCGTGCTCGAGGCCGCCGAGCGGCGCTACCGCGGCCATATGGGCACGCTCGCGCTCCGCATCGTCGACACTGAGGGCGAGCCCGTGGCGGCCCGGCTCGCCGTAATAGGCAGCGACGGGCGCGCCCGGGCGCCGGCGGACGCATGGCTGCACGCCGACCACGAATTCGACCGGGCGGCGGCGGAGCGCGAGACGGCGTATTTCCATGCCGACGGGAGCGCGGAGCTCGTCGTCCCCGCGGGACGCGCGACCGTGACCGCGTGGCGGGGACCGGAGCACGAGGTCGTGCATCAGGCGATCGAAGCGAGCGCCGGGGAATCCCGCAGCGTGACCGTCACGATCCCCGCGCTCGACCTGCCGCCGGACTGGACGAACTGGGTGAGCGGCGACGTGCACGTGCACATGAATTACGGCGGCACGTACCGCGCGACGCCGGCGACGCTCGCCGCACAGGCGCGGGCCGAGGACCTGGACGTCGTCTTCAATCTCGTCGTCAACAAGGAACAGCGCGTGCCGGACGTCACGCTGTTCTCGCCGGCGCCGGATGCCGTCGCGAACGCCGGCACGCTCATCCTGCACCAGCAGGAATACCACACGAGCGTCTGGGGCCACCTGGGCCTCATCGGCCTCGACAGCCACCTGCTCATCCCCGACTACTCGGCCTACCCGTACACCGCGGCGGCGAGCTGGCACCCGGACAACGTCACGATCGCCGAGCTCGCTCGCGAGCAGGGTGCGCTCGTCGGTTACGTGCACCCGTTCGACGCGCCGGCGCCCGATCCGTCGGCCGGCGGGCGCCTCACGAACATGCTGCCGGTGAACGCCGCGCTCGGGCTCGTGGATTACTACGAGGTCACGGGTTTCGCCGATCATCGTACCTCGGCCGCCGTGTGGTACCGGCTGCTCAACTGCGGCGCGCGCATCGCTGCGGCCGGCGGCACCGACGCGATGACGAACTACGCCTCGCTCCGCGGGCCGGTCGGGCTGAACCGCACATACGTGCGCGCGGGCACGGGCGCGGCGACGCCGGCCGCACGGCGCGACGCGTGGCTCGAGGCGCTCGCGGGCGGCGCGTCGATGGCGACCAACATGCCGCTCGTCGGCGTGGCGGTGAACGGGGCAGGGCCGGGCAGCGTCATCGAAGCCCGCGCGGGCGACGTGCTGCGTGTGTCCGGGTTCCTGCGCTCGGCCGTGCCGGTCGCCGACCTCGAACTCGTGTACAACGGCGAGGTCGTCGAGCGCTTCGAGGCGGGTACGTCCGCCGACGTCGAGGCGGAGATCCCGGCGGGCGCCTCCGGCTGGCTGCTGCTCCGCGCTTCGAGCCCACCGACACCGGCCGTGCTCGACCAGTACCCGTACGCGACGACGAGCCCCGTGTACCTCACCGTGAACGGCGAGCCGCCGCGCTCGCCGGACGATGCCGCGTATTTCCTCGCCTGGCTCGAACGCGTGCGCGCGGCCGCGGCGGCCCAGGCGGATTACAACAGCGACGCGGAGCGCGCCACCGTGCTCGGCCACATCGACGCGGCGCGCCCGTTCTACGAGGCCTGCCGCTAGGGTCCCTCGAGCTTCCGGAACCCGCGCGGCGACGGCGCCACGAAAAAAGCCACGAAATAGCCACTTTGGCGCCACGGGCGCGCCACGGCGCATTGCTGTCATCTCCTTGCCACGCAGGAGGTACCCGTGATCAACGAAAACGAAAAACCGTCACTTGCCGAACGGCTGCGGGAATCGGTGTCGCTCAAGATGGCAGTCGTCGGTTTCCTCATCCTCGTGCTGCTCATCCCCGTCGGCATGCTGCTCGGGGTCGTCGCCGAGCGCTCCCAGCTCCGCGACTCGGCAGCCGAAGACATCCTGCGTGGCTGGGGCGGGCGGCAGCTTATCGCCGGCCCGTTGCTGCTCGTGCCCGCGACCGTGGTGCAGACCGATGCGTACGAGCGCCGCGTCACCAGCCGCAACATGAACATCCTGCCCGAGTCACTGGCTTTCGAGGCAGTGCTCGACCCGCAGGTGCTGTATCGCGGGATTCACGAAGTGCCGGTATACCGGGCGACGGTCTCGGTTCGCGGCGTCCTGCGGGTGCCGTCCGCCGACCCGGCCGGGCCGGACGTCCAAACGCTCGATTTCGCGCGCGCGAAATTCGCCATGGCCGTTGCCGATGCCGCCGCGCTGAGAGCGACACCCGTGCTGCACATCGGCGGCCGGGAGATCCCCTTCACGGCTGGCGGCTCCCTGCAAGCCGGCTGGCCGCCCCACATCGTGGCGGAGGTGGGCGAAGTCCTCGCAGCCGCGGGTCCGCGCGCCGAACTGCCGTTCCGCGTCGAGCTCGATTTCACCGGCGGCGAACGGCTGCAGTTCCTGCCCCTCGCCGATGCCACTCACGTGTCGGTGGAGGCGCCCTGGGCCGCACCGAGCTTCATCGGCCGGCACCTGCCGCAGGAGCGCCAGGTCGAGGACGACGGTTTCACGGCCGAATGGCAGCTCACGGGGCTCGGCCGGCCGCTGCCCGCGGAGTGGCTCGACGGTACCCTCGACACGGCGGCGGCCCTGGAGTCGGCGTTCGGCGTCGAGCTCTACGAGCCGGTCGATCTCTACCAGAAGACGGAGCGGGCGACGAAGTACGCCGTACTGTTCATCGGACTGTCGTTCGTCGCGTACTTTCTTTTCGAGACGATGGGCCGCTTCCTGTTGCACCCGATGCAATACCTGCTCGTCGGCTTCGCGAACGCGCTGTTCTACCTGCTCCTGCTGTCGCTCGCCGAGCACATCGGTTTCGGCCTCGCGTACCTCGCAAGCGCCGTGGCATCCATCCTTCTCATTGCCGGCTACAGCCAGAGCGTGCTCAGGAGCTCTCGGCGCGCCGGCGTGATGGCGGCGCTCCTCGCGGGCCTGTACGGATTCCTGTACCTCGTGCTGCGCGCCGAGGATTACGCGATGCTCGCGGGTGCGGTCGGCCTGTGGTGCATCCTGGGCACGATCATGTACCTGACCCGGCACGTAGACTGGTATCGCCCCGGCGCTACCGCCGCTCCTACCTGTTCGGCCCCTCGCCGTGCGCGACCGTGACGAACGTGCCCGCCGCGAACGCGCGGGCCGCGGCGGCGACATCGGCGGGGCTCACCGCGGCGAGGCGCCGCTCGAGCGCATCACGGGTCAAAAGCTCGCCGTACCACAGCCACTCCGTCGCGAGCCGCGACGTCAGCTCGTCGTTGCTCTGCGCCGCGCTGACGAAGCGGCCCAGCCGGTGCTGTTTCGCTTCGGCAACCTCGGCGGCCGTCGGCGGCTCGGTGACGAGGCGCGCAAGTTCCTCGCGGAACAACGCGGCGAGCGCGGCGAGCTTGTCCGGGTCGACGCCGGTCGAGAGGGTTACCCAGGCATTCGTGCCGTCGGCGCGATAGCGGCTGTCAATGTAGTAGGCGAGACCCGCATCGGAAATGGCTTTGCGTCCGAGCCGGCCTTCGTAGCCATGGCTCAGGACGTAGAGCAACAGCCGCCAGGCATCGGCCGCCGGCTCCGACGGCCCGGGCGCGGCCGCGATGTAGCCGAGCTGGGCCTGGGCAACGGCCACGGGGAGCGGCACGGTGAGCGGTGATGCGTCCAGTGCCGGCGCGGCGGGCCTCACGGCGCTGGACGCGGCGATTTCACCGAACGCGGCTTCCAGCCGCTCGAGCGCAAGCCCCGGGTCGACGTCGCCCGCGACCACGACGAGCACCGG
>DASUOE010000169.1:0-2322 GCA_036276805.1 Woeseiaceae bacterium | reverse complement strand
CGATCCAGTCCGCGAACGCCGTACCGAGGCGGAAGCGCTTCTCGAATACGTCCAGTGCACGATCCACTTCGCCGAGTGCCGCCAGCGTGCAGCCGGCATTGTGCAGCACCATGACGTCGTCCGGCCGGATGACGAGTGCGCGTTCCACCCACGCGATGGCTTCGTCATTGAGCTCGAGGGCTGTAAGTGCACCGGCGCCGAGCGTCAGAGCGCGCGTATCGTCGGGGCGCAGCTCGAGACGGTCGCGGCATCGGCGGACGGCTTCCGTGGCGGCCGCCGGCACCTCTGCCTGGTTCCCGGCGCGCTGCAGGGCGAGGACCGCGAGGCACGACGCCTGGTACTCGTCCGGGCGCACTGCACCCGCTGCCTGGAACAGCCGCGCGGACTCGACGGGTTTGCCCTCGGAGAAGCGCGACCGGCCGAAGAGGTACCACGCCTCGTAGAACATAGGGTCGCGCTCGATCGCGAGGCCGAACTCCCGCGCCGCCCCGGCATAGTCGCCGTGCAGCGAGAGCACGAACCCGCGGGCGCAGTGCGACTCCGCGAGCTCCGGCCCGAGCTTTACCGCCTTGAGGCTCGCGTCCGTTGCTTCGGCGAGCAGTGCATCGCCCGCCTCCTGCCACATGCGCGTACCGGCGAGCGTTTCAGCAAGCCCGGCCCAGGCCTTCGCGAAGTGCGGATCGAGCTCGATTGCCTTGCGGTACATGAGTTTCGCGTATTCGAGTGAACGTCCGTCCCAAAGGTAGAAGTAGTGGCGCCCGCGCAGGTAGTACTCGTAGGCCTGCAGGTTCGCCGTGCGCGAGTGCGGCCGCACCGGCGGCCCGCTGAGTATCGGCAGGCGAGCGACCACCTCCGAAGCAATCTCCGCCTGCAGGCGCAGCACATCCACGAGCTCGCGCTCGAACACCTGCGAGAGGACCTGTGCGTCGTCCTTCGCATCGATGAGCTGGATCGCGACGCGCACGCGCGCACCATCGCGGCGCAGGCTGCCCTGGAGCAGGAACTCGACGCCGAGCTTGGCCGCGATCGTGCGCAGGTCGAGCATGCTGTCCCGGAAACAGAATGACGACGTACGCGAACTCACCCTGAGCTCGGCAATGCGCGCGAGGAGATTCAGGATCTCCTCCGCGATCCCGTCGCTGAAGTACTGGTTGGCAGCCTCGCCGGTCAGGTTCGCGAAGGGCAGCACGGCGATGGAGCGCCGGTCCTCGCCGAGCGCCGGCCCGGCGGGCGCGTTCGTTGCCGCATGCTCGTCCCGGAGCTCCCCGATGAAACGGTAACCGTGACCGCGTACCGTGCTGATGTAATGCGGGTCGTCCGGCGAGTCGCCGAGGATCTTGCGCGCTTTCATCACGCCGCGGGCGACGGCGGTGTCGGTGACGATGGTCCCCCAGACCGCATCCTGCAATTCATCCTTCGTGATGACGCGGTCGCGGTGGCTGAGGAAGTAAAGCAGCAGGTCGAGCGTGCGCGGTTCCGCCTCGACCGTGCGCCCGCCGCGGCGGATTTCGCGGCGTTTCGCATCGATCCTGCAATCCCCGAATTCGTATACCACGGCCGTAGCGCCCGCCGGCTGGTGTGCCGGTACGCATTGTAGCAAGTGCCCGCGACCCCGGGGCGCGCCGCCGCGACGGGGTGCGCGGTTCGCGGGGCGAGCGAGCCCCGCCGGCATTGCGGCTATACTGCGGCCCTTCACGAATGCAGGGCACGCGATGCTGTTCGAACGAACCTTGCCCGTCGGCTGGGCGCAAACCGACTTCAACGGCCACATGCGCAACAGCGCCTACCTCGACATGTGCTCGGACGTGCGCTTCATGTTCTTCGTTGCGCACGGATTTCCCGCGGCGCGTTTCACGGAGGCGCGATTCGGTCCCGTCATACAGTCGGACCGGGTCGACTACTTCCGCGAAGCCCGCTTGCTCGACCCGCTGCGGGTGACCCTGCGTGTTGCCGGCCTCGCGGCCGACGGCAGCCGTTTTCGCCTGCAGAACGATTTCTACCGGCCAGACGGAAAGCTCTGCGCAAGCGTCGTGAGCACCGGTGGCTGGCTCGGCCTCGACACGCGCAGGCTGATCGTACCGCCTGCGGAGATCGAGGCCGCGCTCGCCGCGCTCGAGCGGGTCGACGGATTCGAAGCCCTGAAGCCGGTGCGGACGGACTGATCGTGCAGTGGCGGCGGCGTGACGACGATGCCCTGGCCGACGGCTGCTCCGGCGGGCTCCCGGCGCCCGGTGCCTTGATCGGGCCGGCACTGGCCGCGGCACTCTTCGCTACGGCGCTCTTCGCTATGGTCGCCGCACCGGCGTCCGCGCAGGACGCCGG
>DASUOE010000168.1:0-45069 GCA_036276805.1 Woeseiaceae bacterium | reverse complement strand
GGCCGCGGCTGCTCGATCGGTGCCGCCTTCCAGACGACTACATCGCTGCTGCCGATGGCGAAGCGCACGGGCCTGCTCGAGATCCGTACCGACGCCATGGTCAGCGCACTCGAAGTCGACGCAGGCGGTGCCGTGACGGCCGTGCGCTACGTCGACCGCGCCACGGGCACCGAGCGCACGGCGAGCGGCCGTGCGGTAGTGCTCGCCGCGAGCGCCTGTGAAAGTGCCCGCATCCTGCTCAACTCGCGCAACGACCGCTTCCCGGCGGGCGTCGCGAACTCGAGCGGGCAGGTCGGCCGCAACCTGATGGACTCCACAGGCGCCGACCTGGGCGCGCTCGTACCCGCGCTGATGGGCCGGCCGCGCTACAACGAAGACGGCCATACCTCGAATCACGTGTTCGTTCCGTGGTGGGGACATGCCGCGCAACTAAAGGGCGCACTCGACTTTCCGCGCGGCTACCACCTCGAACTCGGCACGGGCTTCGACGAGCCCGACGCCGGCATCGGCGCCGGCGCGGAAGGCTATGGGCGCGAGCTCAAGCAAGCCGTTCGCGACCGCTACGGCGCGTGGGTGCACTTCGCGCTGCGCGGTGAAATGCTCCCGAACGAGCACTGCTACATGGACATCGACGAAACCGTACGCGACAAGTGGGGCATCCCGGTGCCGCGCTTCCACTGGCGCTGGTCGGAGCACGAGCTCCGCCAGGTCGCACACGGGCTCTCCACGATGCGCGCTCTCATCGAATTGATGGGCGGCGCGACCGGGGAGCTGCCGGCGCCCGGGGACGCGATCAGGAAGGGCGGCGAGATCATTCACGAAGTCGGCACGACGCGCATGGGCACGTCGCGGACGGACTCCGTCACCGACCGGTGGGGCAAGGCCTGGGACTTAAGCAACCTGTACGTGATGGACGGCGGGGTATTTGCGTCGAATCCGCACAAGAACTGCACGCTGACGTTGATGACGCTCGCGATGCGCAATGCCGACCGTCTCGCCGGCGAGCTCGGGCGGAGGGCAGCGTGATGCCGGAGATGCCGGACGATCGCGCGGCAGGGGACCGCGGCCGCCGCCTGAGCCGTCGCGAATCACTGCAGTGGCTCGCCGCGATGCTGGCCGGCGGCACCATGGCAATGGCCGAAGCAGGACGTGCCGCCGCGCGCCGCAGCGACTCCTTTACCGGTGCCGACGCCGGGCACTGGCCCGCGCTCAAGTTGCCGGCCGTTACCGCGGCCGGCTACGGCACCGACCCGGACCTGGTGTTGCCGCGCCGCGCACCCTGGCCGACGACGCTCAGCGACGGCGAACTCGCCACCGTCGCCGTGCTGGCCGACATACTCGTGCCGCGCGAGGGCACCGTGCCGTCTGCGTCGGAGCTGCACGTACCCGATGTCGTCGACGAGTGGATCAGCGCGCCGTACGCGCCGCAGCACGAAGACCGCGTGGCCATCCTCTCGCTCCTGATCTGGCTCGACGACGAAGCCGGGCGCCGGTACGGTGGATCCTTCGGCGACATCGGTGCGGCACAACGGCTCGCGATCGTCGACGAGATCGCCTGGTTCGATACCGCCGCGGAGTTCAGGCGGCCCGCCGCCGCGTTCGACCGGCTGCGGCGGATCGTGCTGGGCGCGTTCTACTGCACGCCCGAAGGCCGTGCCGAACTCGGGTACCTCGGCGGGCAGGTCATCGCCGGTGACTACCCGGGTCCCACCGCTGAAGCCCAGGCGCACCTCTCGAAGGCCCTCGCCGCGCTCGGGCTCGAGCCCTACTCAGAAATAGCGCCGCGTCGCGGCGTCTGACGGCCCGCCGACGGCGGGGCGCCGCAAACCGGGGTCTTGCCCCGGAAAAACTTTCCCTCGCCTGTACGGGCCGCGGACGCCTCTTTTGCCGGACGTTGTGATAGATATTTTGAATCGTACGTAGATCAGTGTGCGAGTTAATCTATCGCCGCAATCCTGCATCACTGCCGGAGGGGAACACTGAAATGAAAACGAAGCAAACATTGATCGCCGCATTCGCGGCGGCGTGCACGTCGCTCGCGATGTCGGGCGCGTCCGCCGACAGCACGTCGATGTCCAACCGGTTCTGGTGGCCCGACCAGGTCGACCTGAGCCCCCTTCGCGACCAGGGCGTCGAGTCGAACCCGTACGGTGCCGATTTCGATTACGCCGAGGCGTTCGCGTCGCTCGACATCGATGCGGTGAAGGAAGACATCGCAGCACTCATGACCGACTCCCAGGACTGGTGGCCCGCCGACTACGGGCACTACGGCCCGTTCTTCATCCGCATGGCGTGGCACAGCGCCGGCACCTACCGCATCTTCGACGGGCGCGGCGGCGCCGGCGGGGGCCAGCAGCGTTTCGAGCCGCTGAACAGCTGGCCCGACAACGCGAATCTCGACAAGGCACGCCGGCTGCTGTGGCCCGTCAAGCAGAAGTACGGCAACAGCATTTCCTGGGCAGACCTCATGGTGCTCACCGGCAACGTCGCGCTCGAGTCCATGGGTTTCGAGACCTACGGCTTCGCCGGCGGCCGCGAGGACGACTGGGAAGCCGACCTCGTGTACTGGGGTCCGGAGAAGGAGTGGCTCGCCGACGAACGCTACAGCGGCGACCGCGAACTCGCGAAACCGCTCGCCGCTGTGCAGATGGGCCTCATCTACGTGAACCCGGAAGGCCCGAACGGAAAACCCGACCCGCTCGCCGCGGCGCGCGATATCCGCGACACGTTCGGGCGCATGGCGATGAACGACGAGGAGACCGTGGCGCTGATCGCCGGCGGCCACACCTTCGGCAAGGCGCACGGTGCCGTGAAGCCCGACTGCCTGAACGTCGAACCCGCCGCGGCCGGTATCGAGGAGCAGGGCTTCGGCTGGACCAACAAGTGCGGCAAAGGTAATGCGGAGGACACGATCACCAGCGGCCTCGAAGGCGCCTGGTCGGCAAACCCGATCGCATGGACGTCGCAATACCTCGACAACCTGTTCAACTTCGAGTGGGTGCAGACGAAGAGCCCAGCGGGTGCGACCCAGTGGGTGCCCCAGGACGGCGGCGGCGCGAACGTCGTGCCGGACGCGCACGACCCTGCGAAGCGGCACCAGCCGATCATGTTCACGACCGACCTGGCACTCAAGTTCGATCCCGCGTACCGCGAGATCGCACAGCGATTCCAGAAAAACCCGGACGAGTTCGCGGATGCTTTCGCGCGCGCCTGGTTCAAGCTGACGCACAGGGACATGGGCCCGCGGGCGCGGTACATCTCGGCCGACCTGCCCGACGAGGAGCTGCTGTGGCAGGACCCGGTCCCCGCGGTCGAACACCCTCTGATCGACGCGCAGGATGCGCGGCAGCTCAAGGCGGCGATCCTCGACTCCGGACTCACGGTACCCGAACTCGTTCGCACGGCCTGGGCATCCGCCTCCACCTTCCGCGGCTCCGACATGCGTGGCGGCGCCAACGGTGCGCGGATCCGGCTCGCCCCGCAGGTGGACTGGGACGTCAACGACCCGGACGAACTCGCGAAGGTGCTGGCAGAGTACGAGGACATCCAGGCGGACTTCAATCGCCGCCAAACGAACGACAAGGCCGTGTCGCTGGCCGACCTGATCGTACTGGGCGGCGCCGCGGCGATCGAGAAGGCGGCTGCCGATGCGGGCGCGTCGATCGAAGTGCCCTTCGTCCCCGGCCGTACCGATGCGACGCAGGCGCAGACCGACATCGAGTCCTTCGACGTCCTGAGGCCACGCGCCGACGGCTTCCGTAACTACTACGGCGAAGGCGCGGCCGGGTCACCCGTGCAAATGCTGGTGGACAAGGCCGATTTGTTGACGCTGACGGCGCCGGAAATGACCGTCCTCGTCGGCGGCCTCAGGTCTCTTGGCGCGAACGCGCAAGGTTCGGAGCACGGCGTGTTCACCGACCGGCCGGGTGCGCTCAGCAACGACTTCTTCGTCAACCTGCTCGACATGTCGACGAAGTGGACGAAGTCGGCCGACCGGGAAGGCATCTACGAGGGCCGTGACTACGCCACCGGCGAACTCAGGTGGACGGCCACGCCGGTGGACCTCGTCTTCGGGTCGCACGCGGAGCTCCGCAGCCTGTCCGAGGTGTATGCCGCGAGGGGCGGCGATGCCAGGTTCCTGGAGGACTTCGTCGCTGCATGGACGAAGGTGATGACGCTCGATCGCTTCGACCTGGACGGCGCAGGCGGAACGGGCGTCGCCCAGAGTCGCTGATCCGTCACCGGCGGTAACGTCGGGCGGCACGCCGGCGCGAACGCCGCGCCGGCGGGCCGGTCGACCGGGACGGCGGCGTCCCTGACGCCGCCGTCTCGTACGCCCCGCGGCACCCGCAGCCCGTCGGCTGCTTGCCGTGGCATACTGAGGCCGGACGCAGGGAGGCCCTGCACCGGATTCCAACGATGGAGTTTCTTTCCGACCCGACGCTGTGGCTCGGGCTCTTGACGCTTGTCGTGCTCGAGATCGTTCTCGGCATCGACAACCTGATTTTCATCGCGATACTGGCGGACAAGCTGCCGCCGGCCGAGCGCGATCGCGCGCGCGTGATCGGCTTGTCGCTCGCCCTTTTCATGCGGCTCGCGCTCCTGGCGAGCCTCTCCTGGCTCGTAGGCCTGACGGAACCGCTGTTCACCGTCCTCGGCCAGGCGTTTTCGGGACGCGACCTCATCCTCCTCGCCGGCGGCCTGTTCCTGCTGTTCAAGGCCACGATGGAGCTGCACGAACGTCTCGAGGGCGGAGCCCGCCACGGGCACGGGCCCCGGACGCATGCGGCGTTCGGCATAGTGATCGCGCAGATCGTCGCGCTCGACGCCGTCTTTTCGCTCGACTCCGTTATCACCGCGGTCGGCATGGTCGACGAGCTGTGGCTGATGATGGTCGCAGTAGTCATCGCGATCATCCTCATGATCGTCGCGAGCAAGCCGCTGACGCGCTTCGTGAACGCACACCCCACGGTCGTGGTGCTGTGCCTGGGCTTCCTGCTGATGATCGGGTTCAGCCTGATTGCCGAGGGCTTCGGGATGCACATCCCGAAGGGCTACCTGTACGCCGCGATCGGCTTCTCGGTCCTGATCGAGTTCTTCAACCAGCTCGCGCAATCGAACCGCGCCAAGCGTGCGATGGACCGCCCGCTCCGGGAGCGCACCGCCGACGCCGTGCTCCGGATGCTCGGCGGCCGCGGCGGTGCCGACGCGGACATGCCGCTCAACCGCATAACGGCCGGGGCCGACCTGGTGTTTGCGCCCGCGGAACGACAGATGATCCGCCGCGTGCTGCAGTTGTCGCAACGCAAGATCTCGTCGCTGATGACGCCGCGCCCCGACATCGCGTGGCTCGACCTCGATGCGGACCGCGACACCGTGATGGAGACGTTGCGCTCCGTGCCGCACACGCGCCTCTTGGTGGCGCGTGGCGATCTCGATACGCTGCAGGGCGTCGTGCAGAGCCGCGATCTCCTGCAGCATGCGCGCCCCGACGGCGGGTTCGACGTCGACGCCGCGCTGACCGAGCCGCTCGTCGTGCACGAGGGCATGTCGGCCATGCAGGTGCTGGACCAGCTGCGGCGGCATCCCGTGCCGCTGGCCGTGGTCGTCGACGAATACGGCAGTGTCGAGGGCCTGGTCACCGTCGCCGACATCCTCGCCGCCATCGTCGGCGACCTGGCCGACACCGGGGACGTGCTCGGCGACCCGCGGCGCGACGATGAGGACACCTGGCAGATCCCCGGCGCCCTGCCGATGACGGAACTCGTGCGCCTGCTGGATATCGAGGCGCCGCCGGAAGCCGATTTCCAGACCGCGGCGGGACTCGCGCTGCAGCAGTTCGGCCGCATCCCCGAGACCGGCGAGCACTTTACCTGGCAGGGCTGGACCTTCGAGGTCGGCGCGCTCCACGGCCGCCGCGTGTCGTCGCTCGTGGCGCGCCGCGAGTCGTCCGGCGCCGACGAATGAGCGCGGCAGGGGTGACAGGCCGCGCCGGCGTGCCCGGGAACGGGCGGGTGCTCGCCGTCACGGGCGGCAGCCGAGGCATCGGAGCCGCGATCGTCCGCGCCGCCGCGGCGGCGGGTTATGCCGTGTGCTTCAGTTACGCGCGCGACCGGGCGGCGGCGGATGCCCTCGTAGCCGAACTCGCCCGTGCCGGGCGACGCGCGTTTGCGGTACAGGGCGACGTCGCCGAGGCGTCCGCTGCCGGCGACCTGTTCACCGAGGCGGAACGCCGGTTCGGCCCGGCGGCCTTCGCCGTCTGCAATGCCGGGATCACGGGCGGTATCGGGTGCTTTGCCGACCTGTCCGAGGCGGCGCTGCGTCGTACGATCGACGTGAACCTCGTCGGCACGCTCCTGACCGCCCGCGCGGCAGTGCGCCGCTGGCAGGCCGCAGGAACGGCCGGGCGGCTCGTCCTGATCTCGTCCGTCGCGGCGACCTCGGGCGCGCCCGGGGAGTACGTCCATTACGCCGCCACGAAGGCGGCTATCGACGCTTTCGCCGTGGGGCTCGGCAAGGAAGTGGCGCATGCCGGCATCCGCGTCAATGCGGTGGCGCCGGGTACGGCCGACACGGACATCCACGCAACCGGCGGCGACCCGGACCGGCCGCGGCGCGTGGCCCCGCGCATCCCGATCGGCCGCGTCGCCCGACCCGACGAAATCGCGCAAGCGGTGCTGTGGCTGCTGTCTGACGAGGCCTCCTACGTCACGGCAACCGTCCTGCGCGTCGGCGGCGGCGCCTGACCTCCGGCCCCCGCGGCGCCGCCCATGGCGCATCGGCCCATAGTGAAATCGGCCCGCGGCGCGATGGGCCTGCCGGCCCGTGACCGGGGTCACAGCGTCGGGGCCGGTGCCGGCGCTATCGTGAGCAAATGCCATTCCTGAGGGAGCACCCCATGTGGCTGCCGCACCGCCTGTACGAAGCCGTGCCGGGCATCTGCGTCACTTTCGCCGCCGTACTGCTTGCCGGTTCGCTGTACGTGGGCTTTCCGCGCCCGCTTGCCTTCCTGTACCTCGCAGCCGCCCTCGGCTGCAGCATCTACGGCGCCGGGCTCATGATGCTGCGCCGCCGTTACCGGCGGCCGCGCGCGACGCCAAAGGTCGAAGACCCGGGTGAAATCCTGCAGGCCATGGCGCGGCGCTTCCACTAGGCCGGCAGTTACCGGCCTGGCGGAATCTCGATGCGCTCGCCGTAAACGGCAATCTCGGCCGGCGCCCCGAATTCACGGCACAGCCGCTCGCGCAACGGCCGCTGCGCTTTCGCCTCGCCGTGCACCAGGTAAACGGGCGGCCGGTCTTCGAAGGCGCCGTACCAGTCGACGAGGTCCTGCTGATCGGCGTGCGCGGAGAGGCCGCCGATGGTGTGCACGGTGGCGTGCACGCCGATGGTCTCCCCCCACAGGGTAATCTCGCCGGCGCCGTCGACGAGCCGGCGACCCAGCGTGCCCTCCGCCTGGTAACCCACGATCAGGATGTGGCATTGCGGACGCCAGGCGTTGTGCTTCAGATGGTGCAGGATGCGGCCGCCGGTACACATGCCGCTGCCGGCAATGATGATGGCACCGGAGTCCATCTCGTTCACCGACATGCTGTCCTCGGCCGTCCGAAGCGCGTACAGATTCGGCAGGCGTGGTTGGTCCGTGCCGGCGAAGAGCCCGCCGGCGTACAGGTGCTCGAATCGCGCGTACGCCTCGGTCGCCGCGATGCCCATCGGGCTGTCGAGCAGGATTCGCCAGTCGCCGAGACCCCAGGCGTCGAAATTCTCCGCCATCAGGTGCAGCAGGTCCTGCGTCCGGCCGACGGTGAAGGCGGGGACGAGCACGTTGCCGCGGGCGGCGCGTGCCGACGTGAACACCGCCGTCAGCTCGGCGATCGTCTCCGCCATCGGCCGGTGCCGGCGGTCGCCGTACGTGCTTTCCATCAGCACGGTGTCGGCGTGCGCGAGCCGGGTGGCGGGGTTCATGAGCGGCGCGTCGCGATAGCCGAGGTCGCCGCTGAACACGAGCGTTCGCTCGTCGCCGCCTTCATGCCAGCGCAGTTCGACGATCGCCGAACCGAGTATGTGGCCGGCGTCGTGCAGGACGAGTGTGAGTCCCGCGAGGATTTCCCGCGGCTGGTCGTACTCGAGACCGTGAAACTGCCGCAAGGCTGCCGCTGCGTCCTCGCGCGTGTAGGCGGGCTTCACCACCGGTGCGCCGTTATGGTACTTGCGGTTCTCCCACTCGGCATCTTTCTCGTTCAGATTGCCCGCATCCGGGAGCATGATGTCGCACAGCGCCTGGCTCGCCGCGTGCGTATAGATCGGTCCCGCAAAGCCTTCCCGCACGAGTTTCGGTAGCCGACCCGAATGATCGATGTGCGAATGGCTCAGGACGACAGCGTCGATGCGGCTCGGGTCGAACGGGAAGGGATCGCGGTTACGCGTTTCCTCGGCACGCTGTCCCTGTACGAGTCCGCATTCGACGAGCAGCGTGTGTGGGCCGGCCTCGAGCAGGTAGAGCGACCCCGTCACCTGCCCGGCGGCGCCGAGGAAACGGAGCGAAAAACCCATGCGAAGGGCCGCTCAGCCGGCCGATTCGCGCGCTCGCGGCCCCGCGGCGTCCCGCACGCGCCGCACGAAGTCGAGCATGCGCGTGAGCGAGCCCTCGAGCTCCGACAAGTCCCCGAAGCCGATCTTCAGCCCATAGCCGCCTTCGCGGCGGGGCTGTATCGCGAACTCGCCGCCGAGTTCCGCCCGTACCTGGGACTGCAGCCACTTCGTCTGCAGGTTCGCGGGCGGGCGGGGCGCCGCGTCGCGGGCAGTCGCCTCGACCCGCCGGCGCACGAGTTCTTCCACCTGGCGCACGGACAGGCCCCTCGCGTGACAGCGGCGTGCGAAAGCGACCTGGACGCGTGCTTCTAGGGGGAGCAGAGCGCGCGCGTGGCCCATCTGCAGGCGGCCGTCGGCCAGCATGGCCTGCACCTCGGCATCGAGTCCGAGCAGGCGCAGCAGGTTCGTCACCGATGCACGGGAACGGCCCACCGCCTTGGCGACATCGTCGTGCGTGAGCTCGAATTCCGTCGCCAGCCGGGCCAGCGAGCGCGCCTGGTCGAGCGGGTTCAGGTCTTCGCGCTGCAGGTTCTCGATCAGCGCCACCGCGAGCGCCGCACGGTCGTCGAGCCGGCGCACGATCACCGGCACGCTGGCGAGTCCCGCGAGCCGTGCCGCGCGCCAGCGGCGCTCGCCGGCGACGATCTCGTAGCGTGCGCCGTCCGCCGACGGCGCTGCCGGGCGCACCACGAGTGGCTGGAGGATGCCCTGTTCGCGAATCGAGGCGGCGAGTTCGGCGAGCGCCTCCTCGGGAATTGCGCCGCGCGGCTGGTAGCTGCCCGTCGCGAGTTCGCCGAGCGGTACCTCGAGCGGTGCGTCGTAGCGCACTCGCGGCGGCGCCTGCCCGGCCGACGTCGCGTCGTTCGCCCGCGGTGGCGCACCGAGCAGCGCCTCCAGTCCCCGGCCCAGCCCTTTCTGTCGTTTCATCTCTCGCCCGTCCGTCCCCCTGGTAGGGCAAGTATTGCACGGTCCCGCGCCGTGCAGAACGCGGGCCGGCGCGACGTGCCCCCGGCGCCGGTCAGAGCTGCCCGTGGAAGCGATACGCGCAGGCCGCGCCGAGCCGCTCGTACCAGGGCACGCGCGCCAACACCCCGGTATCGATGCGGCGCGAATCCAGAAGATCCTTCTCGAACGCCGCCTCGAGTTCACGCGCCGTATCCGGGCAATCGATGCCGACGCTGACCTCCGCATTGAGTTCGAGCGAGCGCGCGTCGAGGTTCGTCGAGCCGACATGGCACCAGCGCTTGTCCGCGACGACGATCTTCTGGTGGCACAAGGTCGGCTGGTACTCCCAGAGCTCCACGCCGGCAGCAAGGAGGGCCGGATAGAGGTGGCGGCCGGCCAGGGCGACGAACGGACTGTCCGTCCCGGCACCCGGCAGTATCATCCGGACGCGGACGCCGCGCCGCACCGCACTGGCGAGGCTGTCGATGAAGTCCGGTTCCGGGACGAAGTACGGGTTCTGGATGAGGACCTCCTCCTTCGCCGCCGCCAGGATGAGCGCGAATATAAGGCCGACGTTCGAGTGATAGTCCTCCGGCGAACTGCTGATTACGTGGACGTCGACTTCGCCCGGTTCGGCGGGCACCGGAAAGGTGTCGGGTTCGAGCGGCGCGCAGAGCGTCGTTTCCATCCAGTTCTGGAAGAACACCTGCTGCAGCCCGGCTACCGCGGCACCCTCGATGCGCACGCCCGTATCGCGCCAGCAGGGCTCGCCCTTCGAAGCCTTGAGCCACTGGTCCGCCACGCCGTGGCCGAAGCAATAGCCGATGCGCCCGTCGATGATAAGGAGTTTGCGGTGCGTCCTGTGATTCATGTGGAAGAGATTCCAGGGGCGCAGCTTCCGGTAAAAGCCGAGCTCGATCCCGGCGTCTTTGACGCGCTCGAGTCGCTCCCGGTCGGCGCGGCTCGCGCCTACTGCATCGAGGAGCAGCCGCACGCGGACACCGCGACGCTGTGCGGCGATGAGATGCCCTGCTACGCGTTCGGCGAGTTCGCCATCCGTCCAGACGAAGGTTTCGAAGTGCACGCTGTGTTCGGCCGCGTCGATGTCGCGGAGCATCGCTGTGAAAATGGCAGCGTCCTGCAGCACGGTCACCTCGTTGCCGCGGAACACGACGCCGCCGGTCAGCCCTGCAAGCGCCGGCAGCAGGGCGGCGACATCCTGGTCATCGGCGACGGCAATGTCGAACTTCGGGGTCCCGCGCCGCTTCAGCAGGATGATTGCGATGACGATGGCGAAAGCCGTGCCGATGACGGCGATGACGACGGGCATTCAGAGTGCGCTCGGGCGGTCGCCGGCGGCGCGTCGGCGCCGACCGGCTGTCGATTCGCAAAGCTTACCCGATTCGCGATCGCCCGCGCCCCGGCGGCGGGCAGTGCGAGCAGGCACAGGCGGGGTCAGGCGCCCCAGCCGGCCTGGCGTCCGCCCTGGCGCGCGGCGACGATCTTCCCGGCATAGCCGCTGGCCGCGTACGCAGCCAGCGGGTCCGCGGGCAGGCCACGGTCCGCCCGCCATTCTGCGAGGTCAGGGCGGACATCGGTGTAGAACGCATCCATCAGGATGCCGTGTGCCGCCAAGACGTCGCCCGTTGCCTGGGCGGCTTCCAGGGCGTCTCGGTCGAGGAGCAACGCCCGCGCGGTCATCTCCTGCACGTTCAGGACCGAACGGATCTGGCCGGGGATCTTGTCCTCGACGTTGTGGCACTGGTCGAGCATGAACGAGACGCCGGCCTCCGGCGCGTAGCCGCCGCCGCGAATCACCTCCACCAGGATGCGGAAGAGCTGGAACGGGTCGGCAGCACCTACGATCAGGTCGTCGTCCGCGTAGAACCGCGAATTGAAGTCGAAGGCGCCGAGCTTCCCGAGCCGCAGGAGCTGCATGACGATGAACTCGATGTTGGTGCCCGGCGCATGGTGGCCGGTGTCCAGGCAGACGAGCGCGGCGTCGCCGAGCGCGGCGCACTGGGCGTAGGCCGTACCCCAGTCGCACACGTCCGTGTGATAAAAGGCGGGCTCGAAGAACTTGTATTCCAGTATCAATCGCTGCTGCGGCCCGAGGCGCTCGTAGATGCGCGCCAGCGACTCGGCCAGGCGGTCCTGGCGGGCCCGCAGGTCCGCCTGGCCCGGATAGTTGCTGCCGTCGGCGAGCCAGATCTTGAGGTCACGCGAGCCGGTCGCGTGCATGATCTCGATGCACTCGAAATGGTGGTCGACCGCCTGCTGCCGGACGCTGGCGTCGGCATGCGTCAGGCTGCCGAACTTGTACGCGTCGTCCTGGAACGTGTTCGAGTTGATCGTGCCGAGCGCGATTCCGTGTTCGGCCGCGTGGCGGCCGAGCTTTGCGTAATCGTCGACCTTGTCCCACGGAATGTGCAGTGCGACGCTCGGGGCGAGGCCGGTGTGCCGGTGCACCTCTGCCGCGTCCGCAATTTTCTCGTACGGGTCGCGCGGCACGCCGGGCTGCGCGAATACCTTGAATCGCGTCCCGGAATTGCCGAACGCCCAGGAAGGCAGTTCGATCGCCTGGGTCTCGAGTTCGCCTGCAATGTCACGAAAGGCGGGCATGGCCGATAGTCCGTCAGCGGGTGAACGCCTGGGCGTTGCCGGCGTCCACGTTCAGTATGTTTCCCGTCGACTTCGCCGAAGCCGGCGACGCGAAGTAGTGTACCGCCTCCGCGATGTCCTCCGGCAGCACGTTCAGTTTCAGCAATGACCGCTGGCGGTAGTACTCCTCGAGTTCCTCGCCCGCGTCGACGCCGTAGGCGTCCGCGCGTTCCTTGCGCCAGTTGCCGTCCCAGATGCGCGAGCCGCGTATGACCGCGTCGGGATTCACCACGTTGACGCGTATGCCGCTGCCTGCGCCTTCCAGCGCGAGACAGCGGGCGAGGTGCACCGAGGCGGCTTTCGCCGACGCGTAGGCAGAGGCGTTGGTCGTCGCCGCCAGGGCGTTCTTCGAGCCGATGAACACGATCGAGCCGCCCTGCTGCTTGTTCATCAAGCGGAACGCGGCGCGCGCCGAGAGGAAGTAACCCTCGGCGAGCACATCGTAGTTTCGCCGCCAGAGTTCGAGACTCGTGTCCTCGATTGCTGCCGAGGAGGCGAGTCCTGCGTTCGCGACGAGGATGTCGAGCCCGCCGAACTCGCGTGCGCAGGCGCCGAAGGCGGCGGTCACCTGGTCCTCGTCCGTCACGTCGCACACCGCGGTCCGCACGACGTCCTTGCCATGCGCTTTCGCGGCGACTTCGCGCACGGCCTGGAGCGCATCCGCGTCGCGGTCGGTCAGCATGACGCACGCGCCGTCCGCAAGCAGGCGTTTCGCGCAGGCGGCGCCGATACCGCCCGCGGCCCCGGTGACCAGCGCGACCTTCCCGACGAGCGACTTCGGCTGCGGCATCCGCTTGAGCTTTGCTTCCTCGAGTGCCCAGTACTCGATGTCGAACGCCTCCTGCTCGTCGAGGCCCACGTATTCGCCGATGGCTTCCGCGCCGCGCATGACGTTGATGGCGTTCGCATAGAACTCGCCGGCGAGCCGCGCGGTCGTTTTGTCGGCGGCGAAGGTGATACGGCCGATGCCGGGGACGAGAATCACGACCGGGTTCGGGTCACGCATCGCCGGGTCTTCCGGGCCCGCGCAACGCTTGTAATAGGCGGCGTAGCCTTCCCGGTAGTTCGCGAGCGCGCCGCTCAGGTACTCGCCGTCATCGAGGCGTTCCGGGTCGAGGGCGAGCGGCGCGATCTTGGTGCGCAGGAAATGGTCCGGGCAGGACGTGCCGATCGCGGCCAGGCGCTCGAAATCGGCAGAGCCGACGAACTCCAGCGTCTCGGCGTCGTCGGAGAAGTGCCCGACCTTCGGCCGGTCGCCCGCCATCAGCCCGCGCAGCCGCGGCATGAGTCCGGCAGCCGCGGCGGTGCGCTCGGCCGGGGGGCGCGGCGCGATGCGCACGCCGCCGAACGCAGGCCCGGCGGCCAGTTTCGCATTCAGGTGGTTCGCCGCGTCGGCGATGAGCGCGATCGTGTTCTCGTAGCAGGCCTTCGACGAGTCGCCCCAGCAGATGATGCCGTGGCCTGCGAGCATGACCCCGCGCAGGTCCGGCTGCCTGCCGAGCAGCTCGCGCAGCCACAGCGCCAGTTCGAACCCGGGCCGCTTCCAGGGAAGCCAGCCCACCTTGCCTTTCCAGATGGCCTGCGTGGCCGCCTCGCCGCCCGTCGACGCCGCAAGCGCGATGAGCGCGTCGGGGTGCACGTGGTCGATGTGCGCGAACCCGAGGTAGGCGTGCAGCGGCGTGTCGATCGAGGCCGCGCGCGGGTTCAGGTTGAACGTGCAGTACGGCAGGTAGCCGACCATCTCGTCCTCGTGCGCCACGCCGCGGTACTTCGATTCGAGCGCGAGCAGCTTGTCGAGGTACAGCGTCGAGAAGCCGTCGAGCTTCATGGAGCCGATGTCGCCGCCGGAGCCCTTGACCCACAGTACGTCGACCGGCTCCCCGGTCAGCGGGTCGGTCTCGCGGATCTTGGCCGAGGTGTTGCCGCCGCCGAAGTTCGTGACGGTCAGGTCCGAGCCGAGCAGGTTCGACCGGTACAGAAGCAGTTCCCGGGCGGACAGGCCGGCGGCGGCCTCGTCCGACCAGCGGCTTGTCGGTACGGCGAACGGGATGGCGCGGTCGGGAAGCGTGCCGGATGGCGGTTTCTGTCGCATGATCTCGGGTCCGGTTGGCGGCGTTTGACGTATGGTAGCAAAAAATTTGTCATTTGCTATCATATGCGCGCATTTTCGCTCAACAGGCCGGCCCGGGGGGAAGGGGTGATTGCGAAGGGCACCGACAACGGGACCATCGTGCTCGACGTTGGCAAGACCAACGCGAAACTATCGCTGTGGGATGCCGGCGGGCGGCTGATCGACCGCCGCGTCCGCGCGAATGCGCCACAGCGGACGGATCACTACCGCTCCCTGGACACCGCCGGCATCGAGGCCTGGCTCTTCGACACGCTGACGGCGTTCGCGGCACGCGGGCAGGTCCGGCGGATCGTGCCCGTCGGCCATGGCGCCGCCGCGGCGCTCGTCCGCGGCGATCGCCTGTTCGCGGCCCCGATGGATTACGAGGAGCCGGCGGCAGCGGGCGATCGCGAGGCGTACGCCGCCGGACGCGATCCCTTCGCGGCGACGGGATCACCCTTCCTCCCCGGCGCGCTGAACCTGGGATTGCAGCTTCACCTTCTGGAGAAGTACCACGGCACGCTGCCCGATGACGTGACGATCATCCCGTGGCCCCAGTACTGGGCCTGGCGCCTGTGCGGCATCGCCGCGGCGGAGGTGACGAGCCTCGGCTGCCACAGCGACCTGTGGCTCCCGGCCGGCGCCGGTTTCAGCGCGCTGGCGGCGGCTCGCGGCTGGGCGGAGCGCATCGCGCCGCTCCGCCGGGCCGACGAAGTGCTCGGCACGCTTCGCCCCGGCGTCGTGGCCGCCACCGGCTTGCCGCGTGACTGCGAGGTACTCTGCGGGCTGCACGACAGCAACGCCGCGCTGCTCGCCGCGCGCGGGCACCCCGAGATCGAGCGGCACGACGCAACCGTGCTGTCCACAGGCACGTGGTTCGTCGCGATGCGGCTCGCCCGCTCCGCGGCCGCGCTCGACACGCTCCGGCTCGACGAGGCGCGCGACTGTCTCGTCAACGTCGATGTGCAGGGCCGGCCGGTGCCGTCCGCCCGCTTCATGGGCGGGCGCGAAGCCGAGCTCGCGGGCGGCGTCGATGCCTTTGCGCCGGCGCATGGGCTCGAGCCCGACTCCCTCGAAAGGCGGTTGCCGGGACTCGTCGCCGAAGCCATCGCGGCGGCGCCGAGCTTCGTGCGCGGCGTGGGGCCGTACCCCGGCGCGGCCGGTCACTGGATCGTTCCGCCCGGAACCGCCATAGACCGCCGCATTGCCACCTCGCTGTATCTCGCGCTGATGGCCGATACGACACTCGGTCTCGTCGGCGCGCGTGAGCGGCTGCTGGTCGAAGGCCGCTTCGCGGAGGACCCGTTGTTCGTGCGCACGCTGGCGTCGCTCCGGCCCGCCGGGCAAGTGTACGTCGCGAATGCGCACACGGACGTCGCGTACGGTGCGCTCAGGCTCGTGCACCCGGACCTGCCGGCGCCCGCGGCTCTCGAACGCGTGCGGCCGCTCGACGTCGACCTTGCCGGCTATGCCGCGGACTGGCGCCGCCGCGCCGACGCCGCGGAGGCGGCTGCATGAATTGCCCAACATGAATTGCCCTGCATGAGATTCGCCCCATGAAAGCCGTCGCACCCGCCGATTTCCGCGAACTCGCCCGCCGGCGGCTGCCGCGTTTCCTGTTCGACTACATCGACGGCGGCGCGTGCACGGAGACTACGCGCGACCGCAATGTCGACGACCTCGCCGGCATCGCCCTGCGCCAGCGCGTCCTGTGCGACGTGTCCGACATCGACCTGACGACCCGCCTGTTCGGCGAGCCGGTGTCGTTGCCGGTCGGCCTTGCGCCGATCGGACTCGCCGGCATGAACGCGCGCCGGGGGGAAGTGCAGGCGGCGCGCGCCGCCGCCGCGGCAGGCGTGCCGTTCTGCCTGTCCACCGTCTCCGCCTGCTCGATCGACGAAGTGGCGGCTGCGGGCGCGCCATTCTGGCTGCAGCTTTACGTCATGCGTGACCGCGGGTTTTTGAACGACCTGCTCGCGCGTGCGGCGGACGCCGGCTGCCCGGTGCTCGTCTTCACCGTCGACATGCCGGTGCCGGGGACCCGCTACGGCGACTACCGCTCCGGACTTGCCGGCGCGCCCGGCCTGCGCGGCGCGCTCCGGCGTGCCGGCCAGGCGATGATGCGACCGCAGTGGGCCTGGGACGTGGGCGTGCGCGGCCGCCCGCACACGCTCGGCAACGTGGCGCCGCTGCTCGGCCCGAACACCGGGCTCGAGGATTTTTTCGCCTGGATGCGCAACAACTTCGACCCGAGCGTGACCTGGCGCGATCTCGAACACATACGCACGCGCTGGCAGGGGCCGCTCGTCGTGAAGGGCATCCTCGACGTGGACGACGCGCGCGCGGCGCGCGACTGCGGCGCCGACGGCATCGTCGTGTCGAATCACGGCGGCCGGCAGCTCGACGGCGCACTGTCCACGGCGCGCGCGCTGCCGCGCATTGCGGAACGGGTCGGCGACCAGCTCACCGTCCTCGCCGACGGCGGCGTGCGCAATGGCCTCGACGTGTTGCGCATGCTTTCGCTCGGCGCGCGCGGCGTACTGCTCGGCAGGTCCTGGGCCTTCGCACTTGCTGCCGGCGGCGAAGCCGCGGTGCGGCAGCTCCTGGGCCTCATCGAGGCGGAATTGCGCGTCGCCATGGCGCTGACCGGCCGGACGCGGATTGCGGACGTCGGCAGCGATACGCTGGCCACGGCCGATACCCGGGCGCCCTGACAACCGCGATACGGAGCACGACGCATGGCCGAACATTCGGAGTACGAGCGTGAACCGGTGCCGCCGCGAGCGCAGCTCGGCTTCCGGAGCTTCATCGGCCAGTACGCCGGCGAGCACACGGCCGGCACCGAGCTGATGATCGGCCCGTTGTTCGTGGCGGCGGGCGTCGGCGCCGCGGACCTCGTGCTCGGGCTCCTGATCGGCAACCTGCTTGCCGTGCTGAGCTGGTCGTGCCTCACGGCACCGATCGCGACGCGCGTGCGCCTGACTCTCTATTACCAGCTCGAGAAGATCGCCGGCCGCCGCGTCGTGGTGTTCTACGACGCCGTCAACGGCATCGCTTTCTGCTTTCTCGCCGGCTCGATGATCACGGTCTCGGCGACCGCCCTCGGCGTCTGGTTCGGCTTCCCGATGCCGGGCCTCAACGACCTCTACCCGAACAGCGTCGGCTGGGTACTTGCGGTGCTTGCGATCGGCGGCCTCATCGCCTGGGTCGCTGCCGCCGGCTACACGGTCGTCGCGCGCGTCGCAAACTGCGCGGCGCCGTGGATGGTGCTCGTCTTCATCGCGTTCGGCCTCATCGGCCTCAAGGACTTCCTCGACGCGACCGGCGCGACGATCGACAGCCCCGCCGACCTCTGGGCGCTCGCCGAAACGGTCATCTGGACCGGCGGCGAGCCGCTGCCCGGCCAGACCAAGTTCACGTTCTGGCACGTCATGTTCTTCGCCTGGTTCGCCAATATGGCGATGCACGTCGGGATGTCCGACCTGACAGTGCTGCGCTACGCGCGGCGGGCGCGCTACGGCCTCGCCTCGGCCGCAGGCATGTATCTCGGCCACTTTCTTGCGTGGATCGCCGCATCGATCCTGTTCGCCCTGCAACTGCATCGCGATCCGACGGATACCGACGTGCTGCCCGGGCCGCTGGCCGCCGGCGCCTGCGGCGTCGTGGGACTTTTGTGCGTCATCGTCGCCGGCTGGACGACGGCCAACCCTACGATCTATCGCGCCGGCCTCGCGTTCCAGGCGATCGTGCCGACGGCGTCACGGTTCCGCGTGACGCTCCTGACCGGGCTTGGCTGCACGGTCGCCGGCATGTTCCCGGCCGTCGCGATGAAGCTGCTCGGCTTCGTGGCGCTCTACGGGCTGGCGCTGATGCCGATGGGCGCTGTCATTTTCTGCGACTACTGGCTCGTGCGGCGGCTGGGGCTGACGCCGTTCTACGCCGAGGCCGCCGGACGCGACGTGAACTGGGCTGCGGTCCTCGCGTGGCTCGGGACGCTCGTCGCCTGCCTCGGTGCGGTGCAGCTCGGCTACATAGAGATCTATTTTGCCAGCCTTCCGGGCTGGTTCATCGCCGCTCTGGTGTACCTCGCCGCCAGCCGGCTGCTGCAGGGTGCGGCCAGGCCCGCATTGGCATGACATCATGATGAAGAAGCTGCTAACGTTGATTTCCGTTGCGGGGCTGCTGCTGGTGATCGCACCGCCGATCGCCTACCTGGCAGGACAGATCGACAAGACCACCATGATGCACCTGATGCTCGCCGGCACGCTGGCGTGGTTCGCCGGCGCACCGTTGCTGGCGGCGGGTGCGCGACGGTGACAGACGGGAACGGCACGGGAGCCATGGGGACCTGAGCATGCACGCAACCGAGCGCGAGAAAGCGATCATGGCGCTGCTGAAGCAAACCGGCTTCATAGCATTCCGTGACCTCGAACAGCGCCTGAGCGCGTCGGCGGCGACGATCCGCCGCGACCTCGACCGGATGGCCGCGGACGGGCGCATACGTCGCGTGCGCGGCGGTGCCGAGCTCGCGAACCACGAGGAGGTGGACGGTACGCGCCAGCATCTCTCCGGCGTGCCGTTCCACGAGAACATTCACCGACAGCGGGCGGAGAAGCGCGCGATCGGGCGTGCCGCCGCGGCGCTGTGCAAGCCGCGTTCCGGCGTGATGATCGACGGCGGATCCACCACGCTGCAGATGTGTCCGCACCTCGACGGCCTGGAGCTGCAGGTACTCACGAATTCGCTGCACATCGTGAGTGCGCTCCTTCCGCAGGCGGGCACCCGCATCATGCTGCCGGGCGGCGCCGTGTTCCGGGAGCAGAACATCATCCTCGCGGCCGCGGGCGACGAACTGATGCCGCGCTTCCATGCGCCGCAACTGTTCATGGGCGCCGCGGCCGTCGGGCCGCAGGGCATCATGCAGGCGGACATCGTGCTCGTCGCCGCGGAACGCCGCCTGATCGAGCGCGCGGAGGAGCTGATCCTGATGGTCGACAGCTCCAAGTTCCATCGCTCGTCGGGCAATGTCGTCTGCCCGCTCGAGGAGATCGACGTCGTCATCACCGACGCGGGCATCGGCGAGGAAGACGTCAGGATGCTCGAAGCGGCCGGGATCCGGGTGGTCGTGGCGGACCGGGAGGACTGAGGGCGGCCGATTGGCCGACCTGCCCGCCGGGCGGGGTCGGCCTGGCGTCGTCCTGGCGTCGTCCTGGAGTCGCCCGTTACTCGAAGAGCTTCGCGAGCACCGGTTCCATCGCCGCCGCCCAGGCTTCATAACCGGCCGCGTTCGGGTGCAGGAGATCGGGCATCAGGTCTCTACGCAGTTCGCCGTCCTCGCGCAGGAAGACGTCGCCGATGTCCAGGAAGAACACCGATTCGTTGTCCGCCAGCGTGGCGAGGCGCTCGTTGATTGCCTCGTTGCGCCGCCGCATGTCGTTGTACGGCGATTCGTGATGCGGAAAGATGCCGAGCACAAGGATTTTCGCTGCGGGCAGCCGCCCGCGCAGCTCGCCGACGATCAGGCGCACACCGCCGGCGACGCAATCCACCGGGTCCATGCGATGGGCGGTGTTGTTCGTGCCGATCAGGAGGACGACGAGCCGGGGCTCCATGCCGTCGACGGCGCCGTGCTGCAGGCGCCACAGGACGTGCTCCGTGCGATCGCCCCCGAAACCGAGGTTGAACGCATTCCGCCGAGCGTAGTACGCCTGCCACGCATCCGCGCCTTCGCCTTCCCATCCCTGAGTAATCGAGTCGCCGAGCATCAGCAGGTCCACGTCCGACTGGACGGCCTGTTCCCGTTTCTGCTCATGGCGCTCGCGCCACCATGGGACGGCCCAGCCGGCATCCTGCTCCACCGGCTCGATGCAGTACTCGGGCGGCGTACCGGCCGCCCGCGCGGCGGCGTGTGCGGCAAACGCGAACAGGAGGCCGGCGAGCGGCAGGAATCGTATCGGCGCGGGCATCGTGCGGTCCTTTAAAGGGGAGGGGACGAAGGCTGGCCGGCGCCGGGCGCCGGGGCCGTCGGGAAGCTCTTCAATGCAAGCTTCCGCGATCGGCTCGGGACGGGTCAAGCCGCTGCGTGGCTGCGCACCCGGCCGGCGCGGTTTTCAGCATCGAAGCAGGCTAAAATGCCGGCGCCCACCACGGCGACGGAGAGGCCTCTGCCGCCGGGCAATGACCTCACCGGGGACCTATGTCAGATTCATTGAGAGACAGCGCGCTGCGCTACCATCGCCTCGCGCCAGCCGGCAAGCTGTCCGTTACGCCGACCAAGCCGCTCGAGAATCGCCTCGACCTGTCGCAGGCGTACTCGCCGGGCGTTGCGTTTCCCTGCCAGGAAATCGTCGCCGATCCGCTGGCGGCGGCGACCTACACGGCCCGCAGCAATCTCGTCGGCGTCATCACGAACGGCTCCGCCGTGCTCGGCCTCGGCAACATCGGTCCGCTTGCAGCCAAACCGGTGATGGAGGGCAAGTCCGTCCTGTTCAAGCGCTTCGCGAACATCGATGCCTTCGACATCGAGGTCGACGAACCGGACCCGGTGAAGCTCGTCGAAGTCATCGCGGCGCTCGCCCCGACCTTCGGCGCGATCAATCTCGAGGACATCAAGGCGCCGGACTGCTTCGCCGTCGAGGCCGCCCTCGAGGAGCGCCTCGACATCCCGGTCTTCCACGACGACCAGCACGGCACGGCGATCGTCGTCGCCGCGGCGGTCAGGAACGGGCTGGAACTCGTCGGCAAGCGGCTCGACGGCGTCCGCGTCGTGGCGACAGGGGGCGGCGCGGCGAGCATCGCCTGCCTGAACCTGCTCGTGGATCTCGGCATGCCGGTCGAGGCGGTCACGCTCGTCGACATCGAGGGCGTCGTCTATACCGGCCGCACCGCCGACATGAACCCGTACAAATCGCGATACGCGCGCGAGACCACGGCGCGGACGCTCGACGAGGTGATTGACGGAGCCGACGTCTTTCTCGGCCTGTCGGCGCCCGGCGTTCTCACTGCTGCGATGCTCATGCGGATGGCGCCGGACCCGCTCGTCTATGCGCTCGCGAATCCGGTGCCCGAGATCCTCCCGGAGGTCGCTGCGGCCGCGCGGCCCGACGCCGTGATTGCAACCGGACGGTCGGATTACCCAAACCAGGTCAATAACGTGTTGTGCTTTCCTTTCATCTTCCGCGGCGCGCTGGACGTCGGGGCGACGACCATCAACCGGCACATGCAGGCAGCCTGCGTGGAGGCGATCGCCGAACTCGCGAAGCGCCCGCCGTCCGAAGAGGTCGAAGGCGTTGACGCGGGCTCGGCGCCGGTCTTCTCGCGCGAGTACCTGATCCCCAAGCCGTTCGACCCCCGGCTTTACGTCGAGGTCTCGCTGGCGACGGCCCGGGCCGCGATGGAGAGCGGCGTGGCGACGCGGCCGATCGCGGATCTCGACGCTTACCGCCGCCGGCTCAGGTCCTTCAACACGCGGTCGCAGCTTTTCATGCAGCCGGAAGTTGACCTTGCGCGCCGTTGCCGCGAACGCCTCGTCTATGCCGAGGGCGAAAACCCGACCGTGCTCCGCACCGTGCAGGCCGTGCTGTCGGAGGGCCTGGCCGAGGTCAAGCTCGTCGGTCGCGTCGAGGTCGTGAAGCGCCGGCTCGCGGCGCTCGGCAGCAACCTCGAGCCGGGCCGGGATTTCGAGATCATCGACCCGCAGGACGACCCGCGCTACCGGGACTACTGGGAGACCTACCACGAACTCACTTGCCGGCGCGGCGTTTCCAAGGCCGTTGCCCGCACCGTCATGCGTACGAGCGCGACCGCGATTGCTGCCTGCATGCTGGTCAAGGGCGATGCGGACGCGATGATTTGCGGCACGGAGGGCCGGTATGACCGCCACCTGCGCCACGTGATCGAGATCGTCGGGCCGCGTGCACCGGACGAACGCATTTCTTCCGTATCCGTGCTGCTGCTGCCGCAGGGGCCCCTCTTCGTCACCGATCCTTACATCGACATCGGTAAACGCGTCGACGACGTCGTCGCGACGGCGCTGGCCGCGGCCGACCGGGTGCGGAACTTCGGTGTCGTGCCGAAGGTGGCCCTGCTGTCGCACTCGAACTTCGGTTCGTCGCGCTCCCGGGCGGCACAGAAAATGCGCGATGCGACGCGCCGGCTGCAGCAACTCGCACCCGAGCTGGAAGTGGAGGGCGAGATGCACGCGAACGCCGCGCTCGACGAAGCGATCCGCGAGACGCTCATCCGCCATTCGCGGCTCCACGGCACGGCAAACCTACTCGTCATGCCGACGCTGGATGCCGCGAACATCGCCGTCGAGCTGCTGCGCTCGGTGACGAAAGCGGTACTCGTCGGCCCGCTCCTCATGGGCACGGCGATGCCCGCGCATATCGCCACGGCGTCGACCACATCGAAAGGGCTGTTCAACATGAGCGCGGTCGCCGTCGCCGACGCCTGGCGCGCCGCCCACCCGCAGCGGGCGGCCGCGGGCGGCCACCGGCGGCCGCCGCCGGCCAAGTCCGGCGAGCGCCGCGACCGCTGATCGGCCGCCTGGCGCGCCGCGCTTGAGACGATGGCGTCGCAGGGGAAACTTTTCGATCGAGAGACCGAACAGGTGCGCGGCGCGCAAGCGAGGGCGGGGCTGCAGGTCCTCGAAGCAGCGCCCAAAACTTAAGAAATCGCTTTACTATTGGACGTTGCCGGGTATACTAAAGCCAACGCTTAAGTAACATCGGAGGATACAGACGATGAACCCGAACGCCACCGCCCACGCCAGTTTCACCATCGAACGCCGCTACGCGAGCGAACCGGCCACGGTGTTCGGCGCCTTCGCCGACGAGAAGAAGAAGCGTCGCTGGTTCGCCGAAGGCGAAGGCTTCCTTGTCGACAGCTACGAGCTCGACTTCCGGGTCGGCGGCCTCGAGCGCGCCCGCTTTCGCTTCGGGCCGGGCACGCCGGTGCCCGAAGGCACGGAGTCGGCCAACGACTCCTGGTACTGCGATATCCGGCCGGACGAACGTATCGTGCTCGCCTATGTCATGACCGTGGGTGGCGCGCGCATTTCCTCGTCGCTCGCCACCTTCGAGTTCATCGCCGACGGCGAGGGCACGCGGCTTCGTTACACGGAGCAGGCCGTGTTCTTCGAGGGCGCGGACGGCCCCGAAATACGTCGGCAGGGCTGGGCGGCATTGTTCGACGCGCTCGGCGCGGAACTGGCGGCGGAATGATCCCCGGAACCGGTTCGGGTGCCGCGACGACGCCGGTCAACATCGACCGGGTTTTCGCGGCGCTCGCCGACCCCACCCGCCGGGCGATCGTCGAACGCCTGTGCGAGAGCCCTGCGTCCGTGTCGGAACTCGCGCGACCACTCGCCATGACGCTCGCCGCCGTCATGCAGCACGTACAGCAACTGCAGGCGAGCGGCCTCGTCGTGAGCGAGAAACGGGGTCGCGTGCGGACCTGCCGCATAGAGCCGCGCGCGCTGACCGCGGCCGAGCGCTGGCTCGACGAGCGCCGCTCGCGCTGGGAGCGCCGCTTCGACCGCCTGGGCGAAATCCTGGACGAGGAAGGTGCGGGCGTCTGAAGCGCGCCGTTCGCGATGCGGGCGGCCACGGACGCGAGGCCGGTCGCCGGCGCGCCTGTGGCGGAGGAGCGGCGGTCTTTGGTTTATCTCGGTAAGGATGCTTCTATATACTCGTCGGCGAGAGGCGCTTCGACTGCCATAACAAGACGAGGGGAAGAGCAGATGTCCAAGCCAGCGGTTCCGTTCGCGCCGAAACCGATGAAGATCAGCGTGCTGACGGCCGCACTGCAGGAGCTGACGCCGCGGGAAAAACGCGACCCGGACCCGGATCTCGCGATCGAGGAGTGGCTCGAGTTTTCCCGTGACGTGGGCTCGCCCTTCATCCAGCTCTCTGCGGCGCTGCACCCGAGCGAGACAGACGTTCCGCCGGAAGCGATGCTCGACCCGGTCGCCAATACGCTGGACCTGCGCCAGCCGTTCGACCGCAAGCGGGCCGATCGCGTGCACGCGGCGATGAAAGCGACCGGCGTCGGGCTCTCGGACCTGGGTTACTTCGACAACATGCTGGTCGCCGACAAGTCGGTGCGCGAATTCAAGCACCGGTTCATGCTGCGCGTCTTCGATGCGGCGGTGCTGCTCGGCACCGACGCGGTTTGCGGTTTCGTAGGCCGCAATTACGACCTCGAGATGGACGAGAATCTCGAGATGTTCGAGGCGGAGTTCATACCGCTGCTCAGGGAAGCGAAGGCGCGCGGGCTAACCTATCGCGTGGAACAGTGCCCGATGCCCGGCTGGACCGTGCTCGATCGCTGGCACAATAACATCGCCTATGCGCCCGGCCCCTGGATTGCGCTGCACCGCATCTGCGAGAAGCACGGTGTCGGCGACCAGTTCCGGATCCATTACGACCCGTCGCATTCGGTGCTGATGGGGCAGGACACGCGCTCTATGTTCCAGTACCTGAAGGACGAGGGCTACAACTTCCTGATCGACGGTTTCCACGTCAAAGGCCAGGTCATCGATTCGCGTGGTGTCTCCGCGTGGGGCTACGGCGGCCAGACGATGGAGCGCGGCGACTGGGCCGGCGGCAAGCCGTCGCCGAACCCGGCCGACCAGGCGAACGCCTGGAAGAAACAGACGGCGCTCTGCGAGCACGAGCTGCCGGGAACGGCGCGGCACGATCCGCTCGCCTACCTGCAGAACCGCAGCGTCGACTGGCTCGACCACCAGCTCGCGGCGCGCGAGCTCCTCGACATCGATCCGGCGGAAACCTACCTCGTCGTCGAGCACGAATATCCGCCCGCGCGTATCCAGGACCGGGAGCGCCTGAAGCCGATCCTCGCCGGTTCCATAGCCTTCACCCGCGCGATCGACGAAGCGGCGGCCGCCATGCACGCGCTGCAGAACGAGGTCCTGCCGGCGCAGGGCATCCCGGTGCAGGGTTACGGCCGCGAGGCGTACCGGAGTTGAGCTTGAGCCAGGTCCGGCCCGAGCCGGCAAAGGGGGCACCTTGACCGTATCCGCACGCCTGAGCGTGATGATGTTCCTGCAGTTCTTCGTCTGGGGTGCGTGGTACGTCACCATCGGCAATTACATGGCCGCGATCGGCATGGCCGACCTCACCCACTGGCCGTACACGGTCAACCCGATCGCCGCGATCGTTGCCCCGTTCTTCTTAGGACTCGTCGCGGACCGTTACTTCGCGACGGAGAAAGTCCTCGCAACGCTGCACATCCTGGGCGGCATCGTCATGCTCGCGCTGCCGCAGGCTTCGGGTAACGCGACCGTATTCATCCTGATGCTGCTGCTCTACAACCTGTTCTACATGCCGACGCTCGGCCTCGCGAATTCGCTGGCGTTTCACCACATCACCAACCAGGAGCAGCAGTTCCCGCTAATCCGCGTCTTCGGTACCGTGGGCTGGATCGTCGCCGGCCTGTTCATCGGCTTCGTACTGGGGCAGCTCACCGGCCCCGGCGTGCTGCCCGATCGTACGCCGCTGCCGCTGTACACGACGGGAATCGCGAGCCTGGTGCTCGGTCTTTACAGCCTGAGCCTGCCGCACACGCCGCCGCGCGGCGCGGGCGACAGAGTTTCGCTCGCCAGCATCGCGGGCCTCGACGCGCTCAAGCACCTCGGCAGCCGCTCGTTCTATATTTTCATCGCGAGCTCGCTGCTCATCTGCATCCCGCTGGCCGCCTACTACAACTTCGCGCCGATCTACGCGGCGAACGCGGTGTACGACCAGGGGACGGCCAACGTACTCACCGGCATGCTGCCGAACCCGTCGTCGCTCATGAGCCTCGGCCAGATGTCCGAGGTCCTGTTCATGCTGCTGATGCCCGTGTTCTTCGTCCGCCTCGGCGTGAAATGGATGCTCGCGATCGGCATGGGTGCCTGGGTCCTGCGGTACGCGTTGTTCGCCGCCGGTGCGCCGGACGCCGTGTTCTGGATGATTGCGGGCGGCATCCTGCTGCACGGCATCTGCTACGACTTCTTCTTCGTCACGGGCCAGATCTACGTCGACAAGAAGTCGACGCCGGCAATCCGCGGGCAGGCGCAGGGTTTCCTGGTGCTCGTGACCTATGGCGTCGGCATGTTCATCGGCGCGCAGATCGCAGGCGCGGTGTACAACCGCTTCCTCGACGGCGGGACGGCACTCGACCTCGCGACCTGGCAGTCCTTCTGGTACATACCGGCCGCATTCGCGCTCGTCGTGCTGGCCTTTTTCCTGCTCGCTTTCCGGGATGACACCCGTACGGAGGTTATGAAATGAAGCACGTTGCCCTGTTCCTCGTCCTGCTTCCGGCGTTCGCGGCGGGCCCGGCCGGCAGCGCCGACGAGGACACGCGCGAGCGGCGCCACGAACTCATGGAAGACAAAGTTGGCGCGGCGGCGAAGCCCGTCGGCAACATGCTGAGGGGCGAGGCCGCATTCGACGCGGACGTGCTGATGGCCTCGCTGCGGACTTTCCACGAGGTCTCCGGCGAATTCGGCAAGCTGTTTCCGCCGGGATCCGAGGGCGGCCCGGATTCCCGCGCGGCGCCGGCCATCTGGGAGGACCGGGCCGGCTTCGATGCGGCACTCGCCGAGTGGCGGGACGCGGTCGAGGCCGCACTCGCCGCCGAGCCCGACTCGCTCGACGTCGCGCGGCCCGCCGTCGGGCCCGTCTTCAACGCCTGCAAGAACTGCCACGACAACTATCGCCTGGAAGACGACTGACGCGCCTGCAACGGTGCACCGCCGAGGCAAACCCTGATGCGGCGAGTCCTGGCGAGCGCATTGCTCGCGGTGCTTCTCTGTGCCGGCCTCCTCGCGTGGCTATCGCGGCCGGTTACCCTGGCGGCCGAGGACCTGCCGGGGCATAGGCCGGATGCCGCGGCGGGCGAACGCTGGTTCTGGGCCGGCGGCTGCGCCGGCTGCCATGCCACGCCGGTCGCCGGCAAACGGGCGCGCGGCGAAGCGCTGTTCCGGCTTGGCGGCGGCCTCGAACTCGAGACGGATTTCGGTCTGTTCCGCGCGCCGAATATTTCGCCGCACGCCGACGATGGCATCGGCGGCTGGAGCGCCGGCGATTTCGTCAATGCCATGCAGCGGGGCGTATCGCCGGCGGGAGAACATTACTACCCGTCCTTCCCGTACACGTCCTACGCGCGCATGCCCGTCACGGACGTGCTCGACCTGTGGGCGTACCTCGGGACATTGCCGCCCGTGGCGGGCGAGGTTCCCGGACACAGCATCCGGTTCCCGTGGTCGGTGCGCCGCGGCATCGGCCTCTGGAAACGGCGCTACCTCGACACCGGTTCGGTGGCAGACGTCCCGGCGGACGACGCGGCGGCACTCGCCGGGCGGCTCCTCGTTGAGGGCGCGGGACATTGCGGCGAATGCCACACGCCGAGGGACGCATTCGGCGGGCTCAGGCGCGAGGAATGGCTCGGCGGCGCGCCGAGCCCAGAGGGCGAGGGCAAGGTGCCCGATATCACGCCCTCCGGGCAGGACGTCGGCGGCTGGTCCGCGGCCGATATCGCGTACTACCTGGAGAGCGGCTTCACGCCGGACTTCGATACGGTCGGCGGTTCGATGGTCGCGGTGCAGGAGCATCTCGCGCGCCTGCCCGCCGCCGACCGCCAGGCGATCGCCGCCTATCTGAAGGCGATTCCGCCCGCAGGGCAGGCCGCTGCCGGGGATTGATGCACTCGGCGCGGCGGGCTGCCTTCGGCTACAATCGCTGCCCCCCGACCCCTGACATGCCCCGGAAAGAAGGGCAGGAAACACCATGGCCAGCGAACCGCGCGATTACGTCCTGACACTGATCTGCCCCGACCGGCCGGGCATCGTCCACGACGTCAGCGGCGTCATCCTGACAAGCGAAGGCAATATCCTCGAAAGTGCCCAGTTCGACGACCAGGGCACTGGCCTTTTCTGCATGCGGATCCATTTCGCCGTCCACGACCCGGACATCGGCCTCGGCGGACTGAAGGAACGCTTCACCGGTGTCGCGGAGAAGTACGGCATGCACTGGGAGCTGTTCGACTGCGCCATCCTGCCGCGCGTCCTCATCATGGTGTCGAAATTCGACCACTGCCTCCGGGACCTGCTTTATCGGCAGAACATCGGCGAACTGGCGATCGACATACCCTGCGTCGTCTCCAATCACCGCGATGCATACCAGCTGACGGCATCCTACGACATCCCGTTCGTCCACCTGCCGTTGAACGCGGCGAACAGGGCGGAGCAGGAAGAAAAGCTTCTCGGGCTCATCGACGAGCACGCCGTCGACTTCGTCGTGCTGGCGCGGTACATGCAGATCCTGTCGCCGGAGTTGTGCACCCGGCTGGCGGGCAAGGTGATCAACATCCACCACTCGTTCCTGCCGGGCTTCAAGGGCGCGCGTCCTTATCACCAGGCGCACGGCCGCGGCGTGAAGCTCATCGGTGCGACGGCGCACTACGCGACCCCCGACCTCGACGAAGGTCCGATCATCGAGCAGGACGTTGCGCGCGTGGACCACGCGCACTCCCCGGAAGCGCTGGCCGCCGTCGGGCGCGACATCGAGATGCGCGTGCTGGCGCGGGCGGTGCGGTTCCAGGCGGAGCACCGCGTCATCGCGAACGGCAACAAGACCGTCGTCTTCGACTGAGTGCCGAGCCGGCGGTACCCGGGGAGCGGTCTGCGCCCCGGGTACGCGTCAGCGGTGGCTCAGAAGTCCTGCAGCACGAAGTTCTCGAGGGAAATGGCGCCTTCCTTGAAACTGGTATCGATGTAGTATTCCCGCCCGGCAGGTACGTTCCGCGAGTGGAAGGGAACGCCGTTCAGCCGGTACTCGAGCAACGTGCCCGATACCGCAATCGCGAGTTCGTCACCGTTGGCCAGGGTCGCCGCCGTGGCCTGCCATGTGCCGTTCTCATACACGGTGAGTACGCCGTCCGAACTGCGCAGCCCGTAGTCGACGTCCCGCCAGTCCGCTTCCGATTCGGTCACGCCGAGGCCGACGATCCACGTCTTGCCCGCCGGGTTATTGCCGATCGTCCACGCCACGGCATAGTCATCGGTGGCGCCGAACAGGGACAGCGGGCCCGAATTGATCGTGTTCGACGCCCAGCCCGTCGGGGCGCCGGAGTACGCGACGGAGTTCCAGGCGTCGCTGACTCCGCCGGCGGCGTCCACCCAGGCCGAGATCGGCATGTCGCCGCCGCTCGGGAACGTCGGCACTGCCGTTACGCGCATTGCGACGGCGCCCTGCTTGAATGACGTATCGACATAGAAATCCGGCGTGCCCGTATAGTTGCTCGTGTACAGCGTATCGCCGTTCAGGCGGTAGTCGACGCTGCCGCTGCTGACCAGCACCGACAGCACGTCGCCGGCCGACAGCTCGGGACCGGTTGTGCGCCAGGTGCCCGACTCGTACACCGTGAACCTGCCGTTCGAGCTCCGCAGTCCGTACTCGATGTCGCGCCAGTTCGCCTGCGTCTCGTTGACGCCGAGACCGACGACCCACGTCGTGCCGGCCGGATCGGTCTCGAGCGTAAACCGGATCTCGAACGGTGCGCCGTAACCGAGGGACTGCATGCTGGCCGAATTTGCCGTGTTGTTGCCCCACTCCGTCGGAGTTCCGCTGTAGTTCAGCAGGTTGCCGCTGACGGTGACGCCGCCCGTTGCGCCGCTCCAGTCGACGAGCGGCACCTCGGATGCACCGCCGTCGGCACAGGTGCCGGCGACAGGCAATTCCGCGTAGCCGCCGCCGGTGCTCGAAACGGCGACACACGGGGGTGCCGTGGCGACGCCGGCGAACGTCGCCTGGTGGAAGCCCGTGTCGGATTTGAAATCGAGCGGGCCGAGAGCGGTGAGGACGCCGTTGTTCTTGACGTGAGCCGACAGCGTGGCGGCGCCATCCGCGCTCGAGGTGGCTCGCACGAATAGGTTCTGCTCCGTGGCGTTATGTGCCGCCGTCACCACCTCGACCGCATCCGTCGGCGCCATCGACTCGATCCAGTTCCGCACGAGCTGCGTGCCCTGCGTATCGACCACGCGGGTAGCGAGCGGCGGCATCCGCACGTTCGTGTTCAGCCGCTCCATCCGCAGCAGCATTACCGACGTATCGGGCGAGCCGGGGTCGATGAGCTGTGCGCCGGGGACGCCGAGATTGCCCTGCGTCGGCGCTTCGTTCACCGCGCCGATCTGGCTGGTCGCAAGCCAGTAGCGGAAGTCCTCCGGCCCCTGGCCGGGCCCGTTCGGGCGATGGCACATCGCGCAGTTCGCGTGCAGGTAGCCGCGAGCGCGCGCCTCGAGGCTCGCGCCCGCGTTGTCGATGCGCGGCAGCCGGTCGAGATTCGCCGGCGCATCCGGCAGCGGCGCGCTCAGCATCCCGATGAACTCGAGCGTTTCGAGCTGGTTGCCGGTAAGGCCGCTCGAGAGGTACGTGTGGTTGCTGTTCAGCTGTGCGATCTCGAGCCCGAGCGAGCGGCCTGATGCCGCCGTGTGGCATTCGAGGCACTGGCTGCGGCTCGGGTAGGTCCAGGTCTGGTTGCCGATCGCCTTCTGCTTGCCTTCCGGCGGCACCAGGACGGCGTCCGTACCGGCGTTGTTCCATTCGAACGTGTAACCGGCCCACTGGCCGTCGTCGTGGCGTACCATCCAGCGGGTCTCGATGCGCTCGCCCCCCAGCCGGAATTCCTTCACGAGCACGGTTCCGTTCGGGTAATTGAAATCCCCGTTCGCATCGATCGAGATGCGCCTGCCGTCGGGTACGGCCATCCAGCGGTTCTTGGCCGCACCGTCGGACCACAGCTCGACGTTCACGGAGTACGGGATGAGGCCGCTCGCCGGCACCCGCGGGTTGCCGTTCGCCACGCAACCGCTGTCGGACAGCCGGTCCGGGAAGTTCGACGACTGCGACCCGCCGGCGCCGACGAGGCGCAGGATCGCGCCGATGGATAGCGCGTACAGCTCGCGGTCCTCGCCTTGCGCGAAGGACAGGATCGTGAACCCCGTGTCCGCGAGCAGCGCCGTGGCGCCACCGGTCGCGGGGTTGTAGCCGAACAGCTTGCCGTTCGTGTCACCGAAGAGATAGTGCCCGTAGAAGCCCGGCATCGACGCCCCGCGGTACACGTAGCCGCCGATGACGGCATTGCCGCTGATCTCGTCCGCAGGATCGTGCGTGTATTCGAGAACCGGCCGGTCGTAGGCGCTGTCGTCGCAGTCGGCAGAGAAATGGCATAACGTGCCCTGGAAATCGCTCCAGCCGTAGTTGCCGCCGTTCACGATGAGGTTCACTTCCTCGCGATCGCTCGGCCCCACGTCGCCTTCCCAGAGGTCGCCGGTTTCGGCGTCGAAACTCCAGCGCCAGGGATTGCGCAGCCCGAGCGCGTAGATCTCGGGCAGCCCGCCGCCGCCGGCGAAGGGGTTGCTCGCCGGGATGGCGTACGGCGAACCGCGGTCGACGTCGATGCGGATCATCTTGCCGTTGATGTTGTTCCGGTTCTGCGCATTGCGATGCGTGCCGCCGTCCCCGAGAGACAGGTAGAGGAAGCCGTCGGGGCCGAAGGCGAGGCCGCCTCCCCAGTGCCACTGCTTGTCGCGGTTGACCCGCAACACGACCTGCTCCGTGCCCGGGTTCGCCGTGTCGCCGCCGTTCGTGCTCCGGAAGCGCGACAGCCGCGCCTCGAGCGGTGTATTGCCCGTGCCGTTTGCGGTGTAGTAGAGGAAGAACTCGCCGTTCGTCGCGAAATCGGGATGGAACGCCATGCCGAGGAGCCCCATCTCGTTCCATTCCCGGCCGCCGAGTACCCGCTGCACGCGGCTCGAGATGTCGATGAGGGTGCCGATGCGCGCGAAATTACTGGCCGAGTGAATCGCGATGTAGCCGCTGCGGTCGACGACGTACCAGCGGCTCGGGTCGCCCGGCGCCTGCCGCATGTCGACGGGCCAGGAAATGCCCTGGCTCGCGACTACATCGACGTCGAGCGCGGTTTCGGTCGCCGGCCGCTCTGGCGCGACGCACGCATCGTTCGCCGGGCGCTCCGCGAGGCCGGGCGCGGCCTGTGCTACCCCGCCGGCGATCAGGATCGCGAAGGCGGAAAAGCAAGGCAGTGCGCCGCCACGAACGCCACGTGCCGCCGAGGCAAGCCGGCCGTCGCTCCGACCGGTGCCTGCTACTTCCCTACTTTCCATAATCTTCATCGCACCTGCTCCGTTCGTGGGGGTTCACTTGGGCCTGCGGCCCGGGCCGCCTCAGAACTCGATCAAGGATACGTCGGCCAGATCAATCGCGCCCTGCTTGAAACTCGAATCGAGGTAGAACTCCTCGCCGCCGTCAATCGCTGTACTGTGAAAGGTAGCACCGTTCAGTCGGTAGTAAAGCTCGGTGCCCTCGACATGGATCGACAATTCATCCCCGGCCGCCAGCGGCACCGCCGTCGCCGCCCAGGTGCCGCTCTCGTAGGCCTGCAACAGCCCGTTCGAGCTCCGGATCGCGTAGTCGACGTCCCGCCAGTTGTCGGACTCCTCCGCGGTGCCGAGACCCAGCACCCAGGTCGTAGCGTCGGGATCGCTGTCGATCACCCAGCGCACGGCATAGGCGTCCGTGGCGCCGAAGTCCGACAGCGGCGCCGAGACGGCCGTGTTCACCCAGCCTTCCGGCGCGCCGGAGTAGCTGACGTCCGCGCCGCTGACGCTGACGCCGCCGGCCGTCCGTGCCCAGTCGTCGATCGGCCTCAGCTGCAGCGTATCACCGCTCGACCCGATGACCGTAACGGACAATTCGACCGCGCCGGCGTTGAACGAGGTATCGACGTAGAAATCCGGTGAGCCCGAGTAGGATGTCGAGTAGAACGGCGCACCGTTCAGCCGGTACTCGATGACGCCCGGGGAGACCCGGATCGAAATCACGTCGCCGGCCGCGAGGTCCGATACGGTAGTGCGCCAGTTGCCGCTCTCATACACCTTGAGTTCGCCGTTCGAGCTGCGCAGGCCGTAGTCGATGTCGCGCCAGTTCGCGCCCGTTTCGGTGATGCCGAGGCCGACCACCCAGGTGGTTCCGGCCGGATCGCTGCCGATCGTGAATCGCACCTCGAAGTTATCGCCGTAACCGAGCGAGGACAATGCCGGCGAAATGACGGTGTTCGCGGCCCAGCCGGTCGGGGCGCCCGAATAGCTGATCGCGTTGCCCACGGCGGACACGCCGCCGGTGGCACCGGTCCAGCCGGTCAGCGGCGTCTCGTCGCCACTGGCGACGTTGACGGCTACCGTGAGTTCGTCGCCTGTCGTCGTCGGGTCGGGTTCGTTGCCGCTGGCCCTGGTTGTCGTGTTCGTGATCGTATTCCCGGCCTGGCCGGCGTTGACGGTGCCCTCGAGCAGCAGGGTCGCGGACGCGGCGGGCGCGAGTGAGCCCACGGTCCATGTGCCGCCCGCGTAACTGCCCTGGCTGACGGCACCGTTACTCGCGGTCGGCGTGAGGCCGGCAGGCAAACTGTCCGACAGGCTCACGCTGCTGGCGGCGAGCGGTCCGTGGTTGGTCACGGTGACGAGATAGGTCACGACGTCGCTTTCGGCGGGCGTCGGGTCCGCGCTTTGCAGGGACTTCACCGTGACGAGATTGGCCGTCTGCGGGGCCGCACACGGCTCGAACGTCCGCATGTCGAACGGCAGCGAGAGCGGCGTGCGCATCGAGCCGGCGAACGCCGTGGCGACGTTCGAACCGACGCCGAAACAGGTGTTCGCTGCCGCGTCTCGCGTGAAGTCGAAGCCATCCTGGCCGCCGGCGGCGACGATCAGTCCGTAGTCGATGCTGCTGCCGTCCGGCGAGACTTCCAGCGTATCGGAGTTCTCGAGCCGGAAGCCGGTGACGCCGGTGAGCGGCAGGTCGGATTGCACGGCGCCTGCGTACGTGATGGTCGGACCGCCGCCGCCGGTTACCCGGACCTTCCAGTCCTGGGACGCGCAGTCATCGCGCCAGATGAACAGGGCGCGGTCGACAGAGGGGCTGAAAGCCGGCATGCCGCCGGTCGTCGCGCAGGCCGACGGGTCCGGGGCGTCCGGGAGGTCGACGGGGATGATTTCCGGGTTGCCCTCGACGACTTCGTAAAGCGCGTTCGCCGCCACGTTGGTGTACGTGTCCGTTTCGCCGCTCGGCCACTGGACCGTGATCGCGACAGAGGCATTCTGGGCGAGACCGAAGTGAATGCGGTTGTCGTGCTGGGCCCAGCGATGGTAACCGCCGTTGCGTTCGCGGCGCTGCGTGATCCCGCCTGCCGTCGCGGTGACTATGGCGCCGATGCCGTCGCGATTCGACGTTACGCCCGTCAGGTCGAGCTCGATCCAGTTGTTGCCGTTGCCGAGATTGCGGAACAGCTTGTCGGGCCCGCCGGCGTCGTAACCGGGGAGCAGCGGGTAGAGCTTGAGCCCGTTGGTGACGAAAAGATCCACGAAGCCGTCGACGTCGAAGTCGCTGGCTGCGACGTTCTCGCCGAGACCGACGCCGGCTCCGGTCGGGCCCTCCGCGCCGAAAGGCGCCGCAGCCGGCGCGAACCGTCCCGTGCCGTCGTTGAGGTACAGGCGGTCCGCGAGATTCAGCACGCCGCCGCGGCACACGTAGAACAGGTCGACGTCCATGTCGTTGTCGAAGTCCGCAGCTGCCACGGCGTTGCACAACACCGCGTGGTCGAGGCCTGACCCGGACACCTGGTTCGTGTACTGCGAGCCGTTGTACTTAAGCAGCGCCGGCTGGCGAGGACGCTCGTTGGCCGGGATCCCGTGTTCGACGAGATTGCTGACCGGCGCCGTGGTGTCGAGGTAGGTGTACGTGTAGCTGAACGAGCCGCCGTCCGCCGCGCCCGCGGAGTTGTGGTACGACCAGGTCTGCGTGGCCGGGTCGTAGCCGACGAATATGCCGCGGTCGGTGGCGGGGTCGAACGGCATGAGGCCGTGCACGTCCGGGTCCGCGGCCGACAGGTTGAAGCGGATGGGCTCCCCGCTGCCGGCGAACGGCGGGTGCAGGCCGCCTGCGCCGATGAAGACATTGTTGGCATTGGGCCCGCTCCAGTGAATCTCGCCGGCGAGGTCGCCGGTGCTCCGGAACGACACGCCCGACGTCGACCCACCCGTATTCGTCAGGTGCGCTTCGATGGAATTCGGTCCGACGATGGCGCCGCCGTTGACGCGGACTTTGCCGCGCAGCGCGAAGATCTCCATGATCTGGTCGCCGTCGAAGTCCGCGATCGCGACGTCGGCAATCGAGGCCACCGACTGGGCGAGTTCGCTCCGGTCGAGAAACGGCACGCCGACGGTGAAATCGTAGATGTATTCCGGCACCGCCGAGGAATTGACGCACACCCAGTCTACGTGGCCGTCGAGCGTCAGGTCGGAGAGGAGCGCGTAGTCGCCGTTGTCGCATTCGTGACCGGATGCGGCATTGCGGCGTTCGAAGTCACCGTTGACCTGCTCGTGCAGCTGGATCTTGTCGCCCTGCACGACGATGCCGAGATCGAGCAGGCCGTCGTTCGTGTAGTCGAACCAGAACGGGAATCGGCCGCCCCAGGCCATCCGGTCGAAGCTGAAGTCGGCGATCCGGTCCGTCAGGAACTGGCCGTTGTTGACGAGAAACTGAGTGGCATTCTTCGATCCCGCGGTTATCACGAGATCGGCATCGCCGTCGTTATCGTAATCCGCCCACGTGCCGCCGTGCACGTCGGAACGCGGCGTCAACTGCCATGCGTCGACCTCGAATGCGCGGTTCTCGAACGTGCCATCGGCCTGGTTGATATACAGGCCCGACGGGTTGCGGTGATGGGTGACCATCAGGTCTGTCCAGCGGTCCCCGTTCATGTCCCCCCAGGAGGCGCCGTAGGATTCGCCGGTGTATTCGACGCCGGACCCGTCGGTGACGTCTTCGAACCGGACTTGTGCCGGGACGGTAGTGGCGCAAACGAGGATAAAAGCGGCGCACAAGCAGCGCATGGCGGGATGACGACGCTGCACGCGAGGCGTGCGGCGCCCGAACAAGGCGAACTTCACGATTGATTCCCCCGATTTTTTTCAAATTATTTTTCGGTTCTTTGAAGTATGGCTCATCCGACGATTGATTTCAGCTGAACTTACCAGGCCGGAAAGTTGCCGATACTTCAAGTAAACGCGGGAAAACAAAGATTTGCGCGCAGGTCTCGTCGTAACTTGCGAGGTCCGTCTCTCATCGCCGACAGTCGCCGTCGCGCATCGGAGACATGGTGACAAGCCGCGCCGGCACAGGGATTATGTTGCGCACGCGGTGAACGGAAGTCGGGGCTTGGGCAAAAAGAGCCGATTTCTCGGGCGCACGCGTATGCACGCTTGGGTCGTGCTTCACATAGCGGAAGGCATGTGGCGCACAGTGCGTACGCGAAACGCCGACATTCCGTGGGGCCGGTCGCCGGCCGCCGGACGTCGTTTCGCGCGCAACGGGAACACATAGAATCGGGAGTATCCAGTGAATACCAGCCAACTACGGGGCGCCCTTGGCTGGGCGGCTTTGTTCGTCCTTTTTTCTTCGGGGCCGGCTTCGGCGGACCGGCCATACCTGAACGACTCGAACAACCGGCAGGCACAGATGGACAGCAGCCTGCCCAACCTTAAGCACGACTTTCCTCGCGTCATGACGCATGAACTGGTCGCCAAGACCAACGCCGAGGCATATTCCAAGTACGAAGTCATTGCGACCAAGGGCGGCGACTTCCCGGTCGTCGAGAAGATCCAGCACCAGTATTCGCCGGACACCATCGTGCTGCGCCACATCTCCGGGCGTGCCTACCAGTCCTTCAACTACAGCAATTGCGCCATCTCCGGCGGCGTTGCGTTCGAGGCAACGACGGCGGCGAGCCAGGGTGGGCCGAAAGCCCAGGGCTGCGGCATCTACGCCGGCCACTGGCTGTACAAGGCCGGCACGAAGCTGCGCCAGAACGTGAGTGCCGGCGCGACGACGCTGCCGGTCGCCGACACGAAGCGCATCCAGAAGGGGCAGTACGTCGTCATCTACAACGCGCCTGCGGGCTCGTTCCGGAATGCCGAGCACGCGAAGGTCACCGGCGTCAACCACTCGAACCGGACGATCCAGGTCAATCGCGGCTACAAGTCCAAGGCCGTGACGCATGCCTCCGGCTCGATCGTCGCGCAGCATCTGCTCGGCCAGGGACACGAACCCGAGTTGTGGGCATTCAACATGACGACGCAGTCGCCGCGCGACGCCAACGGCAAGACGTTCGGCGAGTTTTATGCGGACTGGCTCGGCAACAACCTGCTGCGCTACAACAACGGCACGCGCACGACCGCTGACATCGGGGGCGTCCTGTTCGATGCGGACTTCTATTTCGAGTATTCGGGCAAGCAGACGGATACGGACAACGACCTCGTCGTGGACGAAGGCATCGGGCCCAACGGGCAGAACTGGCTCGGCGACGGTCTCGATGCATTCTACCAGCGGGTCACGAACCGCCTGCCAGGGCAGTACGTCCTGGTGGGCGTGCACGATGCGCGCGGCTTCAATGCCGCCCACGGCGGGCAGATGGAGAGCTGGCTCGACTACGGCAACGGCGACTTCAACCCCAATCCGAAGTACGACAAGCTGTCGAAGCTGTTCGCTGCCTATCTGTACAACATGGCGGAGCGCGACCAGGGGCCGGCGTTGGTCCTGAACCTTACGAAGACGCCGACGAAGACATACCCGGGCAATACGAACGCGAGCTCGAACGCCCCGTTTCGCCTCGGCCTGGCGATGACGCTCATGGAGGACGGCTATTTCGGCACCCACACGGCGAAAGAGCCCGACGCGTGGTACGACGAATACGCCGTCGACGTCCGGGCCGGCTCGGCCGACTTCGGCAAGGCCATACCGAAGAGCAGCGTCGGCCAGGTCCACAACCATCGGGGCTGGCTCGGCAAACCGCTCGGCTCATTCCGGCGCATCTACAGCGATACCGAGTTCGCGCCGGAGAAGAGCCTCATTGGCAACAACACCTTCGACAAGAGCCTGAGCGGCTGGGCGTCGAAGAACGTGTCCATCTCCCGGGTCACCTCGGGTACCCAGGACGGCGCCGGTGCATTGCGGGCGTCCCGCATGAACAACTTCACCACGAACGAGTCCGCGGCTTTCGTCGGCAGTGACCGGTTCAACGTCCAGGGCGGTACGACCTACACCGTAGCGTTCTCGGCACGCGCCGAGGACGCGCGCGAAATTCGCGTAGCCGTGGGCAACGACTCCTACCGCGTTGCCGTGAGCAAGAAATGGCGGCGGTTCGTGCTGACGTTCCGGCCTACGAAGTCCGCGACGACGGCGCTCAAGTTCGGGCTCGGGCGCGAGGACTCGCAGGTCTGGTTCGACTCCGTGTACGTCTTCAACAAGGACGCCAACGTCTTCCAGCGCGAGTTCGAAAACGGCATGGCGCTCGCGAATGCCACGCGCAGCTCGAAGACGATCTCCATCGGCTCCGGTTTCCGCCGCATCAACGGGCGGCAGGACCCTATCAACAACGGCAAGCCGGCGACCTCGATCACTCTCGCCCCCTTCGACGGAATCATCCTCGTGCGCGACGGAAAGAGCACGTCGACGTCCACGGCGTCCGACGGCGATGGCGACGGCGGTACGAACACGGGTTCGGGCAGCGGCCGGATCGGCGATTACGTCTGGAAGGACAAGGATGGCGACGGCAGGCAGGACGGCGCCGAGCCGGGGATCCGCGGTGTCCGGGTCCAGCTGCGGGATTGCAGCGGCCTGTTCATCAAGGCGACGTCCACCGACGCCAACGGTGCATATTTGTTCGACAACATCGGCGGCGACAGTTACATGCTCCGCTTCGTCCTGCCGGACGACGCCGCGAAGTTCACGCGTCGGGCCGCGGGCTCCGACGGATCCCTGGACAGCGACGCGGACGGCAAGGGCTGGTCGCGCTGTGTCGACGTTCCCGAGGGCAAGAGCCGGCGCGGGATCGACGCCGGCATCGTCTACTAAACCGGTTTCCCGGGTCGCAACCCGTTGCAAGGCGGGGGGGAGTACGGGCTGGCGCGGTCTCGCGCCAGCCCGTCTTTGTCCCGGTCCGACTTGTCCGGCCTTATCCCGGCCTGACTTTATCCCGAGGTCGTAGTTTCCTAGACTCGCGGGATGAACGAACGCCCGAATGTCGTGTGCATCGGCGAAGCCTTGTGGGATGCACTTCCAGCGGGCCGGGTACCGGGCGGCGCGCCGATGAACGTGGCGCTCAGGCTCTGCGCATTCGGAATCCGGGCACGCCTGCTGACCCGGGTCGGCGACGACGAAGCCGGGCGCGACCTGCTCGCATTCATGCAAAGCGAAGGCCTCGACACGCGATGGGTGCAGGTCGATGCCGCGCAACCCACCGGTCAGGTCAGCGTCGATACCGCGGACCCGCAGGCTCCGCAATTTCACATCGCGGCGCCCGTCGCGTGGGACTTCATCGACGCTGAAGAATTCCTCGCCGCGGCAGGCGGGCCTGTCGACGTGCTCGTCTACGGCAGCCTGGCGGCGCGTCACACGGTGTCCCGCGAAAGCCAGCGGCGCCTGGTCGGCATTGCCGGGTTGAAGGTGTTCGACGTCAACCTTCGCCCGCCGCACGACGAACCGGCGCTGGTCGAGGAATTTTTGCAATGCGCCGACTGGGTGAAACTCAACGGCGCCGAATTGCAATCGCTCGCACACCGGTACGGCGGACCCGGCGACGCGCGCACGGCCGCCGCATGGCTCGCCGCGCGTTACGGCGTCGGCACGGTATGCGTGACGCTCGGGCGGGACGGCGCATTGCTGCTGCACGACGGGGCGTGGCATGCCGCACCCGGCTATTGCGTCGAGGTCGCCGACACCGTAGGTTGCGGCGACGCGTTTCTCGGTGCGCTCCTTGCCGGACTCCTCGACCGGGGCGACCCCGCCACGGTACTGCAAAAGGCGTGCGCCGCGGGCGCCATCGTTGCCCGCTGTGCCGGCGGCAATGCACGCGTGACGGCCGAGGCTGTTGCCGAGCTGGCCGACCTGGCCGGTACGGCGGGCGCGGCGGGTGGCGCGCGATGATGGCCGGCCGGCCTCGCGTGGTCGTCGTCGGTGCCGGGTTCGGCGGCCTGTTCGCCGCGCGGGGACTGCGGCGGGCCGATGCCGACGTCACGCTGGTCGATCGGCACAACTATCACCTGTTCCAGCCGCTCCTGTACCAGGTGGCTACCGCCGGACTGGCGCCGTCCGACGTTGCATGGCCGATCCGCAACGTCGTCAACCGGCAAGACAACGTGACCGTGCTCCTGGATCACGTCGTCGGCGTGGACACGACGGCCCGCCACGTCGTGACGCGCCAGCGCCGCATCCCGTACGACTGGCTGGTGCTGGCGACCGGGGCGCGCCACGACTATTTCGGGCACGACGACTGGGCGCCGCATGCACCCGGGCTCAAGTCCATCGATGACGCCACGGCGATGCGGCGCCGTATCCTGTGTGCGTTCGAAGAAGCGGAGATGACCGACGATGCCGCGGAGCGGGCGCGGCTCATGACCTTCGTCATCGTCGGTGCGGGCCCGACGGGTGTCGAACTCGCCGGCACGATCGCGGAACTCGCGCACTGGACCTTGAGCCGCGACTTTCGCCGCATCGATTCCCGCAGCGCACGCGTGATCCTCGCCGAAGCCGGTCCACGCGTGCTGGCTGCGTTCAGCGCGAAATCCTCCGCCTACGCCCTGCGCTCGCTCGGCAAGCTCGGCGTCGAGGTGCGCCTCGGCAGCCCGGTCACCGTGTGTGATGCCGACGGTGTCGAACTGGCCCGCGAACGCATACGCTCGGCGACCGTGCTATGGGCCGCGGGTGTCCGCGCATCGCCTGCGGGCCGCTGGCTCGGCGCGGCGACCGACCGGGCGGGCCGCGTGCGAGTCGAGCCGGACCTGTCCGTGCCTGGCCTGCCGCAGGTCTTCGTCATCGGCGATGCCGCCGTGCTCGCCGGCGCCGACGGACAGCCGGTGCCCGGCGTCGCACCGGCAGCCAAGCAGCAGGGTCGCTTCGTCGCGCGCCGGATCGAGGACGAACTGTGCGGGCGAACGCCACGACCGGCGTTTCGCTATCGCGATTACGGCAACTTCGCGACGATCGGTCGCAAGTCCGCGGTCATCGAGCTGCCGTTCCTGAACCTGCGCGGCTTCGTTGCGTGGTGGATCTGGGGCATCGGCCACATCTATTTCCTGATAGGCGTGCATAGTCCGGTCCTCGTGGCCCTGAGCTGGCTGCGCCAGTACCTGACCTACGGACGCGGTGCGCGCCTCATCACGGGCAGCCTGCCGGAGGCCGTGCCGGAGCCGGACGCGGTGCGCGACGACGGCCCGCGCACGGGTCATCGACAGGGCTGACGAGCGATCCCGCAAGCCGGGATCCGCGACCCGCACACCGGCTCAATCCTCGGCAGCCGGCAAAGTCGCGTGCCCGCCGAACGCCTGCCGCATCATGGCGAGCAGGCGCGCGGCGTAATTCCCGCTGTCGCGGCTCGCAAAGCGCGCCATCAGCGCCGCGCTGATGACCGGTGCCGGTATCCCGCGTTCGATGGCCTCGATCGCCGTCCAGCGGCCCTCGCCGGAATCCTGGACGTAGGGCTGCACGCCAGCGAGACCCTGGTCGCGGGCGAGAAAGCCGGCGGTGAGGTCGAGCAGCCAGCTCTGCACCACGCTGCCGTGGCGCCATGCCTCGGTGATGGCGGCGAGGTCGAGCGTCCAGTCGTCGCGCCCCTGCATGAGTGCGAGGCCTTCTGCGTACGCCTGCATCATTCCGTACTCGATCCCGTTGTGGATCATCTTGACGAAATGCCCGCTGCCGACCGGCCCCGTGTGCACGAGCCCGCGATCGGGTGCGGGCGCTAGGATTCGCAGCAGCGGCGCAACCCGCGCGAACGCCGTGTCCGTTGCGCCGACCATGAGCGCGTAACCGTTCTCGAGCCCCCAGATGCCGCCGGAGACGCCGGCATCCACGAATTCGATGCCGCGCAGGGCGAGCAGCGCGCCGCGGCGGATAGAGTCGCGATACCAGGCGTTGCCGCCGTCGACGACGATGTCGCCCGGCGCAAGCAGGTCCGCGAGATCGACGACGGCGGATTCCGTGATGGCGCCCGCAGGAAGCATGAGCCAGACGACCCGGGGCGGCGCCAGCTGCCGGACCAGGTCCTCGATCGATTGCGCGGCCCGCATGCCCGCGTCGGCGACGAGTTCCTGCACGGCCGCGGGATTGCGATCAAAGCCGATCACGCCGACGTCACCCGACCGCAGGCGCCGCGTCATGTTGGCGCCCATCCGGCCGAGGCCGATCATGCCGAAGTCCATCGCGTTTCTCCTTCCGCTCGTATTCCGGCGCACGGGCGGCGGGCGCCTGGACGGCCGAGAATACTATCGTTCCGGCCGCAAGCGCGACGCGGCGTGCCGCGGCGTGCGCGTGATCGGCAGCCTCGCCGCGGGCCGGCAGCTATTGCCTGAACCTCGTCGCCTCATGACTCTGCGCCGTCTTTGCCGGCGCATTCGGCCTGCACCGACTCGCGAATGACCGAGGCGAGCCGGCGGACACCCGGCCCGGCCGAGTCCGCGTCGCCGAACACCAGGTACAGCGGCACGCTGCGGTCGTGACCGCCCCTGAGCGGCAGGGGCTTCACCTCGCCGGCCTCGAGCTCGGCGCGAATCTTGTCCGTCGGCAGCCAGGCGAAGCCGTAGCCGCGGCACACCGCGCCGATTGAGGTCGCCATGTTCGTGACCGTCCAGCGTTCCGACGTTGCCACGGTGTATACCCGCCGGCCGTCGACGGACCGGTCGCGACGCGTACTGGAGTCACGCACCACGATGTGCCGGTGCCTGCGCAGGTCCCGCAGGGTCAGCTCGCGGCCCAGGCGGTGCAGCGGGTGTTCCGGATGCGCGACCGGCAGGAAGCGCACCGTCGTCAGGAGTTCGCCGGTGAAATTCGGCGGGATCGAGGGCGTTACAGCGAGGTCGGCACGGCGGCTGATGATTGCTTCCTCGGTACCGTCGAGCACGGTTTCCATCAGCTCGACGTGCGTATGCGGGCTCTCGGCGCCGAAGCGGTCGAGGCAAGTGAGCAGGAGCCACGTCGGGAACAGGATCTCGACGGCGAGCCATATTTCCGCCTCCCAACCGGCCGAGGACCTGTGTGCCGCGCGTTCGAGCCTGCCCGCATCGTCGAGCAGCAGGCGCGCGCGCTCGTAAAGCATCTGGCCAGCGGGCGTGAGCACCGAGCGCCGTCCCTCGGCGGCGAACAGGGTGACGCCGAGGCCGGCGGCGAGTTTCTGCACCCCGTAGGTGACGGTCGACTGGCTCTTGTTGAGTCGAAGTGCGGCCTGGGCGTAGCCGCCTTCGTCCACCACCGCGACGAAGGCGCGCCATTGTTCCAGGCTGGCGCGTAACGGGGGATCCGGCGGGGAATTCATTTGAATCGAAATAATAGATAGAAAGTCGCTACAAATTGCGCTTTTTTATCGACAAATTCAATAGTTAAATGGTCTGCAGCCCCGCCGCGTGATGCAGGGCCTTTTGAAAGGAGACCGAAATGCAGACCCTGTTGAATGTACGCGCGAGCCTTTTCGGGGCGGAATCCGCCTCGTCCCGTCTCGCCGATCGATTCGTCACCGGGTGGCTCGCTGCCCATCCGGGTGGGCAGGTCATCACCCGCGATCTGTCCCCGGGCCGGATTCCGCCGCTGACGGCCGAGCGCTTCCGTGCATTCGGCACACCCGCCGCCGAGCGCACCCCACTGCAGGCAGCAGACGTGGCGCTGTCCGACAAACTGATTGCCGAACTTGAGGCCGCAGACGTCGTGGTCATCGCGGCACCGATGTACAACTTCAGCGTGCCGGCGACGCTTCGCGACTACTTCGACCACGTCGCCCGCGCCGGCTCGACGTTTCGCTACACGGCCGCCGGCCCGGAAGGGCTGCTGAAGGGCAAGAAGACCTACGTCTTCATCACGCGCGGCGGACGGTACTCGGGAGCCGCCGACACGCAACGTCCGTACCTCGAGCAGTTCCTCGGCTTCCTCGGGCTCGACGATATCGAGTTCGTGCTCGCGGAAGGGCTCGCCCAGGGTGACGACGCCCGCCAGCGCAGCCTCGCGACCGCACGGGCATCGATCGACACGCTCGCGAACATTGCAGCGTGACGGCACGCCGGTAGCCCGCGGGCACCATCCTGTACCGGTGCCCGCGGACGAGCGCGTGCCGTCCCGGCGCGGCGCCGCTGCGTGGCATGAATACTATCGTTCCGCCCGGAAGCGCGAACGCGGTGGCTGCGTGATGACGGTCTCGCCGACTGTGCTACGGTAGCGGAACAGCCCGGAAAACCTCGCACCTCTATGAAGTTCGTCTTCGCCGCACTGGTCTCACTGGCGATAGTCGGCGCACTCGACTATGTCACCGGCTACCAGATCTCATTCAGCGTTTTTTACCTGCTACCGGTCAGCCTGGCGGCGTGGTACGCGGGCCGGCTGTGGGGCATTGCTGTCTCCGTCGCCGCCAGCATTACCTGGTATTTCGTCGAGGGGCAGGTAGCCCCTGTTTACGACCATTCCCTGATCCCGTTCTGGAATGCCCTGGTACGGTTCATCTTCTTCCTGGTCAACAGTCTCCTGCTGTCGGCGTTGCGAGAGCGGCTGGTGGTGGAATCGCGCATGGCGAGAACGGATGGGCTGACGGGGCTGTTCAACCTGCGGGCGTTCGAGGAGCAGCTGGCACACGACCTTGCTCTGAAC
>DASUOE010000167.1:0-20071 GCA_036276805.1 Woeseiaceae bacterium | reverse complement strand
CGATCTGTTCGTGCCCTCCGGCGGCGGCGATAACGTCACGGCATCCGGCCGCGTCCCATTCGCGGCGTGACCGCCGCTCCTACCGCCGCGGCGTCGCGTCAACGCGGAATTCGCCGCGTTACCGCCGTTCCCGCAGCATGGCGTCGAGGTTCTGGTAACTCTGCTCCATGCCGTCGGTCATGCCGGTCGCCATCGCGGCGTCCCGGTCTTCCTGTGACTTGAACTCCATGGTCGTCGTGACGGTCGTGACGCCGTCCTTCTCGCCGAAGGTCACGCTGACCTTCATGCCATCCCCCATGTTGCCGCCAACATCGCCCGGGTCGTAGAACTCGCTGTGCACGATCCGCGCCTCCGGTACCACTTCGAGGAACTCGCCGTGAAAGCCGAACTCCTGGCCGTCCTCGTCGCCTCGCCAGCGCCAGCGGAACGTGCCGCCCTCGCGGACGTCCATCTCGCAGACGGGCATCGTCCAGCCCGGCGGCCCGAGCAGCCAGCGCTGCAGAAGTGCCGGCTCCGTGTAGGCGCGGTAAACCTTTCTGCGCGGTGCGTGGAACCGGCGGGTGACGCGGACCTCGGTGTCCGAGGGCAGGGTGACTTCAGCTTTGTCGGATTCGTTCATAGTCGTTCTCGTTCGGGCGACCGCCAGGTCGCGGTGGTGCGGCGGCAGGCCGCGGATTGTCGTGGTGTCGGTCACTGACGCATTCGCGGCGTCACCGCCGCGCCTGCAGGCGCGCCCGTGCAGCCGTGGTTACTTCAGTGCGTTCGAGCGTGTCACAGTCGCGGCGTAACCGCCGCTCCTACAAGTTTCCCAGCAGGGCATCCAGGCGCCGGAAGTTCGTCTCCCAGGCGTCCCGGTAACGCTCGATCCAGGCGTGCGCTTCCTTGAGCGGCGCCGCCTCGATGCGTCGCGGCCGGCGCTGCGCATCGCGGCCCACCGACACGAGGCCGGCACGCTCGAGCACCTTGAGGTGCCGGGACACCGCGGGCTGGCTGATACGGAAGGGTGCGGCCAGTTCGCCCACAGTGGCCTCGCCCGCGGCCAGGCGGGCGAGTATCGCCCGGCGCGTCGGGTCCGCGAGGGCGAGGAAAGTGGCGTCGAGCGGGTTGTCCGGGGTCATTGATAGCACCTCATTTATATAACTAGATAGTTATGGAATCAGGCGGTCATGTCAAGCCCTTTGCGAGAGGCGATTCGCCGCCCCCGGGTGGCGACAGCTGTTGAAAGCCCCCGGCAGCTTTGATAAAAAACACGGCCCTCACCGGCAATCGTGCCGGCACCGAGAGAAAATCCAAAGTTTATGATCGAGTTAGCAGGTCTGACCAAGTGGTATGGCCGGCACAAGGTCGTCGATGACCTTACGTTCCGCTGCAGCCCGGGCGAAGTCCTGGGCTTCCTCGGCCCGAACGGCGCCGGTAAATCCACCACGATGAAAATGCTCACCGGCTTCGTGCCGCCGAGCGCCGGGACCGCCACCGTGTGCGGCCACGACATCCGCAGCGACACGCTCGCGGCGCAGAAGCGCCTCGGCTACCTGCCGGAAGGCGCCCCGCTCTACGCGGACATGACGCCGCGCGAGTTCTTGGGCTTCGTCGCCGACGTGCGCGGGCTCGACGGCCCCCGCCGCCGCGAGCGCCTCGATACGGTCATCGGCCTCCTGCACCTCGAGGGCGTCCTCGACCAGGCGACCGAAACGCTGTCGAAGGGCTTCAAGCGCCGCGTGGGCCTCGCGCAGGCGATCCTGCACGACCCGGAGGTGCTGATTTTGGACGAGCCGACCGACGGGCTCGACCCGAACCAGAAGCACGAGGTGCGCGACCTCATCCGCTCGATGGCGGCCGACAAGCTCATCGTGATCTCGACGCATATCCTCGAGGAAGTCGCGGCCGTGTGCACGCGCGCGATCATCATCGCCGACGGGCGCCTGCTCGTCGACGAAGCGCCGGCGGCGCTCGCGGCGCGCGGCAACGGCGACCTCGATCGCGTGTTCCGCGACATCACGCGCGCGGGCTGGACGGAGGCCGCCGCGTGAGCGCCGTCAGCGCGGTGTTCCGGCGCGAACTCCGGAGCTACTTCGCGACACCCGTCGCGTACGTTTTCATCGTGATCTTCCTGATGCTCGCCGGCGCGTTTACGTTCTACATCGGCGGCTTCTACGAGCGCGGCCAGGCGGACTTGCGGCCCTTCTTCGAGTTCCACCCGTGGCTCTACCTGTTCCTGATCCCCGCGATTTCCATGCGGCTGTGGGCGGAGGAGCGCAAGGCCGGCACGATCGAACTTTTGATGACGCTGCCGGTAACGGCCTGGCAGGCGACGCTCGGCAAGTTCCTCGCGGCCTGGGCGTTCGCCGGCATCGCGCTCGCGCTCACGTTCCCCGTGTGGATCACGGTCAACTACCTGGGCGACCCGGACAACGGCGCGATTCTCGCGGCCTATTTCGGCAGCTTCCTCATGGCCGGCGGCTTCATCGCAGTCGGCACCTGCATCTCAGCCGTCACGCGCAACCAGGTAATTGCGTTCGTCATCACCGTGTTCGTCTGCTTCGGCATGCTGCTGTCGGGCTTCCCGATGGTGCTGAACATGTTTGCGATCTGGGCGCCTGCCGTCCTCGTCGACGGCATCGCCTCGCTGAGCTTCCTCACGCATTACCGCGATATTTCACGCGGCGTGGTCGAGCTGCGCGACCTCGTGTACTTCGCGCTCGTAATAGGTACCTTCCTGTACGCCAGCACCCTGGTGCTGGCCTGGAAAAAGGCGGATTGAACGATGTCGGCACAACAGAATCGTTTCGGCCAAAATCGTTTCGGCGCCTCGAGCCTCGTCCTCGTCTTCGTCATCTTCATCGCCGCGGTCATCGTCACGAACCTGCTGTTCCGGGGTTTGCGGGTCGATTTCACGGAGAACAACATCTACACGCTCTCCGACGGGACGAAGCGCATCCTCGATGACATCGACGAACCCATCAACCTGTATTTCTTCTGGTCCGACGAAGCGACGGCCGACGCCCGGTCGATCAGGGACTACGCGACGCGAGTGCGCGAGCTGCTCGAGGAATTCGCGGCGGCGAGCGACGGCAAGCTGAAGCTCGAGGTCATCGACCCGGTCCCGTTCTCGGAGGAGGAAGACCAGGCCGCGCAGTTCGGGCTGCACGACGCGCAGATGCCGCAGTCGCCCGACCCGATCTACCTGGGCCTCGCCGGCACGAACAGCATCGGCGACGAGGAAATCATCCCCTTCTTCCAGCCGGGCGAACAGGAGACCCTGGAGTACGACATCGCCAAGCTCGTCAGCAGCCTCGCGAACCCGGAGAGCACCGTCGTCGGCGTCGTCTCCGGCGTGTCGATGACCGGCGGATTCGATCCGATGACCCAGCAGATGTCGCAACCCTGGGTCGTGTACGAGCAGGCGCGCCAGATGTTCGAGCTCCGCGACCTCGGCACGTCCTTCGAGAGCGTGCCCGAGGACGTCGGCGTGCTGTGGATCGTGCAGCCGAAGGACCTGTCGCCGGCGACCCAGTACGCGATCGACCAGTTCGTGATGCGCGGGGGCCGCGCCCTGATCTTCGTCGACCCGCTCGCGTCCATCGACGCGGCGCAGGAGCCCGGCATGCCGCAGGGCATGCCGCCGGTCGGCCAGTCGTCGAACCTGCCGGAGCTGTTCAGCGGCTGGGGCATCGAGTACGCGGCGCAGTCCGTCGTCGCAGATGCCTCGCTCGCGCTGCAGCTCTCGAACCCGATGACCGGCCGGCCGGTCCGGCATTACGGTTACCTCGGCATCGGCCCGGGACAGCTGACCGAAGGCGACGTGGTCACGGCCGAACTCGGCACGATGAACCTCGCGATGCCGGGCGCCCTCGCTCAGGCGGTGACCGGCGACGCGGACGGCGAGAACGGCGAGAACGGCGCGAACGAGGATGAGTCCGGGGAAGCCGGCTACACCTTCGAGCCGCTGCTCCGGTCGAGCCCGGACGCCGCCGTGCTGCCGGCTTCGCGCTTCACCTTCCTCACCGACCCGGCCGAGCTGCAGCAGGGATTCGCGGCCGGCGGCGAATCCCTGGTGCTCGCGGCGCGCATCACCGGCACGTTGCCAAGCGCGTTCCCCGACGGCGCGCCGTCCGAAGCGCTGCCCACGACAGAGACCGCCGGTGACGACGGCGCTGACGCGGTCGACGACGCTGAGTCCGATGCCGGCGCGACGTCGGACGGCGAGGTGGACGATGGCGCCGAGGCCGACGCTGAATCGACCGGCGAGACGAACGAGGACGCGGACGAAGCGGCAGGCGGTGACACCGGGGCCGGCGACGGCGCGGCGGCCGGGCACCTGGCCGAATCGGCCCAGCCCGCCAACGTCATCATCGTCGCGGACGTCGACATCCTGAGCGACCACCTGTGGGTGTCGGTGCAGAATTTCTTCGGCCAGCAGATCGCCACCGCGTTCGCGGCGAACGGCGCGTTCGTCGTGAATGCGCTCGAGAGCCTGTCCGGCAGCCCGGACCTGATCTCCGTGCGCAGCCGGGGGAGCTGGTCGCGCCCGTTCACGCGCGTGGACGAGCTGCGGGCCGACGCCGAGGCGCGCTTCCTCGAGACCGAGCAGCGCCTGGAGCAGCAGCTCGACGAGACCGAACGCCGCCTCGCCGAACTGCAGTCCGCGCGCGACGATACCGGCAGCCTGCTCCTGACCGACGAGCAGGAAGCGGAAATCGATCGCTTCATCGAGCAACGCGCCGAGATCCGCCGCGAGCTCCGCGCCGTGCAGCGCGGCCTCGACGAGGACATCGACACGCTCGGCACGTGGCTCAAGGTCATCAACATTCTCCTGATACCGCTGCTGCTCGTCGTCGCCGCGATCGTCGTGCTGTGGCGCCGCCGCCGGAGGGCCGCATGAACCGCCGTACCGTTGTCGCGCTCGCGGGTATCGCCGCGGTGCTCGTCGTGTTGCTTTTGGTCCTCGAATCCTTCGACGGCGGAGGCCGCGACGAAGACCGCCGGCTCCTGCCGGACTTCGCGGGCGTCGCAAACGACCTCGAGGCCGTGCGCATTACCGGCGCGGACGACCCGGCGGGCACGACGCTCCGGAAGGACGGCGACGGATGGGTGGTCGCGGAGCGGGACGGCTACCCGGCGGACACGGCCAAGCTGCGCCAGCTCGTGATCGCGCTCGCTGAAGCCGGCATCGTGGAGGAAAAGACCGCGAACCCGGAGTACTACGACCGCCTCGGCCTTGGCGCCCCCGGCGAGGACGGCGAAGGTGGCGAGGGTGACGAAGAGAGCGAAGACGGCGAGGACGGCACCGGCGTGCAGGTCGTCGCAGAGGCCGGCGGCAGCGACACGACGGTGATCTTCGGCGACACCGCGCAGGGCGATAACCGCTATGCGCGTACGCCGGCTTCGCCGCAGACCTACCTTGTCGACCGGAACCCGGCGATTCCCGTCGTCCCCGGCGAATGGCTCGAAGCGGAACTCGCGGACATCGCCGCCGGCGACATGCGCCGCGTGCGCATCGAGCACGCGGACGGCGAGAGCATCCAGCTCGAAAAAGCCGATCCGGCCGCCGTGAATTTCGAGGTTCTGAACGTGCCGGAGGGACGCGAACTTTCCTATGCCTCCGTCGGCGACGGCATCGCGGGCGCCCTCTCGACGCTGGAACTCGAGGACGTGCGGCGCGCCACGGATGCAATGGCGACTACGACAACCGTCTACGAGACGTTCGACGGACTCGTCGTCACCGTGGAGGCGATCGAAGTCCCGCTGCCGGGCGCGGACGACGCACCGGATGCACCTGTTGCTCCCGAAGCGCCCGACGCGCCCGCCCCGGAGGACGAAGAGGTAACGGGCGAGGAGGCAGACGCAAGCGAGGCCGACGCGGAACCGACAACGGAAACGTGGCTCAGGTTCACCGCAAGCGTCGCTGAAGGCACGACGGCGCCCGTGGAATCGTCCGATGACGCGGCGCCCGCGGCCACGGACACGTCAACGTCCGACGACGCCTCGACGGACGCAGCAGCAGCGACAGAAGCGGTAACGTCTGACGCCGACACGGCCGCCCCCGCGGAAGCCGAAGCCCCGTCGGCGGAAGCAGGCGGCACCGACAACGCGGCCGGCGACGACGCGACACCCCAGGCGGACGCGGCGACGGACGCGGACACCGGCGAGGCGGCCGAGGCAGCACCGGCTACGGAGAGCCCCCGGGAACGCGCCGACGCATTGAACGCCCGCTGGTCCGGCTGGGAGTACCGCGTCCCGGACTACAAGCAGGAACTCATCACCCGCCGCTGGGACGACCTCCTGGAGTAAAACCAGACGTGCGACTGTAGGAGCGGCGGTAACGCCGCGAATTGAATGCGGCCCGATGCCACGCCACTGTCGCCACGGCCGGACAGTACGACCCATTCGCGGCCTCACGGCCGCTCCAACAGCCGCGCGATCCCCCTCGCCGCCGCCGGGGTCACCGAACTTGCAACGCCGGCAGCGCCGACGCAAAATTCGCCCCCGGCGGGCGATTAGCTCAGTTGGGAGAGCGCCGCATTCACATTGCGGAGGTCGCTGGTTCGAGACCGGCATCGCCCACCAGATTCCGCGCCGGACGGGTGTCATCGACGTCCGGCGAACAACGATGGGGCCGTAGCTCAGTTGGGAGAGCGCCGCGTTCGCAATGCGGAGGTCGGGAGTTCGACCCTCCTCGGCTCCACCACTTTCCTGCACGCCATCGGGCACTCGTGATTTCGCAGCACCGCTTTCCCGACCGGGTCGGCCGAACCCGCAAATCGATTTCCTTCCCCGGTCCGCGTATCGTGTGGCCGTGACCATCAGCCTCAACCACACGATCGTTCATGCGAACAACGCGGCCGAAACCGCCGAGTTCCTGACGGGCGTACTGGGCCTGCCGCCCGCGACGCGGCTCGGCCACTTCACCGTGGTGCAGGTCGGGCCCACTTCGCTCGATCTCATCGAAACGGACGAGAAGATTTCGTCCCGCCACTTCGCTTTCCTTGTCAGCGAAGCCGAATTCGATGCGATCTTCAAGCGACTGCAGGATCGAGGCATCGCTTACTGGGCCGACCCCTTCCACCGCGAGCCGGGTGCGATCAACCACTGGGACGACGGTCGCGGAGTCTATTTCGAAGATCCGAACGGTCACAACCTCGAAATACTGACGCGTCCCTATGGCAGCGGCGGAACCGATGCCAGGCATCCGAATCCTCTGATTTCGCGTCGACAGTGACGGCCGCAGCATCGTCACACCGAGACAGGTTGCGGCCGCATCGCAATCTCGACGTTACCGCCGCTCCTGCAACGGGAAGTGATCCTCCACGATCCGCAAGGCCACCCCGTGCTCGAGCCATGCTTTCGCCGCCGCGAGCACGAGGTTGAAGCCGCCGGTCGAGTCGAGTGCCTTCGCGACCTTGTCCTCGTTCGAGCCGGTGTAACCGTTCTCGGTGACGTACACGAACGTCGACTCCGCCGACTCGCGGATGAAGCGCCACTCCACCGTCGTGAACTCGCCCTCACCGCCCCACTCGATGTGGAGCCGCCGGCCGGGCTCGAGCGCGACAACGCGCACCTCGATCTCCGGGTCGTCACGGTCTTCGAAGACGTACCAGTAACGGGTCTCGCCGGGCACGAGCGGGCCCGTGCTGCGCGGGAACCAGAACTGCGTCATTTGCGCGGGCTCCGTGAACGCGTCGCACACGGCATCGGCGGGACGGCGGATGCGCAGTTGTGCGCGGGCTTCGATGGAGGCGCTCATAGGCGTCGGAGTCGTCCGGAGTTTAACTGTAAACGCCATGGTAGCGGCTCGTCGGAACGGGGCAAACCATTGGAGTTTCCGGCGCGCCGGCTCGCGTTTCGCCGCGCCTCGACCAAGTTCCTCCAAGGGCGCATCGCGCAGCGGTCGCCCGCTCGTGCGGCTCGAAATAATCCGCCCGAACAAGAAATCCAACGACCCAGCGGCTGGCCGAACGACGAGGCGCTGTACGTACAACTTCGAGCCGTTCAGCGACTACCGCCGCAGGCGGGACACGCGGTGGGCTTCAATGAAGGGGAGATAACTTGGACAGTGTTGCGGACGCCGGCGGTTGCGTCGGCATGACTTCGCGCGAGGTGCCGCCTTGGCGGAGAAACGAAAAGGGCAGCCGAAACGGCTGCCCTTACTTCGCTTTGACCAGATCGTCGGTCCGTGTCGCTTTAGCCGGGCAGCATTCCGTGATCGGAAGCGGGGCCGCTGGCACGGCGGCGCCGGGCAAACCCGAAAGCTACCAGGCCGAGTGCCAGCAACGAGATCATGCCAGGCTCCGACACTTCGGTCGTTGGCGTCCCGGCACCGGAGACATGGCTGATCTGCATGTCGTCACCGAGGTTCAGGAAGCCATCGGGGCCGAGGCCCCCGAGCGAAGTCGTGTCGAACGCGCCCCAGAGATAGTCGATGTTGTTCAGGAACACTACCCGTATGTTCGCGGCATTCTTTATGAGGTAATGCCCGAAGCCCGAAGCCAGCTGGAACGCGATGATGTTCGTGTTCGCGAGGTTGTTCGTATCGATGACGTTATACCAGGAGACGTCCTCTGTCTTGTCGATCGAATCATAGGATTCGCCGCTGGCGTCATTCAAATAATCGAGTTCGTTTTGTTCACCACCGCCCGGCCCGTATGTTGCGGTGAATTCCGCGTTGGTTATCGAATCGACCAACGTGTCAAGATTGCCGATATCGGTGCCGTCAAACGGGCCACCGTCAATGATTAAGTTCGCTTGCGCCTGTGATACCAGTCCGATCGCCAGAAGACCGGCCGCCATCGCTCTGTACGTGGTTTTCATAGTTTTTGTTCCACCGAAAGCTCTGAGGAGACCCCAACCCCGTGCAATTTGCCATAAAAAATGAGCAATAATTGTGCCACAACTGCAACTTCTTGATGTTTGGGCAATTCCTCGTTAACGAGTCAAGGGGTCATCCTGGATTTGTAAAACATCCCGACGATTCCGCGCGGCCGGGAACGGCAATATTTGACACTTCGCGACACCAACGGCTCGCCGGCCGGCGCCGGGGTATCGGCGCAGGCCGATCACCACACCCCGAGATACTTGGAAATCGCTTTCGCCGCTTCGCGGCCTTCGAACACCGCGGTGACGACCAAGTCGGAGCCGCGCACCATGTCGCCGCCGGCGAACACCTTCGGGTTCGTCGTCTGGAACGGGAAGCTGCCGTGCGTCGCGACGCGCGTGCGGCCGCTCGGCAGGCAGTCGATGCCGTGCTCCGCGAACCAGGCCGGCGGATCCGGGCGAAAACCGAACGCGACGACGACGGCGTCGGCGGGGAGAATTTCCTCGGTGCCGGCCACGGGCTCCGGCCTGTGCCGGCCATCGGCGCCGGCCGCGCCGAGCCTCGTCTCGACCACCTTCACGCCCTCGACCCGGGTCCCGCCGACGATCTCGACCGGCTGCCGGTTGAACAGGAAGGTCACGCCTTCTTCCTTCGAGTTCGCGACCTCGCGCCGCGACCCCGGCATGTTGTCCTCGTCGCGGCGATACACGCAGGTAACGCTCGCCGCGCCCTGGCGGATCGCCGTGCGGTTGCAGTCCATGCCCGTGTCCCCGCCGCCCAGCACCACGACCTCCTTGCCCGCGAGGTCGATGAAGTTCCGCGGGTCCGTGTCGATCCGCAACTGCCGGTTCACGTTCGAGACGAGGTACGGCAGCGCGTCGACGACGCCCGGCAGGTGTTCGCCCGGCAGGTTGCCGGAAACGTACTTGTAGGTGCCTATACCTAAGAAGACGGCGTCGTACTCGTCGAGCAGCGCCTGGAAGGGCAGGTCCACGCCGATGCGCGTGTTCAGCCGGAATTCGATGCCCATGCCCTCGAGCATCCGGCGGCGCCGATCGACGACTTCCTTCTCGAGCTTGAACGGCGGGATGCCGAACGTGAGCAGCCCGCCGATCTCCGGGTAGGCGTCGTAGACGACGGCCCGGATGCCCTCGCGCGCGAGGATGTCGGCCGCGCCCAGGCCCGCGGGGCCGGCGCCCACGACGGCGACGCGCTTGCCCGTCGCCACGACCTCGGACATGTCCGGCCGCCAGCCCTGCTTCCAGGCCTCGTCGGTGATGTAGCGCTCGATGCTGCCGATGGACACGGCGCCCATGTCGTTGATGGTGCACGCGCCTTCGCACAGCCGGTCCTGCGGGCACACGCGCCCGCAGATCTCCGGCAGCGAGTTCGTCTGGTGCGAGAGCTCCGCGGCCTCGAACAGCTTGCCCGCCTCGATGAGCTTCAGCCAGTTCGGGATGTAGTTGTGCACCGGGCACTTCCACTCGCAGTAGGGATTGCCGCAGTCGAGGCAGCGTCCCGCCTGCTGCGCGGCATCCGCCTGGTCGTAGTGCCCGTAGATCTCGCCGAAGTGGCGCGTGCGCTCGTCTGCGGCTTCCTTGTCGGGATCCCGGCGCGGGACCTCGATGAACTGCATCGGGTGCTTCGACATGACGCTGCCCTATGCCGCCCTGCGCAGCGACTCGATGAGCGAGCCGATCTCCGCCGCCTTCGGTTTCACCAGCCAGAACTTCTGCAGGAATACCCGGAAGTCGTCCTGCATCGCCTGCGCCCACTCGCTGCCGGTGAGCTCGATGTGCAGCGCGATGAGGCGCTTCAAATGATTAAGGTGCGCTTCCATGCTCTCCTGGTTGATGCGATGGATGTCGATGAGTTCGTGGTTGTAGCGGTCGACGAAATCGCGCTCGAGGTCGAGCACGTAGGCGAAGCCGCCGGTCATGCCGGCGCCGAAGTTCACGCCGGTCCGGCCGAGCACGACGATGACCCCGTCGGTCATGTACTCGCAGCAATGGTCACCCGTGCCCTCGACGACGGCCGTGGCGCCGGAGTTGCGCACCGCGAAGCGCTCGCCCGCGGTGCCGGCCGCGAACAGGTGGCCGCCGGTCGCGCCGTAGAGGCAGGTGTTGCCGATGATCGCGGTCTCGTTCGTGGTATAGCGCGCCGAGGCCGGCGGCCGGATGACGAGCCGCCCGCCGGTCATGCCCTTCCCGACGTAGTCGTTGGCGTCGCCGACGAGCGTCATGTCGAGCCCGCCGACGTTCCAGGCGCCGAAGCTCTGCCCCGCTGTGCCCGTGAGGCGGATGTCGAGCGGCGCGTCTGCCATGCCGTGGTTGCCGTGCCGGCGCGCGATCTCGCCCGAGAGCCGGGCCCCGATCGAGCGATTGAAGTTCTTGACGTCGAAATGGAAGCGCCCGCCGCCTCGTGCCTCGATCGCGGGTAGCGCCGCTTCCACCATGGCTTCGGCGAGTTCGCCCTTGTCGAACGGCTCGTTGCGGAAATCCGTGCAGAACTGCGGCACGCCCGCCGCGAGCCCGTTGTCCGACAGGATCGGCGAGAGGTCGAGGCGCTTCTGCTTCGCCGTCCGGCCCTCGACGAGTTCGAGCAGGTCGACGCGCCCGATCAGCTCTTCGACCGAACGCACGCCAAGTTCGCTCATGAGCACGCGCGTCTCCTCCGCGACGAAGCGGAAGAAGTTGATGACCATGTCCGGCAGGCCGACAAAGTAGTTGCTGCGCAGTACCTCGTTCTGGGTGGCGACGCCCGTCGCGCAGTTGTTGAGGTGGCAGATGCGCAGGTACTTGCAGCCGAGCGCGACCATCGGCGCCGTGCCGAAGCCGAAGCTCTCCGCGCCGAGCATCGCGGCCTTGACGACGTCGAGGCCGGTCTTGAGCCCGCCGTCCGTCTGCAGCCGCACCTTGTGGCGCAGGTCGTTCGCACGCAGCACCTGGTGCGCCTCGGAGAGCCCGAGCTCCCATGGACTGCCGGCATACTTCACGGAACTCAACGGGCTCGCGCCGGTGCCGCCATCGTAGCCCGAGATCGTGATGAGATCGGCGTAGGCCTTGACGACGCCGGCCGCGATCGTACCCACACCCGGCTCGGCCACGAGCTTCACGGACACGAGTGCCTTCGGGTTCACCTGCTTCAGGTCGAAGATGAGCTGCGCCAGGTCCTCGATCGAGTAGATGTCGTGGTGCGGCGGCGGCGAGATGAGTCCGACGCCGGGCTTCGCGTAACGCAGCCGCGCGATGAGGTCGTTCACCTTGTGGCCGGGCAGCTGCCCGCCCTCGCCCGGCTTCGCGCCCTGCGCGATCTTGATCTGGATGACCTCGGCGTTCACGAGGTATTCCGCCGTCACGCCGTAGCGGCCGGAAGCGACCTGTTTGATCTTCGAGACGCGCTCGGTCCGGTAGCGCACCGGGTCCTCGCCGCCCTCGCCCGAGTTCGAGCGCGCGCCGATGCGGTTCATGGCGATGGCGAGCGCCTCGTGCGCTTCCGGCGATAGCGCGCCCAGGGACATGCCGGCGCTGTCGAAGCGCGGCAGAATCGCCTCGATGGGCTCCACTTCGTCGAGCGGCACCGGCGGGCCCGCCGGCTTCACCTTCATGAGGTCGCGCAGCGTCGCGACCGGGCGCTCGTTCACGAGCCGCGCGTACTCCTGGTAGCGCTCGAAACGGCCGGTACGCACCGCCGACTGCAGCGTCGCCACGACGTCCGGGTTGTAGCAGTGGTACTCGCCGCCGTGCACGTACTTCAGGAGCCCGCCCTGGGTCAGCGGCTCGCGCGGCTCCCAGGCCACGTGCGCCAGCGCCTTCTGGTCCGTGTGCAGGTCCTCGAAGTTCGCGCCCTCGATGCGCGACACCGTGCCTTTGAAGCAGCGCTCCACGATCTCGCTCGAGAGCCCGACGATCTCGAAGAGCTGGGCGCCGCGGTAGCTCGAGATGGAGGAGATGCCCATCTTCGACATGATCTTGAACAGGCCTTTGCGGATGCCGCGGCGGTAACTGCGGCCGAGCTGCTGCTGCCTGTCGAGGTTGCCGCGCCGGCCGATGTCGTGTAGCGACTGGTAGACGAGATAGGGGTAGACCGCGGTGGCACCGTAGCCGACGAGGCAGGCGATGTGGTGCGGGTCGCGAGCCACGCCGGTCTCGACCAGGATGTTCGCGTCGCAGCGCAGGCCCTGTTTCACGAGGTGGTGGTGCACCGCGCCCGTGGCGAGCAGCGCGTGCACCGGCAGCTTGCCTTTGACGAGGTAGCGGTCGCTCAGCATGACGATGAGCTTGCCGGCGCGCACAGCATTTTCCGCCTGCGCACAGATAGCGTCGAGCGCCGCCGGTAGCGGCAGGTCCGCATCGACGTTCAGGTCGACGAACTCGTGGCTGTCGGCGAACATGGCCGGGCCGAGGAGCTGGCGCAGCTTGCGCTGCGAGAGCACGGGCGAATTCATGACGACCATCTCGGCGTGCTCGGGCCCGATCTCGGACAGGCTGCGCTCACGGCCGATGTTCGTCTGCAGGGACATCACGATGCGCTCGCGCAGCGAGTCGATCGGCGGGTTCGTCACCTGCGCGAACTGCTGCCGGAAGTAGTCGAACGGCGAGCGCACCTTCTCCGACAGCACCGCCATCGGCGTGTCGTCGCCCATCGAGCCCACGGCCTCCACCTCGGTCTTGGCGAGCACGGCGACGATGTCGTTCAGCTCTTCGCGCGAGAGGTTGAACATCTTCTGGTAGACGGCCAGCGTCGGCGGGTCCATGGGCTCGGCGGCCATGTGCAGGTCGACGAGCTCCGAGTCGAGGTAGCGCACGCCCTGCTTCAGCCAGCGCCGGTAAGGCGCGCGCGATTTCAGCCTGTCGTGGATGTCGCGGTTCTCGAGCAGCCGGCCGTTCACGAGGTCGACGGCGATCATCTCGCCGGGGCCGAGCCGCCCCTTGCGCACGACCTTCGCCTCGTCGTAGTCGTACACGCCGACTTCCGAGGCGATGGTGAGGTGCCGGTCGCTCGTGATCACGTAGCGCGCGGGCCGGAGGCCGTTGCGGTCGAGGCAGCACGCGGCGTAGTGCCCGTCGGTGAGAACGATGCCGGCCGGTCCGTCCCAGGGCTCCATGTGGCAGTCCCAGAATTCGTAGAAGGCGCGCACGTCCGGGTCGATGTTGTCGGCCGACTGCCAGGCCGGCGGGATCATGATGCGCATGGCCTGCAGCACGTCCATGCCGCCCGCGCGCAGGACTTCGAGCATGTTGTCGAGGCTCGACGAATCCGAGCCCGTGAGTCCGACGATCGGGTCGAGGTCCGAGATGTCGTCGAGCTTGTCCGACTTGAAGTTCCTGCGCCGCGCGATCGCCCAGTTGCGGTTGCCCTGGATCGTGTTGATCTCGCCGTTGTGCGCGAGGAAGCGGAACGGCTGGGCCAGGCGCCACTGCGGCAGCGTGTTGGTCGAGAACCGCTGGTGGAACAAGGCGACGGAACTGCGCATGCGCGGGTCGCGCAGGTCCGGGTAAAACTGCGGCAGCGCCGCGGGCATGATCATGCCCTTGTAGGAGATCGTCACCGACGAGAGGCTCGCGATGTAGGTCTCGTGGCACTCAAGGCTGTTCTCGGCGCGGCGGCGGGCGAGGAACAGGCGGCGGTTGAAGCGGCCGCGCGGCAGGCCCTCCGGCGCATTGACGAACAACTGCTCGATCCGCGGCAGCGTCTTCAACGCCGTCTCGCCGCACGCCGACCTGTCGGTCGGCACGACGCGCCAGCCGACGCAGTCGAGCTGGAACTCGCCCACGGCCTTTTCAATGACGCCGCGCGCATTCGCCGCGGCTGCCTCGTCCTGGCTCAGGAACACGGTGCCGACCGCGAACCGGTCGGCCAGGCGAAACCCCTTCTCGCGGCCGATCGCGCGGAAGAACTCGGTGGGGAACTTGAGCAGCAGGCCGCAGCCGTCGCCGGTCTTGCCGTCGGCGGCGACCGCGCCGCGGTGCGTGAGCCGGGCGAGCGCGGCGATCGCCGTCGCCACCACCCAGTGGCTCGGCTCGTCGTCGAGATGCGCAATGAGGCCGAACCCGCAGCTGTCGCGTTCGAAGGCGGGATCGTAGAGGCCTGTTGCGATTCGCTCCGTCATGCATCCCCTCGAGGCGCGCCGGGTGCGTGCCCCTGATCGTGTTATCAGTGAGTTGGCGCGGGCCAGCGTCGCGTGCGGCCATCGCTCCGGCTGGGCTCTTCTGCCACGGCGTGCCGCCCGCTCCCCGGGCGGCGTGAACGGGTCACTATAGCGGTTCGTCAAGCGGCCTTTCTATTGCACTGCAATATTTCGCATGAAACTCGCTGTTAATCAGTTGGTTGCCGGTTTCCAGCCGGATTTTCGCCGCGCCGCCGCCGTCTTGTTGCGCGCGTAACCGGTTGGAGCGGCCGTCAGGCCGCGAACGGTTCGCGCTGTCCGGCCGCGCCGATATCGCCGGGGGCATCCGGCCGCCTCCAATTCGCGGCCACGACGGCGGGTCCCGCCGCTCCTTCTCCCACTCGCGCCAGCGACGCCTATACTCCCCCAATGCAGGACACGGCCGAGCTCCGTGAAACGACTGATGACGACGGCTCGAATACGGGCGCCGTGGGCTCCGCGCTCGCGTCCGGTTTTCGCGGCCGTTTCTGCAACGTCCTGTTGCCGGGCCGGGCGTCCAGGGTGTTCGCGAAGGACGCCGTCATCTATGAACTGGGCGACGATGCGCGTGTCCTGTTTTTCCTCAAGGACGGCGTCGTCAAGACGGGGACCATAACGAGCGCCGGGCGCGAGATCATCTACGACCTCAGGAAATCGGGCGACGTCGTCGGCGAGTTGTGCGCGCTCGACATCGTGCGGCGCGATCGCGCGGTGGCGCTCGAACGGACGGAGGCGATCCCCGTTCCCTACGAGCAGGTCATGGAAACGCTCGGCCGGCACCCGGAACTGCTCCGTGACCTGATCGGCGTCTTCGGAAACGCCCTGTCTGAGGCCTACGACCAGGTCGACGGACTGGCCGCGACCGACATGATGCATCGCCTGCTGAACGTCCTCAGAAACCTTGCGCAGAAATTCGGCCGGCCGCTCGGGGAACTCGTCGAAATCGCGACCTACCTGACCCAGGAAGAACTCGCGCAGATGGTGGTCGCCCGCCGGGAGCGGGTCTCGACCGCACTCAACGTCCTGCGCCGGCGCGGCACGGTGCAGTACTCGCCGCGCGGCCACTTGCTGGTCGACCTGCACCGGCTGGAACGCGACTCCAGGACTTCGCCCTAGCTGCCGCCCCGGTGTTACCGCCGTAACTGACGCCGGCGCGCGCTTCCCGCGACCATTCCATCGATGCCGGCAGCTCGGGAGCGGCGGCGACATCCGTATTTTCATCCACGCCTCGATGGCACTTGCGGCCGCGAGGGCCCCGGAGAATTGAGCGGAGAACGGTCATGCATCGCTGGAATCGGGTCACTTTCGTCGGAGCGGTCGCACTCGCGATGGCGGCTGCCACGGGCATTGCGCAAACGGGCGAGGAATACGTGCTGCAGGGCGCGGCGGAGCCCGAGGAGGCCCGGCACGAGGGCCCGGTATCGCACCGCGATGCCGCGAACCTGCGCGCGGCGCTCTCCGAGATTCGCCGGGGCAAGCAGGCCTTCCGCCACGACACGATGGGCAACCAGGCGTTCTGGGGTGGCGCGCTCCACCTGCACGAAGCCATCGCGGGCAAGGCGAACGGCGGTACGGGGCCGGGCCTCGACCCGGAGACAGCGCTCGGCCTGGGCCTCAAGGTAGACGTTCGTGCGCTGCCGAATTCGCTTAAGGCCGCGCTCGCCGCGGGCCAGGTCGACCTGTCGGACCCGGCCACGACTCTCGCGTTGCTCGAGCTCGACGCGGTGGTCGGCGTACGGGGATTCTTCGGCGAGTCCGGCCGGCTCCGATCGGTCGGCATCACCTGTGCGCTGTGCCACTCGGACGTCGACGATTCCTTCGCGCCCGGCATCGGCGAGCGGCTCGACGGCTGGGCGGCGCGCGACCTCGACGTCGGCGCGATCATCGCCCTCGCCCCGAACGTGCAGCCGCTGGTGGACCTGTTGCGCCTGGTCGACCCGGCCGTCGACGCGGCCGCGGTCCGGGCCGTGTTGCGGAGCTGGGGGCCGGGGAAATTCGACGCCGAGTTGCTGATGGACGGCAAGGCCTTCCGGCCGGATGGCCGCTCCGCCGCAACGCTCATACCGCCGGCGTTCGGGCTCGCCGGCGTCAACCTCCACACCTGGACCGGCTGGGGCTCGGTCACGCACTGGAACGGTTTCGTCGCGAACCTGGAAATGCAGGGCCGGGGGACGTTTTACGACCCGCGACTCAACGATCCGCTGAAGTTCCCGATCGCGGCGCTCGCGGGTTTCGGGGACGTGCGCAACGACCCGGACCTGGTCACGGCGAAACTGGCCCGCCTGCACCTCTACCAGTTGAGCCTGCCGGCGCCGGAAGCTCCGCGGAGCGGCTACAACGCGGCGCGGGCGGCGCGCGGCGAAGCCCTGTTCAGGGGCAAGGCCGACTGCGCGCGCTGCCACGTACCGCCACTGTTCACCGAGCCCGGCTGGAACATGCACACCCCGGAGGAAATCGGCATCGACAGTTTCCAGGCAGAGCGCTCGCCGGACGGACGCTACCGGACGGCGCCGTTGAAGGGGCTGTGGACCCACGGCACCGGCGGCTACTACCACGACGGCCGGTTCGCGAACCTGCGGCAGGTCGTGAAACATTACGACAGTTTCTTCGTGCTCGGCCTGAGCGAGGAGGAAACGACGGACCTGGTGCACTACCTCAGGTCGTCGTAGGAGCGGCGGTAACGCCGCGAATTGAAGGTGGCTGGACGACCATGAGCTGGGGGAGCGGCCGTCAGGCCGCGAACGGTTCGGGCTGTCCGGCCGTGGCGAAAACGCCGCGGCATCCGGCCGCGTTCAATTCGCGGCGTTACCGCCGCTCCTACCTTATCGTCCCGCCGAGTTCGCCCCAGCGTGCCGACATGAGGCGCCAGTCCGAATAGCTTTCGGGATCGTCCTCGGCCTCGAACTCCAGCTCGAAGCGGTACGCGTCGGCATCGAGGCCCAGGGTGCGGTCATTCGTTCCCGCCACGCCCACGGTGAGCGTCATCGTCGCTGCGCTTCCGCCCGCGACCTCTATGTCCTCGATGGACGTCAGGAGCGCGATGCGGTTCTGCCGCAGGAAATACAGCCTGAGCAGCTTGTCGACGTCGTCGCGCGCGTTCCCGCGCGCGTCGTTATAGGCCGCCGCGATCAGCGGCATGATGTCGCCGCGCGCCTTGTCCTCAGCGGCCGTTTCCACCGCGGCGACCCACTTCCGGAGCTGCTCCTCCGGTGTCCCGGGCCCGGGCCCGCAGCCGGAGGCGAGCGTCAGCAGCACGAGCGCCGCCACGCAGGCGGTGAGGCGCAGGACGATGGCAAGCCGGTTGTTGCCGGCGGCGCGCCATGGACGTGTCGTCATATTCGTCTGGCGGTTCGGGGACCGCGAAACCAGTCTCGTGAATGAGCGAGCGGTGGTGCCGTGCATCGCGAAGTGATGCACACCGCAGATTCACGGCACCGGCATCTGCTACAGTCTACCGGCCCGGGATACGCGGGCACCGGCGGACGCCGGGATTCGTGAACTGTGTCGCATTTCACCCGGCGGCCATGCGTGTTCCACGGCGGCGGGACGAAACAGCGGACGCCGCAAAGGCGCGGCAGGGAACGTGGGAACATGGCGGTAAAACTGTTGAGCGAGGCCGGTGAGCAGACGATCACCGATGACGACCAGGCGCGCATCGAGGCGATACTCGCCTTCTGGTTCAAGGAGCAGAAACTGTCCGCGCCGCAGATCGACCGGCGCATGGACATCTGGTTCGGCGAGGACAAGGCGTTCGATCTCGAAATCGAACGGGAATTCGCCGACGAAGTGCAGGCTGCGTCCGAGGGCCGCCTGGACCACTGGGCGGACGAACCGCGCGGCCGGCTCGCGCTCATCCTGCTGCTCGACCAGTTCCGGCGCAACATCTACCGCGGCACGCCGAAAGCGTTCGAGCAGGACAAGAAAGCGCTGAAGCTGTGCGTCGAGGGCGCAATGGAAAAGAAGGACAAGGGCCTCACGCCGATCGAGCGCGTGTTCTTCTACATGCCGCTGCAGCACGCGGAATCGCCCAAGGTGCAGGCGAAGTCGGTCGAGCTCTACACCAAGCTCGCGGAGGCGGTGTCGCCGACGTTCCGGGAGACGTTCCAGACGATCGCGTACTACGCCGAGCTGCACCGCGACATCGTCGAACAGTTCGGGCGCTTTCCCCATCGCAACCAGCTGCTCGGCCGCGCCAACACCCCGGCCGAGAACGAGTATTTGTCGGGCGACGGGCCCGATTTCGGCCAGGGCTCACCCTAGGAGCCGGCGATGCACATCGTCCTCGGAATCCTGAGCGCGGTCATCTCCATCTTGTACATACTCGACCGTCTCGGCATCGACGTCGCGTTCAACCCGTGGTCGTGGCGCCGGCGGCGCGCCTGGGCGAAGCGCTACACGGGCGACCCTATCTACTCGGTCGACGAGCCGATGCACGCGGCGGCCATCTTCGTCACGGCCACGGCGAAATTCGACGGCACCGTGAGCACCGAGGAAAAGCAGGCGATCCTGCAGATGTTCGAGGAGAAATTTTCCTTGAGCCCGAAGGCCGCAGCGGAGCTGTTCGGCTCCGCAACGCACCTCCTCGGCGCGCCGCAGGTGATGGGGACGCAGGTCGAAGGTCTTGCGGGCAAGTCCCGCGACCTGTTCTCGCCGGAGCAGGCGGAATCGATGCTCGAGATGATGGAGGGCGTAGCCGCGCTCTCCGGCGGCCCGACGCCACAGCAACACGAGTACCTCGTCCGCATGCGCAACGCGTTCGAAAAGCCGCAGCCGGCCGGCACCTGGGCGTAGACGTCCCTCCTGTAGGAGCGGCCGTCAGGCCGCGAATGGTTCGTACTTTCCGGCCGCGCCGATGACGTCATGTCATCCGGCCGCCTTCAATTCGCGGCGTTACCGCCGCTCCTACAATCCTGGTTGCATGCGATCGTCACGACTGTAGGAGCGGCCGTCAGGCCGCGAATGGTTTGTATCCTCCGGCTGCGACAAAAACGCCGCGGCATCCGGCCGCCTTCAATTCGCGGCGTTACCGCCGCTCCCAACTCATGCCAATCAGGCCACCGCTCTCAGCTCACGGTGATCCGGCCGCCTTCAATTCGCGGCGTTACCGCCGC
>DASUOE010000166.1:0-3027 GCA_036276805.1 Woeseiaceae bacterium | reverse complement strand
GCGCTGGCCCTGCGGCGTGTGCGTGACTTCCGGGTGGAACTGCACGCCGTAGAAGTGGCGCCTCGTATCTTCCATCGCCGCAAGCGGCGAGTTCGCGCTCCTCGCCGTGATCGAAAAACCCGGCGGTGCCCGTTCGACGCGATCGCCATGGCTCATCCAGACCTTGAGCATCGCGCTGCCGGTGTCGCTGTCCGACAGGCCGCCGAACAGCCCGGAATCGCCGGGCGCTATTTCCGCATAGCCGAACTCGCGGTGCGCGGACGCCTCGACCGCGCCGCCGAGTTGCGCCGCCATCGTCTGCATCCCGTAACAGATGCCGAGCACCGGCACACCGAGTTCGAACACGGCCTGCGGCGCGCGCGGCGGATCAGCCAGGTTCACCGATTCAGGTCCGCCGGAGAGCACGATGCCGGTCGGCGCAAACGCCCGCACGTCCGCGTCGCTCATGTCCCAGGGATGAATCTCGGAGTACACGCCGCATTCGCGCACGCGCCGCGCGATGAGCTGCGTGTACTGGCCGCCGAAGTCCAGGATCAGCAGCCGCTGTGCGTGAATGTCGGCGTGCGCCTGCGGCTCCGGTGCGGGCTGGCTCATGGCTGTCTCGTGCGGTAGTTGGGCGCTTCCTTGGTGATCGTCACGTCATGCACATGGCTTTCGGCCATGCCGGCGCTCGTGATCTTCACGAACTTCGGCCGCGTGCGCATCTCGTCGATGGTGTGGCAGCCGGTGTAGCCCATTGCGGCGCGCACGCCGCCGATCAACTGGTGCACGATGGCGACGAGGCTGCCCTTGTACGCCACGCGGCCTTCGATGCCTTCCGGCACCAGTTTCTCGAGTTCCTCGGTGGCATCCTGGAAGTACCGGTCTTTCGACCCGTGGGTCTTGCCCATCGCCCCGAGCGAACCCATGCCCCGGTAAGACTTGTAAGACCGGCCCTGGTAGAGCTCGACCTCGCCGGGCGACTCCTCGGTGCCGGCGAACAGGCCGCCGATCATCACCGAGTACGCGCCTGCGACGAGCGCCTTCGCGATGTCGCCCGAATAGCGAATGCCGCCGTCCGCGATGAACGGCACGCCGCTGCCGGCCAGCGCCTGCGCCACTTCTCCGACGGCTGAAATCTGCGGCACGCCGACGCCTGCGACGACGCGCGTCGTGCAGATGGAACCGGGGCCGATGCCCACCTTGACGCCGTCCGCGCCGGCCTCGATGAGCGCGAGCGCCGCGTCGCCCGTTACGACGTTGCCGCCGACGACCTGTACGTCCGGGTGCTTGCTCTTGATGCGGCGCACGCGTTCGAGTACGCCTTTTGAGAAACCGTGCGAGGTGTCGACCACGATCACGTCCACGCCGGCTGCGATGAGCGCGGCGACACGATCGTCGCTGTCGTAGCCCGTGCCGACCGCTGCGCCGACACGCAGCGCGCCGCGGTGATCCTTGCACGCGCGCGGGTAGTCCTTGGCTTTCTGGAAATCCTTGGCGGTGATCATGCCCTTGAGTTCGTGACCGTCGCCCACGACCAGTACTTTCTCGATACGGTGGCGGTGCAGGAGCGAGAGCACCTCGTCCTTGTCCGCGTCCTCGCGCACGGTGACGAGCCGTTCCTGCGGCGTCATGACCGTGGACACGGGGGAGTCGAGCTGCGTTTCGAAGCGGAGGTCGCGGTGGGTGACGATACCGACCGTCTCCTTGCCGCTCACCACCGGCACGCCGGAAATGCCCATGGACGCGGTAAGCTCCAGGACCTCGCGAATGGTCATTTCCGGATCCACGGTAATCGGGTTGCGGACGATGCCGGACTCGAACTTCTTGACGGCGAGCACCTGGCGCGCCTGCTCGTCGATCGACATGTTCTTGTGGATGACGCCGATACCGCCTTCCTGAGCGAGCGCGATCGCGAGCCGCGACTCCGTCACCGTGTCCATCGCCGCCGAGAGCATCGGGATGTTGAGCCGGATCTCCGCGGTGAGCTGCGTGCCGAGGTCCACCTCGCGCGGCAGCACGTCGGAATAGCCCGGCTGCAGCAGGACGTCGTCGAAGGTCAGCGCGTCGGTGGCGATCCTGAGCGCGTCGGCGGCGATGCGTGGCGCGCTCCCGGCTGTGGACTCGACTCTGTCGTTACCCTCGGTCATGGACGTGCGCTCTCCGTCGGGTCATTCGGGGTTCGCCAGCTAACCGTGTGCCCTGAGCCTCTGCTGAGGCCCATACGGTCATGGTCGGGGTCGGTCGCCGGGAAGTTAATCGGCGGATTCTACGCCGCTCGGTTTGGCGGGTAAACGCCTGACCCGCGCCTGGCCAGGCGGCCCTTGCCATGCGGTCCTTGCATGCGGTCCCTGCCATGCGGCCCCTGCCATGCGGCCGGCAGCGACAGGCCCTATACTGCCCGGCGTGGACGATCTCCTCTCCGAACCGCCGGCGCTCGCCGCCATCTCCGTCGCCGAGCTCAACCGCCGCGTGCGCACGCTGATCGAGCGCGGCATCGCGCGCCTGTGGGTCGAGGGTGAGATCTCGAACGTCGCCCGGCCCGCGTCCGGACACCTGTATTTCACCCTGAAGGACGACAGCGCACAGGTGCGCGCGGCGTGGTTTCGCCAGCGCCAGCGCGGTCCGACGCTCGGCTTCAGGAACGGCGACCGCGTGCTGGCGTTCGGGCGCGTGAGCCTCTACGAGCCGAGGGGCGACTACCAGCTCATCGTCGAGCAGGTCGAGGCGGCCGGTGCCGGCGCGCTCACGCGCGAATTCGAACGCCTGAAGAAAAAAATCGCAGCGGAGGGCCTGTTCGATGCCGCGCTGAAGCGTCCGCTGCCGCGCCTGCCCGCGTGCATCGGCGTCGTCACGTCGCCGACGGGCGCCGCGGTTCGCGACATCCTCTCCGTGCTGCGGCGGCGGTTCCCGGCCGTCGCCGTAGTCATCTACCCCGCCTCCGTGCAGGGACCGGCGGCCCCGGCGGAACTCAGAGCGGCGCTCGCCGCGGCCGCGCGGCGGCGCGAATGCGACGTGCTCATCGTCGGTCGCGGCGGTGGATCGCTC
>DASUOE010000165.1:0-5264 GCA_036276805.1 Woeseiaceae bacterium | reverse complement strand
CAATGTGACGAGTCAATCAAACCGGCCGAAACATGCCGTACATATTTTCGCGTCACGCATGAACGGTAGGAGCGGCGGTAACGCCGCGAATTGCAGGCGGCCGGAATTCCTGAGCTGGCAGCGGCGGTAACGCCGCGAATTGCCGGCGGCCGGACGCCACGGCGTTTTCGCCACGGCCGGATACCGCGCCCCGTTCGCGGCCTTAAGGCCGCTCCTGTAGCCGTACGCCCGACCGCACCGATTCACGCTAGAGTAAACCCATGGAACGCGTCGACACGATGATCATAGGCGCCGGCCTTGCCGGTCTGCATGCCGCGCGGCGGCTTCGCGAGCGCGGCCAGCACGTCGTCGTCCTCGAGGCACGCGACCGGGTCGGCGGTCGCACCTGGACGGCGCCGTGCCCGGGCACTGACGTGCCGGTCGATTGGGGCGCGGAATGGATGATTCCCTCGATGCACCCGCGCATGCAGGCGCTCGCCGCCGAATTCGGCGTGATGGCGAGTGCCGGGCGGGAGGGCATCGAATGGGTCGTTCCGCACGGCCGGCACGAGGGCAGCTACGCGAGCTTCAAGGCGAGCCGTCCCGGGTTCGCGGCCGGCGTGGCGGCGCTGCAGGGCTGGTACGACGACGGTGTCGACGAGGGCGACGCCGAGTGCTCGCTCACCGACCTCCTGCGCGGCAACGTCGAGGACGCGACGGAGCGCCTGCTCCTGACCGCGGCGTTCTTCTCATTGACCGGCGCCGATCCGCGCGAAGTCTCGAGCGCCGCAGTCCGCGAGGAGATCCGCTGCCACCGCGGCAGCGTCGATCTCACGCTCGACCCCGAGATCGTGCGGTTCGAGCAGGGCACGGGTGACATAGTGGATGGGCTCGCCGCGGGCCTCGGCGATGCGCTCGCGCTCGAATGGCCCGTCGAGGAACTCGCGGTGTCCTCGGAGGGTATCCGGGCCACGGGACCTGCCGGCAGCGTGGCAGCCGACCGCGCGCTGCTCGCCGTGCCGGCAGCCGTGCTCTCGCGCATCCGTTTCTTGCCGTCCCTGCGCTTCGTCACCGAGGGCATCGCCGACCGCGCCAACTGCGGGCGCGTCACCAAGCTCTGGGCGCGCGTACGCGGCGACGCGCCGGGCACGCTGCTGCAGACGACGCACCCGTTGCGGCTCGCGTATGTGCGCCAGGCAGGCGGCGAAAAACTCATCAGCGCACAGGCGCTGAACGCCGACCTGCGATCCACGGAACCCGGGGCGCTTGCCGCGCTCCTCGAATCCGCGTGCCCCGGCGTCGAGGTGCTCGACATCGGCGCGCACGACTGGCCGGCCGATCCCTGGGCCGGGGCGAGCTGGATGACCGGTCGCACGGAGTTCTACCGCCCGTTCCGCGAGGCCGCCGCGGCGATGAAGGGCCCGCTCGAGCTCATCGGCGGCGACGTCGCCCGCGACTGGTCGGGCTGGATGGAAGGCGCGATCCGATCCGCCGACGACGCCGTGTCGGAGCGGCGGTAACGCCGCGAATTGCATGCGGCCGGATGCGCAACGAAAACGACACGGCCGGAGGGCGTTCGCGGCCTGACGGCCGCTCCTACGGGCACGTGCGTCTGCCCCTGTAGGAGCGGCGGTAACGCCGCGAACTGGACGTGGCCGGATGCCGCAACGAAAACGACACGGCCGGAGGGCGCAATCCGTTCGTGGCCTGACGGCCGCTCCTGCGGGCACTGTCGACTGCCCCTGTAGGAGCGGCGGTTACGCCGCGAATTGGACGTGGCCGGATGCCGCAACGAGAACGACACGGCCGGAGGGCGCAATCCATTCCGGCCTCACGGCGCTGGCAATCCTGCCGGCTTCCTGTATAGTGCGCCCGTCCTGGCGCACTTCGGTCTGCGCCATTAACTGCCTCCCGCAGCCGCGGCCCGGCAGCACCCAATCAGATATCCGCCTGGATCGAAGCGTTCGCGGCTCAACCAAGCCGCCATCGTGTCTGGCGATATCGGAGCAAATACCCAGTGTCATTCCAGCAACTTGGCCTAACGGCCGAACTGTTGCGTGCGGTCGGCGATCAGGCCTACACGAACGCCACGCCGATCCAGCAACAGGCCATACCCCCGATTATCGCGGGCCGCGACGTGCTCGCCGCCGCCCAGACAGGCACCGGCAAGACGGCCGCCTTCATGCTGCCGCTCCTCAAGCGGCTGCAAGAGGGCACTGTGAACCGGCGGCGCGTGCGCGCGCTCGTCCTCGTGCCCACGCGCGAACTCGCCTCGCAGGTAGCAGACTGCGCACGGGAGTTCGGGCGGCACCTGCCGTTCCGCACGGCCGTCATCTACGGCGGCGTCAGCGTGAACACGCAGATCGACAAGCTGCGCAAGGGCGTCGACCTCGTCGTCGCCACGCCGGGCCGGCTTCTCGATCATCTCGAACAGCGGACGATCGACCTCAAGGCCATCGAGATGCTCGTTCTCGACGAAGCGGACCGGATGCTCGACATGGGCTTCATCCGCGACATCCGCAGGATCCTGAAGCAGCTACCGGCCAAGCGGCAGAATCTCCTGTTCTCCGCGACGTTCTCGCAGGACATCCGCCGCCTCGCGACGGACCTGCTCGACGCGCCGGTCGAAATAGCCATCACCGAGAACGGCACGCCGGCGGACGGCATCGACCAGGTGGTGTACCCGGTCGATCGCAGCCGCAAGCGCGAACTGCTCGCCCACCGGATCGGCGCGGAGAACTGGCGCCAGGTCCTGGTCTTCACGCGTACGAAGCACGCGGCGAACCGCCTCGCGGAACAGCTCGACAAGGACGGGCTGAATGCAGCCGCCATTCACGGCAACAAGTCGCAGGCGGCCCGCGTTCGCGCATTGCAGGACTTCAAGAGCGGCAAGGTGCGCGTGCTCGTCGCGACGGACGTCGCGGCGCGCGGCCTCGACATCGAGCGGCTGCCCTACGTCGTCAACTTCGAACTGCCGCACGTGCCGGAAGACTACGTGCATCGCATCGGACGCACTGCGCGCGCCGGCCGGACGGGTCACGCCGTGTCGCTCGTGTGCGTGGACGAGCACAAGCTGCTTACCGACATCGAGAAACTGCTGCAAACGAGGATCCGCAAGGAAGTGCTGCCGGGCTATGCGCCCGACCCGCGCATCAAGGCGGAGCCGGTGTCCGCCCCGCGCGGCCAGCGCGCGCCGCGCAAGCCGCAACACAACGGCGCGCATCGCCAGGGCAATCGGCAAAAAAGCCGCCGCCGCGTCGCGTAGGAGCGGCGGTAACGCCGCGAATTGAACGCGGCCGGATGGCCGCTCCTACGGACACGAGTCGCTGCGACTGTAGGAGCGGCGGTAACGCCGCGAATGGGACACGGCCGGATGCCATGACGCAATCGCTACGGCCGGGATGTTGCGATCCGTTCGCGGCCTGACGGCCGCTCCTACAGCCGCACGCCCGACCGGAACGGCGGAAAACGCCCCCGGTAACGGACGCGAATCCGAGAGGTTTTACTCCACGGCGGCGCCGTCGTCGGCCCCGGCACGGTCGGGCCGGTCACGGTGGCGCAGCATGCGCTGCATCGGGCGCTCCGCCAGGATCTCGAACTTCTCGAGCTGTTCGGCCGAGAGGACGGCCGCGAGACTTTCGCGCAGCTCCGCCTGCGAGGATTCGTGCCATTCGCGGACGGTGGCGAGGTCCGGGCGCTCACCGCCCGCTTCGATCTCCGCGCGCAGCGCGTCACGCTCTTCCTTCCTGGCAGCGACGATCTCGCCCACCTGCTGTTTCTGGTACTCGTCCAGGTCGAGCAGTATCGCGAGCTTGTCGATATCCATGTACGGGCCCGGTCCGGGCCCGGCGACGGCCGGGCCGGCGAGCAGCACCAACAGCAAAGGTAGTACGGTCTTCAGGGTCATTGCCTTGCTCCATGCTTGGGGGGTATGGCGTCAATTCTGCAGAGCGCGGCCCTGAAAAGACGTAAGCAATTGTGAGGAATTGTCAGCCGGTGCGGCGCGGCAGCGTAAGCACGGCTTCGAGCCCGCGCGGCTCGAGGTTCAGCAGCTCGACCGTTCCGCCGTGGAGCTGCGCGATGTCCCGCGCGATCGACAGCCCGAGGCCGGTGCCGCCCGTAGCGGGATTGCGCGATTGCTCGAGGCGGTAAAAGGGTTCGAAGACTTTCCCTAGCGCGCCGGGCGGGATGCCGGGTCCATCGTCACGCACGCGAATGACGAGCGCGTCGCCGTCCTCGACCACGACATGTGCGCGCTTCCCGTACTTCACGGCGTTGCCGATGAGGTTCGTCATGCAGCGCTTCAGCGCAACCGGGCGCGCTTCGATCGGCGCATTTGCCGCACCGGCGAGCGTCACGTCCGCTCCGGTTTCCGCGAACTCGCCTGCGATGACGGCGAGAAACGGCATTACCTCGATGCGGCTCGTCGGCTCTTCTCCGTTCATGCCGCGGAAGAGTTCGAGCGTCGCCTGGATCATTGCCGTCATCTCGTTCGCATCCTGCACGAAACGATCGCGCAGGTCGGGGTCCTTGATGCGTTCCGCGCGCAGCAACATCCGCGTCAGGGGTGTGCGCAGGTCGTGCGACATGGCGGCCAGCATTTGCGTGCGGCTTTCCAGGTAACGCTGCAGTCGCTCTTGCATGGTATTGAAGGCGCGTGTCGCGTCCCGGATCTCGCGCGCACCCGTTTCCGGCAGCTGCTGCGGTGACCCGCCCCGGCTTACCGCCTCGGCGGCGCCGGCCAGCGCGGAGAGGGGGCGTGTAATGCCGCGGGCCATAAGGAACAGCACGAGCGCCAGCACGGCCGTGAGCACGCCGAGCTGAAGGAAAATGCCGCGCGGCAGCGGCGGGCCGGAGCGCGGGGCGGGCACCCGGAACGCGAGCAGGCCGCCGTCGGGCAGGCGGATCGCGACGTCGAGATCCGGCTCCGGTCCACCGCCGCGACCGCGGCCTTCGGGCCCGGCAACGTCACGCAGTTGCAGTCGCCCGCCGCGAATGCGGATCGCATTGCGCAGCTCCTGGCGAGCGGGCCGCACACTGACGCCGTAGGCGCGTCCCAGTTCACGTTCGAGGCGTTGCTCGTAAGTGCGCGCCGCGGCGGCGGCGTCGAACTGCGGCGGGCGCCGCGGCGGCGGAGGATTGCCGCTCGCGAAGAGCACGGGTTGTCTGCGCAGCTCCGCGACGCGCTGACGGCGTTCCTCCGGCGCCAGCGCTGCGAGCTCCTCGCTCGTCGTCGCCAGGAAGGCGATGAGCTCGCTGCTTTCGCCGCCCCAGAAGACGCTCTC
>DASUOE010000164.1:0-5163 GCA_036276805.1 Woeseiaceae bacterium | reverse complement strand
TCGCCTCGCAGGGGTGCGCCACGGCGGTCGGCACCGGTTCCAGGCCCTCGCATCGGGCGAGCAGTTTTTCGTACTTGCCCGTCCCCGTGATGCGGGCAGCGGTTGCATTCATTGTGAGCTCCTGGCGAGTTCCGGGTTTGTTGGGGCCCTTGCGGGCCCGGTTTCTCTCAGCACCAGGATGAGTACGAGAGCCAGCCCGACGCCATAGAGCAGGGGCTCGAACGCGACCTGGTAGTGTTCGAGGCGCATTTGTGCGATGCCGCCGGACGCGTCCACCAGCTTGGCCGCGAACACGGGCCCGAGCAGTGCACTGAACGTGAAGTTCAGGAAGTTCACGACGCCGGTCGCCGTCCCGCCGAGTTCGGCCGGGTTCGCCTCCTTGATGACGGTGTACGGCAGCATGGCCGCGCCGGACGCGATGCCCGTCACCGTGCCGAGCAGGTAGGGCGGCAGGATGTCGGCCGGACCGTACAGGATCCAGGCGAGGCAGCCGAGCAGCACCACCCCGCCGGCGAGCATCACCGGCTTGCGCCGGCCGAGCTTGTCGGAGATGGCGCCGAGCAGCGGGCAGCCGATCATCCAGCCCAAAGGCACGGTGGCGGAGCGCATCACGGCCTCGCCGTAGTCGTAGCCGATGCCTTCCTGGAGGAAGCGCACGCCCCAGACCATGTCGAAGATCGTCGTCGGGATGAACATGAGCCCGGCAATCGCTCCGCACAGCAGGGATTGCGGGTTGCGGAACACGGTGACCAGCCCGGCAATTACGCCGGGCCCCTGCGCTGCCGCCGCACCGGCCGGGCGCTTCGGGATCAGCAGCAATAACAGGACGGCGATGACCAGGCCGGCGATGCCCATGCCGACCCAGAACGTGCTCCAGGCGACCCCGGCAGCGATCATCGGGCCCACCGCGAACTGCCCGGCGGAGCCGCCGCCCATGCCGAACATCTGCGTCGCGCCGATGAGGGTGGCTGCCTTCGACGGCGGGAAGCTGTGCGTGGCGATGTAGACGGCCCCGATGAGCGCGAACACGCCGCCCGCACCCTGCAGGAAGCGGCCGATGCTCGCGAGGCCGTGGCCGCCCGAAGCGAACATCAGCGCGCCGACGCCGACGAGCGCTGCGCCGAACGGGATCACCCTGCGCGGGCCGAACCTGTCCATGGCTACGCCGGCAACGAGGCTGAATGGCGAGTACCCGAAATAGAACAGTCCCGCAAGCGACGCCACGCCGGCGGCGCTGATGCCGAAGGCCGTCGACAGCTCCGGCAGCATGACCGCCGGCGCCGAGCGCAGCATGTACTGGTAGAAGTAGTAGACGGCCGCGATGAGCCACGCCAGAACGGCGGCACGGGCAGCCGTTTTCACGGCCGCACCGCTCGCCCGTTGCCGTGCTCTGCCGTCAGCCCGCGAGCGCCCTCAGCACAGTACGAGGGAAACCGCGAGGCCACCTTCGGAAGTCTCCTTGTACTTGGAGTTCATCTCTTTGGCAGTCAACGCCATGGCGCTCACCGTGGTATCGAAATCCACCCGCCGGTTCGCGGGGATCTCGTTCTTCGCGATCATGAAGCCGGTCCAGGCCTTCACCGCGCCGAACGCACAGCGCTCGATGCAGGGTATCTGAACGAAACCGGCGACGGGGTCGCAGGTCATGCCGAGGTGATGCTGCAGCGACGACTCCGCGGCATTCGCCACCACCTGGTGCGGCAGGCCGTGGGCCTCGGCGAGGAATGCGGCACCCATGGCCGAGGCCACGCCGATTTCGGCCTGGCAGCCGCCCTCGGCACCCGAGAGCGTCGCATTGTGCTTGCACAGGTAGCCGATGGCTGCCGCGGCCAGGAAGCCGTTCCTTATCTGGTCCTGCGACAGGCCGCGCCCGCCTTCGCCGACGGCGTAGACGATCGCCGGCATGACGCCGGCCGACCCGCCGGTCGGTGCGGTGACGACGAGGTGGCCGCGGGCGTTTTCCTCGGAGCCGGCCAGTGCATAGGCGGCGACGACGCCGATGCCGCGCTGCCTCTCGTACTCGTCCTCCATGGCTCGCTTGTACACGTCGCCGGCCTTGGTCTTGAGCTTGATCGGCCCGGGCAGTGTGGCCGGCGGGGCGGCGAGGCCCGCCTTCACGATGTTCACCATGGCCGTCGAGATCTTGTCGATGAAGGCGTGGATCTCGGCTTCGCTCTTGCCGGATACCGCGACTTCGTTGGCAAGGACGAGCTCGGATATGCTGAGCTCGTGCTTGTCGGCATGCGCCTGGAGTTCGGCCATCGTGGCGTACGGGTACTTCGGCTGGCCCTTCTTCGGGGGCTCGTAGCCCTTCCACTCGATGAAGCCGCCGCCGACCGAGTAGTACTCGAGCTCGTGGACGACCTCGTCCCCGGCCATCAGCTTGCAGGTCATGGTATTCGGGTGCGGGAAGTCGCCCTTGGGCGCGTCGTAGACGATGTCCTTCAGCGAGACGTTGAACGTCTGGCCGCCCAGGGTGACGGGGAAACTCTGGTTCGGGTTGGCGGCCAGCCCGTCCAGGAACGCCGGCTCCACGGTGGCAGGCTCCTTGCCGACGATGCCGGCGAGCGCGGCTCGTTCCGTGCCGTGGCCGAGGCCGGTCGCGCTCAGGCTGCCGTAGAGGTGCACCTTCATTCCCGTTACGCCTTCGAGCTCGGCGGCGGGCAGTTTCGTGCAGCGCTGGTAGAAGTCGTAAGTGATGCGCATAGGCCCGATCGTGTGCGAGCTCGACGGGCCGGGGCCGACCTTGTAGAACTCGTCCAGCACCGTCATCACGGGGCCCTTCTCGTTTTTCACGACCTGCAGGTCGCCCGACAGTTTGCCGCCGCTGAGCGGCGGCGCGGTGGCGCCGGTGGCCACGATCCGGGCAGCGGCCGGCACGTGCGCGCCGGCGATCACCGCGGCCGCACCGATGACGGCGCTGCGCATGAGGAAGGTCCGCCGGTCCACGCCTGCCGGCGCGTCGGCCATGGGCTCGTTGTCCGGCAACAGCCGCATTCCCGGGCGGCCGTCGGGATACTCGTTCTGCATATCCATTTCCTCGTGCGGAGGTATCGGCCGGCTCACGCGCGCCGATGGATTACAGGCCCCTGCCGCACTGCTTCGCACCGTGAGAGCAACGATGATTCCACCCGGGGCAGTGACCAACAATCGGTAGTATTACCTAGCGGGAATGCAGTTTTTCCGTACTCCCCGCCGGCCGCCGCGGCGGTAACATGGCCGCCATCGCGCCGCCGTGGCGAATCCCGTCGCCTGCGGTATCCGGAGCCGACACAATGAACGACGAAGGCAGGAAGGACAAAAAGAAGAATTCGTCCGCCGCAGGTGATTCCGGCACGAAGAACCTCAGCCGGAAGAAATACGAGAAAAAGCTCGCGAAGCTGCACGGCGAACTCGTTGCCTTGCAGGACTGGGTCGTAGCCCAGGGCCTCAAGGTCTGCATCGTGTTCGAGGGCCGTGACGGAGCCGGCAAGGGCGGCACGATCAAGGCCATTACGGACCGTGTCAGCCCGCGTATCTTCCGCGTCGTAGCCCTGCCCGCGCCGACGGAGCGGGAGAAAAGCCAGATGTACGTGCAGCGCTACCTGCCGTACCTGCCGGCAGCGGGAGAAGTCGTGATCTTCGACCGAAGCTGGTACAACCGCGCCGGCGTCGAGCGCGTGATGGGTTTCTGCACGGAACAACAGGCACAGGAATTCCTGCAGGTGGTGCCGCTGGTCGAGCGGGCGATCGTGAAATCCGGCGTCATCCTGGTGAAGTACTGGCTGGAAGTCTCGCCGGAGGAGCAGACCCGGCGGCTCCGCGGGCGCATCGACGACCCTCGCAAAGGCTGGAAACTGTCACCCATGGATCTCAAGTCCTACAGCCGCTGGTACGACTACTCGAGAGCCCGCGACGAGATGTTCGAAGCGAGCGATACGGGCTACGCGCCCTGGTACGTCGCCCGGTCGGACGACAAGCGCCGGCTGCACCTCAACGTCATCTCGCACCTGCTCCGCCAGGTGCCCTACGAGAAGCCGGAACGGGAGGAGATCCTGCTCCCGGAGCGGCAGGCGCCGGGCGACTACGTGGAAACGAAGTACGCCTTCAAGGACGTCGAAGACACGTCGTAGGAGCGGCGGTCACGCCGCGAATGGAAAGCGGCCGGATGCCACGGCGTTTTTCACGGCCGGACGGCGCGAACGGTTCGCGGCCTCACGGCCGCTCCTTCGAAACCGACCGCTCAGCCGAACGGGCCGCCGGTTGTGCCCTTCTTCTGGCCCGCGGCGGCGCGCCGCGCGTCGACGCGTGCGACGATCTCGGCCGTCAGCGCCCGAGTATCGGCGACGCCCATCCGGTCGACGGCCTTGTTCAGCGATTCGTACGTTGCCATGAGCAGGCTGCGCAGCTTCCGGAACCCGATCGGATTGTGTTTGCCGCAGACGGACTCGTCGTTCCTGAGCACACGGTCGATCGCGCCGGGCGCGCGCAGGTCAACGTCGCACACGGCGGTCAGCCGCACCAGCTCGTCCGCGATGGTGTCGAGGTGACGTTTCCACGCGGTGTGCTTGACGTCGGGCGGGTTCGCGCCTGAGTTTTCCATCGCTGTCTCCACGCCGGGCCGCGACAATGCGGCCGGCAGTGAATGACCATACCCCGGGGCTGGCCAGGTACGCCATCCGGAGGATTACCGATCGGCCTCGCCTTCCGGTTCCGCCGAATCCGCCTCCGGTTCGGCCTCGGCAGCCTCTTCGTCGTCCGGACCTCGGGCATCCTGCTTGTCATCGCGTTTGCCCTTCCGGCACTCGGCCCGGGTGTTTTCGTCGCCCGCCTTGCACTCGCGCTTGTCTTCCCGGGCATCGTCGCGGGTATCGCGGCGCTCGCCGCGGCGCTCCATCCCGTCGGTCTGCGCCCATGCATCGGGCAGCGCCGCAAATCCGCCGGCGACGACCGCGGCGGTAGCCGTTATGAGAAATAGACGTGCTTTCATGGGTATGCCTCCTCCAACTGGACCCCGTATACGTGGCCGCCGGATCGGGCGGGCGGCCGACGGGAATGCAACCGATGTTCTCTCGCGGCCGGCGGCTTCGAAAACCGCAAAACTACGCAGCCGCGAGCGGACTTTTGCGATGCGTCGCGAGCGGCGGCCCGGACCCTGCGACCGTTCAGGTTGCATTCAGGGGT
>DASUOE010000163.1:0-7523 GCA_036276805.1 Woeseiaceae bacterium | reverse complement strand
GGTGCGAACCACTCCCACGCGACACGCGCGGGGAACAGCGTAACGAGCGCGACCACGAATGCCGCCACGCCGGCGGCGAGCCAGCGGCGGTATCCGGGCATCAGGGCGAGCGTTCCAGCGTCAAAGACGCGTTGATGCGGCCCGGACCGGCACGGCCGGACAGCGACAGGCTGCCCGCCTGGACCGACATGCCGTGCCTCGCGCTGAGATCGCCGAGCCAGACGACGAGCTGGTCGAACGCCACGTTCTCGAACTCCACGCGGATACCGTTCGGCGTCGGCTGCCGCCGCTTGACGGCACTGTTCAGGTTGCGCTCGCGCAGGGTCTGGTCCACGACGACGACCGGCGACACGCCGGGGTCGGAAACGGGTGTGGCATCGTTCGAAATGCCGTCGCCGGGCGCGGTTGCCGCGAGTACGCGCAGCTCCGCGAGCGACTGTTGCCAGAGCTCGACGTCGTTGGCGAGATTCTGGCGGCTGCGCTCGAACGGCATCCACACGAGGGCCCAGGTAAGGATCAGCACGGCGAGCGCGCCACCGATGCCGACGATGAGCTGCTCGCGCGCCGCGAGTCCGGCGAACCACTCTTTCATGACCCCGCCTCCCGTATCTGGACGCGGCTGTTGACGCGGTCGTTGACCGTGTCCGCCGACTGCAGCGACGCCGAGAAGCGTCCCGAGGAGCCTATCGACTGCACGACTTCGTCGAGCGTCGTGATGTCCGGGGCGACCAGCCGCACGTCGACCACGCCGGCGCGGTAGGAAACGGCTTCGACCACCACCGCCTCGCTCGCCGCGACCGCCTGGGCGAGCGATTGCAAAAGCGGCAGGAACACCTGCGGACCGGCAGCCGCCGCGCCCCGGCTGCGCCGCAGCGAATCGATCGTCGCGGCCGGGTCCGCAATTTCGCGCTCGTCGTTCGGGCGCAGGCGGCGGTACTCGGAGGTGAACTGTGCCTGCAGGGCATCGCGTTCGTTGTTCAGGCGGTAGTAGTCCACGCCCTTTACGACGAGCCCGGCGACGAACAACGCGGCCACCAGCATGGCGGCATGCCGCCAGGGCCTGAAGGTAGCGGCGAAGCGCGTGCGGTCCCCGTACTGTCCCTGCAGGAGGTTTATGCCCGTGCCGCTCGCCACCGTCACCGCGAGGCGCGGCAGCGGGCCCTCGCCCAGGAGGTTGACGTCCACGCCGTCGAGTTCCTGGCGCAGGATCGCCCAGTCGCGTTCGTAATCGCCGGCGACGGCTGCGTCGCAATAGGCGAGGAGATGCCGGGGCGCCGCGGGATCGTCGGCGCTGGCGTCGAGAACTCCCGTCGTCGCCAGCGCCTCGGCCGGCGAGAGTCCCGGGATGACGAACTCGAGGTCGCCGCCGTCGTTGAACATCACGCGATCGGCGGTCGCAAGCAGCGAGAGCGTGTTCGGAATGCGGGCGAGCCCGTGGTTCTCGGGCACCACACGCGCGGGCGCCACGCCCGCCGCGGCCAGCGCTGCGAGCCATTCCTGCATGCGCGAGCGCGCGACGATCGCGACCGGCAGCCGGCCGTCGTCCTCGCGCTTGCCCGGTGCGAAGTGCAGGTTGTCGACGTCGTCGGCGAGCTGATCCTCAAGCGCATAGGGCAGGGCGGCCATCAGCCGTGCGCCCTTCGCCGGAATGGCGGTAAACGCCGTCAGTACCTCGGTGCCGGGCACGAGCACGATGACCGGCAGCCCGCCGGCCGCGGCCGCCGCTTCCGCGAGTGTGCCGGCAGCCGGGGCGCCCCGGAGAGTGCCGTCGTCGCCGACGGCCACCCATTCCACGGGTGCGCCGGCACGTTCGCCCAGCCGGATAACGAAGAAGTCCGCCATCGTCAGATTGTCCCGAAACTGCGCAGGATCGGTACGACCTCACCCGCCCCGCCGGTGTCCCTGTAAAGCACGCTGTAGTAGGTCACGCGAACCGTAGCAATCTGCACGACCACCTTCAATTGGAAAAAACTGCTCGTACCGACCAGAGTCGGCAGCACGTCCTCCGCCACGATCGCTCGAAAGCGGTTTTCGATGTCGGGAATGCCGCCTTCGGCCCGTTCGGCGATCAGGCTCTCCACTTCGGCGGGCGACATGTTCTCGTCGAGCGAAAGCAGGACCGCAGCCGGCGCCGTGTTCACGTTGACCGGCGTACGGCCCGGCAATGCGCTGATGTTCGGGGCGAGCACATTGAAGAATTCCGTGGTCATGCCTTCGAGCGCCATGAGCTCGCTCGGTGTCGCGATGACGTGGTTTGCCGCCCGGTACGGCGGGCTCAGGCTCGTGTAGATGGGGTCTTCGGCACCGTCGGGAAAACCGGCGTCCTGGTCGGGGTCGAGCCAGTCCGCCGCGAGCCCGGCGAACCGCGGGTCGAGTTCGAGGGCGATGAGCAGCCGGCGGAACTGCTCGACAGCGAGCGGGTCGACTTCCCCGTTGGCGGCGACGAGATTGTTTACGTTGAAGCGCCCCTGCAAGTCGACCAGTTCGCCGCTCAATACGCCCTGCACGGACTCGCTTTCGATCGGCAGCACCGGTAATTCCTGCGCCCACAATTCGCCCAGGTGATCGTTCGGCGTGTCCTGCGCGTCGTCGCGCAGCAGCATGGCCACCCAGCTTTCGGCGCCGTACGCTGCCTGCGTGCCCTCGTCATGCCAGATCACCGACATGGTGCGCCGCAGGTCGAACGCGTTGTTGCGCGTCAGCGTCATCGCGAGCCCGCCGACAATGGCGACGAGGAGGAGTGCCATGAGGAGCGCAACGCCGCGCTGCCGCTTCACGGGGCCACCTCGAAGAAACGGGTGAGCTCGCCCTCGTCGGCGAGCGTGAGCGTCACCTCGACCATTCGCGGGCGGGTGAACGCCGCGGCCGGCCCGCCGGCGCCGACTGGCGGCCATTGTTCGGCCCACTGGCCGCTGCCGACGTAGAAGCGGAACGCGATGCTGTCCACGTCCTCGAGCAATTCCGTCACGAGGGGTTCGTTGCCGAGCGCGGGGTCGAGGACGTTCCAATACAGGCGGATCAGCGTGCCGTCATCGATCCGGTACGCGGAACGCTGCAGCGTGCTGCGCCGTATGCCGGCGGGATTGGGCCAGCCGGCGTGCGTGACCTCGAGCGCGAACTCGCCGCCCGGCGAAACCGCGAAGGCCGGACGGAGTTCGTCGCTGAGCGCATCGCGCACCGGCCTCGGCGCCGCCTGCACGATATCCCGGCCGAGCAAACGCATCGTTTGCTGGATGTCCTGCAGCCGGTTCATGCGGTCTTCGAGGATTTCGGCATTGGTCATCGACATCGCGAGCGCCTGGTAGGCCAGCACCGAGAGCACGCCGAAGATCGCGAACGCGACCATCACCTCGATCAGCGTGAAGCCGCGGGAGCGTTGCCGGCTCACTGCGTGTCTCCGTCGTCGTCGGGTCCGCCATTCGGCGCGCCGTCCGTGCCGCCGTCCAGCCCGTCGTCCAGCCCGTCGTTTTCCGCGCCTTCACCGCCGGCGCCGGCCGCGCCGGCTGCCTGCACCCAAAGGCTGTTGGCGAGGCCGGGCAGGGCGGGTTCGCCGATGAAGCCGGTCACGGTCTTGATGGTCCCGTCCTCGCCGGGGCGGGACACCGACACGTCGATGCGCAGGAGGTTCTCGACCCCCGTCTCCTCGATGTCCGATTCCCATTCCCATTCGAGCCCGGCGAACTCGGTTTCGCCGTTGCTGGTGCCCGGCTCGGGCAGCACGCCTTCGGCGCGAATCTGCACTATGCGGTTCTGGGCGATCCAGCTCGCATACGTACGATCGCGCATGAGCTGCGCGTTGAACTGCATGCGGCCCATGGTGACCGCGATCGACGCCAGCGCGGCAGCCACGATCGCGAGGGCCACCAGGACCTCGACCAGGGTGAATCCGCGTTGTTCAGCCCGCGCGGTCATCGTCGGTGTCCGCGAGTTCGAGATTGCCGAGCAGGTCGCCCGAGAGGGTGATGCTTGCCTGGTCGACCGGACGCAGCAGGCGCGCCTCGAACGGAGTCATCTCGCCGCTCGAGTAGATGAGCAGGTGCGGCGCGTAACGGTTCTGGGTGGTCCCCGGCCGGGATTCGTACTGCAGTACGGCCGGATCGCGTTCGAGGACGACGTTCTTGTTCTCCAGCGTGAGCGACAGCTCCATGTCCTCCGGCAGGGTCCAGTGCCGCAACATCTCCTCGTCCGGCACCACGGCCCACTGCGCGGTCGCCGGGTCGTATTCTACGAACCGGTAGCCGCCTTGCAGGAACTCGAGACCGAACTCACGGCCCTGGAAGACCGCGTCGTCCTGCGCCGCCTCGATGAGGGCGACCAGCCGTTCGCCTTCCGTTTGCAGGTCCCGGTCGTCACGGACGACATTGACCGAGAGAATCACGACGGACACGAGGATGGCGACGATCGTAACGGCGACCAGGACCTCGATCAGCGTGAAGCCGCGCTGGCGGCCCGGCAGCGTCATTTATTCGTCGACGTCCCAGTTCCCGATATCCGCGTTATTGCCTTCGCCGCCGGGGCGGTTGTCGGCGCCGAGCGTGTAGATGTCGATGGCGCCGTGGGTGCCGGGGTTCAGGTACTGGTACGGGAATCCCCAGGGATCCTTGGGGACCCGCGGCAGGTAGCCGCCTGGATTCCAGTTGCGGATGTTCGGATCGTTCGGCTTCGTGACCAGCGCTTCGATGCCTTGCTCGGTGCTCGGATAGGCGAAATTGTCGAGCCGGTAGAGGTTCAGGGCCGATTCGATGTTGCGGATGTCTGCGCGGGCCTTCTGGATCTGGGCCTTGTCGACGTTGCCGATTACGTTCGGCGCAACGATTGCCGCCAGCAGGCCGATGATGATGACCACCACCATGATTTCGATCAGCGTAAAGCCGCGCTCATGCCGGCGGCGGCTCAGCGTTCTTTGCCTGTTCACTCGAAAACTCCAAGGCCGCGCGGAAGGGCGACGGACCGTCGTGTGACCCCCGCCGTCCTCGGCCGGGTGCCGGTTGACTCACTAGCGAGGTAAACGCGAGTATACCAAACATGGGGTTAAGGCCTGCCGACGGGGGTTCGCCAGCGCTGCGCGGGTGGGCCTGGCCGGGCGCCCTCGCGCTGGCCGCGGCCGCCGTTGCTGCGAGCGGCCTCGCCCTGCCGCTGCGCTACGAGCGCGACGCCATCGCCGCCGGCGAAACCTGGCGGCTCCTCACCGGGCATCTCGCTCACCTCGGCACCGCCCATCTCGTCATGAACCTGGCGGCCCTGGCGCTCGTCTGGCTGCTGGTGGGCCACGCATTCAAGGCATGGGCATGGGGTGTCGCCATGGTGACCATCGCACTCGGGATCGACGCGGGCTTCTGGTGGCTCCTCCCCGAACTCGAGTGGTACGTCGGCCTGTCGGGCATCCTGCACGGGGTGCTCGCGGCCGGCGCCCCGGGCGTCATCCTGCAGGTCGGGCGCGTCGGGGAAGGCCTGCTGCTACTGGCAGCTCTGGCCGCGAAGCTCGCGTTCGAACAGGTCGGCGGCGCCGTGCCCGGTTCCGCCGCGCTCGCGGGCGGACCGGTGGTGGTCGACGCCCACCTCTACGGCGCTCTCGCCGGTCTGGCTGTCGGCTCCGTGCTCGCCGTCGCGGTGGATGCCGGGGGCGGTCGCTCGTGCAAGCCGATATAATCCGGCGTCCCTGCCGCAACACATAACAAGACCGACAGGTAGACAATGACAGCAGCGATGGTATTCCCCGGCCAGGGTTCGCAATCTCCCGGCATGCAGGCCGCTCTTGCCGAACGCTTTCCCGTCGTCCGCGCCACCTACGACGAAGCCGGCGACGTGCTCGGCGAAGACCTGTGGGCCCTGACGCAGCGCGGCCCCGCGGACCGGCTCGCGGAGACGACGACGACCCAGCCCGTCATGCTGGCGGCAGGCGTCGCGGCTTTTCGTGCGTGGCGCGAGGCCGGCGGAGCGCGGCCGGCGCAGGTCGCCGGCCACAGTCTCGGCGAGTACACGGCTCTCGTTTGCGCCAACGCGCTCGACTTCGCCGAAGCGGTCGCGGTCGTGCGGCGCCGTGCCGGCCTCATGCAGGCGGCCGTGCCGGCGGGCGAGGGTGCCATGGCGGCGATCCTCGGCCTCGACGACGACGCGGTGGACGCCGTGTGTCGCGAAGTCGGGGACGCGGGCGTTGCCGAACCGGTGAATTACAATTCACCGGGCCAGGTGGTCATCGCCGGCGAGGCGGTAGCGGTCGCCGTGGCCATCGAGCGGGCAAAGGCGGCGGGCGCGAAACGGGCGATTCTCCTGCCCGTGAGCGTGCCGTCGCATTCCTCTCTTATGCAGGGTGCCGCGGGCGCACTTGCCGAGACGCTCGCCGCGACCGCGTTTCGCACCCCGGACATCACCGTCGTCAGTGCCGTTACCGCCGCGCCCTATCGCGACGCGGCGGACATCCGCCGCCTCCTGGCCGAGCAGATCCACCGGCCGGTGCGCTGGACGGCTACCGTCGAGGCGATGGCGGCCGCCGGCGCAAGTTCGTTCGTCGAATGCGGGCCCGGCAAAGTGCTGGCCGGACTCATCCGCCGTATCGACAAATCCCTGTCCGTACATGCCCTCGAGGACCCAGCGAGCCTCGAGCAGGCTGTGGCGGATACCAGAGGATGACTGCGTCGATTCAATTCACGAGACCGCGCGAGGCCACTGCATGAGCATATTCGTACCCGATCTCCTGTCCGGCGAGACAGCCCTCGTCACCGGCGCGTCGCGCGGCATCGGGGCCGCCATTGCTCGCGCCCTCGTAAATGCCGGTGCGGCCGTAGTCGGAACGGCCACGAGCGAGAAAGGCGCCGAAGCCATCAGCAGCGCGCTCGGCGGGGCCGGCCGCGGCATCGTGCTCGACATCGGCGAGGACGCATCGGTACAGTCAGCAATGGAAGATCTGCACGGCCGGGAAGGGGCACCGACGATCCTCGTCAACAACGCCGGTATCACGCGCGACAACCTGCTCATGCGCATGAAGCCCGACGAGTGGAACGACGTGCTCAACACGAACCTCGGCGGCACATACCGGGTCAGCAAAGCGTGCCTGCGGGGCATGATGAAAGCGAAGAAGGGGCGCATCGTCAGCATTGCGTCGGTCATCGGCATCATGGGCAATGCAGGCCAGGCGAACTATGCCGCGGCGAAGGCAGGGATAATCGGTTTTTCAAAGTCGCTCGCGCGCGAGATCGGCTCGCGCAACATCACCGTGAACGTCGTCGCTCCGGGTTTCATCGACACGGACATGACGCGTGTTCTGCCCGAGCAACAACGCAGCGCAATGCTATCCCAGGTGCCGCTCGGCAGGCTCGGCGACGGGGACGATATCGCGAACGCCGTGGTCTTCCTGGCGTCGCCCGCGGGCGCCTATATCACCGGGGAAACGTTGCATGTAAACGGTGGTATGTTGATGCACTGAAAGCCGGCGCAAAACTCGTCCGAACCGTATAGAATGCCGGCACTGTTTCCCTTACAATACGCATCCTCGGTAAGACGGTACTCGAAAAATCAACGACTTA
>DASUOE010000162.1:0-11616 GCA_036276805.1 Woeseiaceae bacterium | reverse complement strand
AGCCATGCTCCTGCAGTTCGCGGTCATACCGCGGACACGTGCGCACCATCTCGACGGCGTGATCGCCCAGGCCGAGGCACGCCAGTCGCTGCTCGAATCCCTCGCGGCCGCGGCCTCGGTCCGGGCGTTCGGCCTGCAACCGGCGAGAGCCCGCCACTGGCAGGGTGCGTTCGTCCGCGCGACCAATGCGCGGGTCGGGCAGGGGCGGCTTGCGATCGCCGCCAGTGCCGGACAGGGAGTGTTCGCGATCGCAGACCAGCTTGCCTTTCTCGGCGTGGGCGTCGCGGCGATCGGCAACAAGAGCCTGACGCTCGGGGCGTTGTTCGCGTTCGTCGCGTTGCGTGGGCGCCTTGCGGCGGCTGCGGCGGGCCTCATCGCCGCAGGCCGCGAACTCTACCTGCTCGGCAATCACCTGGATCGCGTCGGGGAGCTGCTCGCGGAGCCGGTCGAGGCGGTGGCTGCAGCGACGGCACTGCGCGCGGTTCCGGCCGGCAGGCTCGGCTGCACCGGGCTCACCTGGGCCTGGGAACGCGGCGCCACGTTATTCGAGGGCCTCGACTGCGCGATCGACGCCGGGGAACGGGTCGTGATCTGCGGGCCATCCGGCATCGGCAAGACGACGCTGTTGCGGCTGCTCGCCACCGAACTCGAACCCGTATCCGGTCGCGTGCACTACGACGGCTGGGATACGGCGCTCTGGGACGGCGCTGCGCTTCGGCGCCACATCGGCGTCGTCCGGCAGGTCGACCGCCTGTTCACCGGCTCGGTGGCCGACAACATAGCGGGGTTCGAGCCGCTGCCGGATTTCCGCCGCATACGCCGCGCCGCGGAGCTCGCTTGCGTGTGGGAGGACCTGCTCGCCCTGCCGCTGCGTCTCGAAACCCCGCTCGCCGACGGCGGGGCCGGACTCTCCGGCGGCCAGTTGCAGCGCCTCATTCTCGCGCGCGCGCTGTACCGCAACCCGCGCGTGCTGTTTCTCGACGAAGCGACTAGTCAGCTCGACGAGCGCTCGGAACGGCGCGTACTGTGCAACGTCGCCGCGCTCGGCATCACCGTCGTGAGTGTCGCACATGGACCGCAGGCGATTCGCCTCGGCGGCCGTCCGCTCCGCCTCGCGCGGATCGAGCGTGGCAAAAGCCGGGCCACGCTTTCATAATGCCCGTTTGACCGTTCCGGGAGTCCGCGTGGCCAGTGGCAATCGCCTGCTCATCACCAATGCACGTCTCGTCAGCGACGGCAGGATCGCGGAGGGCGACCTGCTTGTTGAAGGAGACCGAATCGCAAGGATCGACGCGCAGATAGGCCGTGTCGCCGGGGCGACGGTCATCGATGCGGCCGGGAAATTCCTTATCCCGGGCATGATCGACGACCAGGTGCATTTCCGCGAGCCCGGTCTCACGCACAAGGGCGACCTCGCCACCGAGTCTGCCGCTGCGGCTGCCGGCGGTATCACGAGTTTCATGGACATGCCCAACGTGAAACCGTTGACCGTGACCCGGCAGGCGCTGGCGGACAAGTACACGCTCGCTGCCGGCCGCTGCACGGGTAACTACGGGTTCTATCTTGGCGCAACGAACGACAACATAGATGAAATCCGGGCGCTCGAGGTCGGCGAGGCGGCGGGCATCAAGGCATTCATGGGCGCCTCCACCGGGAACATGCTGGTCGACGACCCGCGCACCCTCGAAGCGATCTTCGCGCATGCGCCGGTGATCGTCGTCACGCATTGCGAGGATTCGCCGACCATCTGGGCCAACGAAGCCGCAGCGCGGCAACGCTACGGCGAGGATGTCCCGTTTGCGGAGCACCCGCGCATCCGCTCCACGGAAGCGTGCCTGAAGTCCTCCACCCTGGCGACCGGCCTGGCCCGGCGCCACGACGCGCTCTTGCACGTACTGCATCTCACCACGGCCGCCGAAATGGCGCTGTTCAGTGCGGCTCCGCGTTCGGAAAAGCGCGTGACCGCGGAAGTGTGCGTGCATCACCTGTGGTTCGACGAGTCGCGCTACGCGGACCTCGGCGCCGCGATCAAGTGCAATCCGGCGATCAAGCGGTACGAGGACCGGGAGGCGCTCCTGGCCGCCGTCAACGACGGCCGCATCGACATCATCGCGACCGACCACGCACCGCACACGCGCGATGAGAAGGCACAGACGTACTTCAAGGCGCCCGCCGGGCTGCCGCTGGTCCAGCACGCCCTGCTCGTGCTTTTCGATCTCGCCCGGGAGGGCCGTCTCGCACCGGAACTCATCGTCGAGAGGGCATGCCATGCGCCTGCCGACATTTTCGGGGTCCGCGACCGCGGCTACCTGCACGAGGGCGCCTATGCGGATCTCGTGCTGGTCGATCCCGACCGGCCGACGCCGGTGCAGGCGAAGTCGCTGCTCTACAAGTGCGGGTGGTCACCCTTCGCGGGACACAGGTTTTCGGCGAGCATCGACACGACGATCGTCAACGGCACGGTCGCCTGGCGGGATGGCCGCTTGTCCGGCGCTGTCCCCGGCCGGCGGCTCGAATTCACCCGCGCGCGCTAGACGGGGCCGGGGGTTTCTCCCGGGTCGCTCGACCCTCGCAACCGGCCTGCGGAACGGGGCCCGGCGGGCCTGCAGCGGACGCCCGGGCGAACTGTTTACTTTCGGACCGATCCCGCTATGCTAGCGCCCATTGATGGATCAGACCGCAAGAGCGGAGCCTGTTGCGGTAGTGGAATGAAGCCGACAGACACGTCCAACCCCGACTACTTCCACCGGGTAGTCGACTGCCAGTGGGCCTGCCCGGCGCACACCGACGTCCCCGAATACATTCGCCTGATTGCGCAGGGCCGCTTCGGCGACGCGTACATCGAGAACCGCAAGTCGAACGTCTTCCCCGGCATCCTCGGCAGGGTGTGCGACCGGCCGTGCGAGCCGGCCTGCCGTCGCGGCCGCGTGGAGGAAAAGCCGGTGGCCATCTGCCGGCTGAAGCGCGTGGCGGCGGACCATCGCGAGGACATCACCGCGCGTCTGCCGAAGGCGCCCGCGCAACGAAACGGAAAAAAGGTCGCGCTGATCGGTGCCGGCTGTGCGTCACTCGCGGTTGCGAACGACCTGTGCCCGCTCGGCTACGACGTGACGATCTTCGAGGCGCTCGGCACGACCGGCGGCCTCATGCGGACGAATATCCCGCGGTTTCGCCTGCCGCCTGCGGTGCTCGACGAGGAAATCGGCTACATCCTGGACATGGGCGCGAGGCTCGTGCTCAACCATCGCATCGAGAGCCTGCGCGAACTGCTCGATAGCAGGGAATTCGACGCGGTTTTCGTCGGCACCGGCGCCCCACGCGGCAAGAACCTGGAACTTCCGGGGCGCTACGACAGCGATCGCATCCACATCGGCATCGACTGGCTCGAATCGGTAGCGTTCGGGCACATCGAGGCGATTGGCGAGAAGGTACTGATCATCGGCGTCGGCAACACCGCCATGGACTGCTGCCGTACCTCCCTGAGGCTCGGAGCAAGGGACGTCAAGGTCATGGCGCGCAAGCCGCGCGGCTACTTCAAAGCGTCTGAATGGGAACTCGAGGACGCCGAGGAGGAGCAGGTCGAAATCGTCGTCAATCATTCGCCGAAGGCGTTTTTGCTCGAGAATGGCCGGCTGGCAGGCATGCGCTTCGAGGTCATGGAGTACGGCGTGGACGAGCGCGGTCGCATCGACCGCGGCAGGGTCGTGGACGAAGTCACGATTCCCTGCGACGACGTCATCCTCGCGATCGGCCAGGAAAACGCCTTCCCCTGGATCGAGCGCGACATCGGTATCGAGTTCAACGAGTGGGACAGCCCCGTCGTGGACCGCAAGACCATGATGTGTTCGCGCCCCGGCGTGTTCTTCGGCGGCGACTCCGCTTTCGGTCCCATGAATATCATCTGGGCCGTCGCGCACGCGCACGAAGCCGCCATCTCCATTCACCAGTACTGCCAGGGCGAGGACATAGCGGTCCGCCCGCCCGCGGGCATGCACCTCTCGAGCCAGAAGATGGGCATGCACGAGTGGAGCTATTCGAACGACTACGACCCCGCGGCGCGCCGGCTGATGCCGCACGTCGACCTGAAGCAGCGCTTCAAGAACCTGGACATCGAGGTCGAACTCGGCTTTACCGCGGAGCAGGCGCAGAAGGAAGTCGAGCGCTGCCTGAACTGCGACATCCAGACGGTGTTCGCGGCCGAACTCTGCATCGAGTGCGACGCCTGCATCGATATTTGCCCGGTCGACTGCCTGACGATCACCGCCAACGGTCCGGAAGAAGAACTGCGCGGCCGGCTTTCGGCGCCGGCGCAGAACATCGAGCAGCTGCTCTACGTATCCGCGGGTCTCCCGCAGACGGCGCGGGTCATGGTCAAGGACGAAGACCTGTGCGTGCACTGCGGCCTCTGTGCCGAGCGTTGCCCCACGGGCGCCTGGGACATGCAGAAGTCGAAGGTGCTGCTGCCGTATGCCGGCGACCAGGCGTTCGACCCGCTCAGGAAGTGCTCCGCGGCCTGAAGGAACTCGCGCCACACCCCGTATCGAACCCCTCCGTCGCATCCCGGACAGGACAACATCCAAGGATTTGCCGTGGCAACCGTCAATGACGTCGTAATCAAGATCGCAACCGTGAACGGCACCGGTTCGGCCAGTGCCAACGGCCTGCTGCGCAAGGCGATCTTTCGCATGGGCGTGCCGGTCGTCGGGAAAAACTTTTTTCCGTCGAACATCCAGGGCCTGCCGACGTGGTACGAGATCCGCGTGACCGGGGCCGGTTACCAGTCGCGGTCGGATCGCCTCGACGTCATGGTCGCGATGAACGCGCAGACCTACGCCCAGGACATGGCCGAAGTCACGGCGGGTGGCTGGCTGATATACGACTCGACGTGGCCCCGCAGCAAGCTGCTGGATCGCAAGGACATCACCGTTTACGGCGTGCCGTTGTCGCGCCTTTGTAACGAAAACTTCGACGGTGCCCGCGCGCGCATCCTGATGAAGAACATCGCGTACGTCGGCGTACTGGCGGCGCTCCTCGACCTCGATCTCGGGATTATCACCGAACTTGTCGAGGAGACCTACGGCGACAAGCGGGGCCTCATCGACGCGAACATGCAGGCGATTCGGCTCGGCTACGACTACGCGCAAGCGAACTTTCCCTGTCCGCTGCCGAAGAAGGTCGCGCGCATGGACCGGACGCGCGGCCACATCGTGATCGACGGCAACACCGCCGCGGGACTCGGCTGCCTGTACGCCGGCGCGACGGTCGGCGCCTGGTACCCGATCACTCCGTCGACCTCGCTCATGGATTCGTTCCACGCCTTCTGCCGCAAGTACCGCGTCGACCCCGAGACCGGCAGGAATCGCTACTGCGTCATCCAGGCCGAAGACGAACTTGCGGCGATCGGCATGGTACTCGGCGCGAGCTGGAACGGCGCGCGTGCCTTCACGCCCACGAGCGGACCGGGCATTTCGCTGATGAGCGAGTTCCTCGGCCTCGCATATTACGCTGAAATCCCGGCGGTGATTTTCAACGTGCAGCGCACGGGGCCGTCGACGGGGATGCCGACACGTACCCAGCAGGCGGACATCATGTCCTGCGCCTACGCCTCGCACGGCGACACGAGGCACGTGCTGTTGTTCCCGGCGGACCCCGGCGAGTGCTTCCACATGGCCGTGCAGGCATTCGACCTGGCCGAACGATTGCAGACTCCGGTCATGGTCCTGTCGGACCTCGGTATCGGCATGAACGACTGGATGATTCCCGCCTTCGAGTGGGACGAGGACTACGTACCGGACCGGGGTAAGGTCCTCGGCGCCGAGGAACTCGAAAGGATGGAGAAGTTTTATCGCTATCTCGACGTCGACGGCGACGGGATCACGTACCGCACGCTGCCGGGCGTGCACCCGAAAGGCGCATACTTCACGCGCGGCTCCGGCCACACCAAGTACGGCAACTACACCGAGGATGCAGCGGCGTACAAGGACGTCGTCGACCGCCTGCTCGTCAAATGGGAGACGGCCCGCCGCATCTTGCCCGCGGCCGACATCCGCTATGCGAAGTTCAACTCGGCCGCGATCCTGACGGTCGGCAGCGGCAACGCTGCCTGTGTCGAGGCGCTCGACAGGCTCGCCGAGTTCGACATCCCGCTCAACTATTGCCGGGTACGTGCGTTTCCCTTCGGCGACGACGTACGCGACTTCATCGATCGCCACGACGTCGTTTATGTCGTCGAGCAGAACCGCGACGCGCAGCTGCGCTCCCTGCTCGTGCTCGAGGCCTGCGCCGACCCCAAGAAACTCGTGTCGCTGCTGCATTATGACGGCATCCCGATCAATGCCGGCTTCGTGGTCGACGCGGTCCGCGAACGGCTGTCCAAAGGACGTGCAGCATGACCTACATCGGCAAACCGAAAGTCACGCACCCGGGCCTCCCCCGAAACGCGCTGGGCCTGACGACGCGGGATTACGAAGGAACCGTTTCGACGCTGTGCGCCGGCTGCGGGCACGATTCCGTCACCGCCGCCGTCATCCAGGCGGTGTTCGAGCTGGACGTCCAGCCGCACCGGCTCGCGAAGATGAGCGGCATCGGGTGTTCGTCGAAGACGCCGGCATATTTCGTCAGCCAGTCCCACGGTTTCAACGCGGTGCACGGGCGCATGCCTTCGGTCACGACCGGGGCCAATGCCGCCAACCGCGAGCTGACTTATATCGGCGTCTCGGGCGACGGCGACTCCCTGTCGATCGGTGTCGGGCAGTTCGTGCACGCAATCCGCCGCAACGTCGACATGTGCTACATCATCGAGAACAACGGCGTGTACGGACTCACGAAAGGCCAGTTTTCCGCGTCGGCCGATATCGGCAGCAAACTGAAGAAGGGCCAGCCGAACGAGCAGGAGCCGATCGACCCGGTGAGCACTGCTTTGAGCCTCGGCGCGACGTACGTGGCCCGCAGTTTTTCGGGTGACAAGGAACAGCTCGTGCCGCTGATCAAAGGGGCACTGAAGCACCGCGGGTTCGCTCTCGTCGACGTCATCAGCCCGTGCGTCACGTTCAACGATCACGAGGGTTCGACGAAGAGCTACAAGCACACACGGGAGTTCTATCACCACGTCGTGGACATGGACTTCGTACCGCCGGCGGAGGAGATCAAGGCCGCCTATCGAGACGGTCACGTGCTGCCGGTAAACCTGCACGACGGAAGCCGGATACTGCTGCGCAAGATCGACGAGGCCTACGATCCAACCAGCCGGGCGGAAGCGTTCCGCTACCTGCGCGACCACTTCAACGCCGGCGAGATCGTCACGGGGCTCCTGTACATCGACGAGCATCGCAAGGAAATGCACGAACTCATGAACGTGACGGAGACGCCGCTGGCGGCGCTCCCGCTGGAAAGCCTGCACCCGGGCGCCGCCGAACTCGATCGCATTCTCAAGAGCTACGCCTGAGCGCCGGGTCCTTCTGCCGGGACCCCCGGCACTGATGGCGCGGGCCGCGCGGCGCGCGGTTGCAAGGGGTTACCGCCTCGCCGATACTTGCCGCACGAAATCATGATCGCAAGCCGCGACGGCCGGGGCTCTCGCAGGCGGGAGGAACCAATGGACAGAAGGCGCCGGCAGCTCGTGCAGACCGGGCTCCTCGGCAGCGGGTTCGCCGCTGCCGGCATCCCGCTGACGGCTCTCGGCGATGCCGTAACGTCCAGCAGCAAGCCGCTCGACATCCTGGTCCTCGGTGGCACCGGCTTCATCGGCCCGCACATGGTGCGCGAAGCATTGCGCCGCGGCCACAAGGTCACTCTCTTCAATCGCGGACGCACGAACGAAGGAGTGTTTCCCGATCTCGAGACCGTGCTCGGCGATCGCGGCGACGACCTCTCGGGATTGGCGGGTCGCTCGTGGGACGCCGTAATCGACAACTCCGGTTACGTGCCGCGCCACGTTGAGAACTCGGCGCGCCTGCTGGCGCCGCGGATCGATCGTTACCTGTTCATATCCACGGTCGCCGTGTATGCGGATTTCGACCGCATGAACGACGTGGACGCGCCGCTGGCCCGCCTCGAAGACGAGAGTATCGAGGAGGTAAACGGCGAAACCTACGGTGCACTGAAGGCGCTGTGCGAGAAGCGAGCGGCGGCGGCTGTCGAGGCCGACCGGCTGACGATCGTGCGGCCGACCTACATCTGCGGGCCCGGCGACCACACTGACCGCTTCACCTGGTACCCCGTGCGCACCCGCCGGGGCGGCGACATGCTATGGCCGGGCAGTCCCGCTGCCACGATGCAGATCGTCGACGTGCGGGACCTTGCAGCCTTCGTCGTGGACTGCATCGACAACGGTACGTCCGGCACGTTCAACGCGGTCAATCCCCCGGGTTCCTACACCTTCGGCGAGTTGCTCGCGGATTGCCAGGACCTGACCGAAACGCGAGTCGACCCCGTGTGGGTGGACGACGCCTTCATCGACGCCCACGACCTCGGGGACGCGCTGCCGATTTACCGGTCCGGCGAGGGCGAGGGCAGCGGGTTCGTCGGCCGGTCCGCCTACGCCGCCGGCCTCCGCATTCGGCCGGAGCGCGAGACGGTGCGTGACCTGCTGCACTGGTGGGACACCCTGACGCCGGAGCGGCACGCCGCCGCGCGCTTCGCCCTGACGGCCGCGCGGGAGGCGGAACTCGTCGAGCTGGCGCGCCGGCGCTGAAGGCGCCAGCGTCCCGGTCGAAGATTATATGTTTCTGTTTTAAAAGAGAATTTCAAGCTCCCACGTAACTGCATCCAAACCCGGCGCGGCGCGCATCTGTTGGTCAGGAGCCGCACCGTGCGGCATCACACTGGAGTAATCGCGCGTGGAAGACATCGTCATCCCGGTCGCCCTGTTCTCAGGCCTGACCATCGTCCTCGGCCTCTATTTCTGGCTGCGCTACCGCACCCGGTTCGACATGCAGGAAACCATCCGGCTCGCACTCGACAAGGGGCACGAACTGACGCCGGAAATCGTCGACCGCCTCGGACACCCACAGGCGCCGCCGGATCGCGATCTCAGGCTCGCGCTGATCTGGCTGGCGTTGGCCGCAGGCCTCGCGCTGTGTGGACTCGCGGTGCCCGACGACACCGGCATGGCGCTGCGCGGGACGCTGTCGGGCGCGGCATTTCCGTTCGCGCTGGGTGTGGCCTACCTGCTCATGTGGCATTTCACCCGTCGCGAGAAGTAGGGGCGGGGAGCATGCCAATGGCGCCGAACCCGGCCGCCGGCGGCAGCGACGATCACCGCCTTGTCGCGCGCGTCCTCGCGCACCAGGATACGGCGGCGTACGGGACACTGATCCGGCGGCACCAGTCGCATGTCCGGAACTTCCTGCGGCGCCTCTGCGGTGACTTCGACCTGGCCGACGATCTCGCACAGGACTGCTTCCTGCACGCGTGGAACAAGCTCGAGACTTACACCGGGCAGGGCTCGTTCATCGGCTGGCTCCTGAAGGTCGCCTACACGACCTTCCTGCAGTCGAAGCGGCGGTCACGGCGTTACAGCGAGGTGCTGGTCGAAGCAGGGCACGAGGCAGATGCGACGAGGGCCGTGCACACGCTGACGCCCGAGCTCGCGGACCTCGACAGGCTGCTGGCGGCGCTGACCGACGAAGAGCGGGCGATAATGACGATGTCCTACGCATGTGGGCTGTCGCACAGGGAAATCAGTGAGGCGACCGGACACCCGGTCGGCACGGTCAAGTCGATATTGTTTCGCAGCAAGGAAAAACTAAAGGTTCGCTTTGACATCCCGGATCATCAACATGGCTGATTACTCGAGAGACGCAGACGACCGCTGGCTCGACGCGCTGTTTGCCGCGCCGCCGGTCGCCGACGACGGATTCAGCGAGCGGATAGTGCGCCGCATTCGCCGCAGGCAACAGGTGCGGCGGCTCTGCCTGGTCGTTGCGACGGTCATCGGCGGCGCCACGGCCTGGCAGCCGGCGATGGCGTTCACGCGCTTCGCCGTGTCGTTGCTGCAGGAGCTCCCCGGCGACCTGTTCGGCACCGTTGCCGAAGCGGTGCCATCGACGGCGATGCTCGTCGGTGGCGGGGTGCTGTTCCTGGTCACGGCATTCGCATTCCGCCTGCTCGAGGACTGAGCGACGCCGCAGTCGCCGCCGCGCGGCAGCGCGATGCGACCTCCGTCGTTGTCACGACCGGACCCCTCGGTTACATTGCGCCGATGAGCCTGCGCGCCCAAGTCGAGTCCCTGTTACCCAACTGGGAACGCTGGTATCCGAGCCTTTTCGATGCGGCCGCGGATCTCGGCCTGATCAAGGCAGAGGTCTGCGATCCCGCGTCCCTGCTGCTCAGCAGCCGCCACCAGAAGATCCGCCAGCAGGCGGAAGAGGCCCATCGCCGCAAATGGGGCGTCGAGGACTCGGAGTAAAGGCCCGCCGGATGCCTTACGATCTCGACGTCGTTCGGGCACGTTTCCCCGCGCTGTCGCTGACCGACGGGGGGCGGCGGCGTTACTACTTCGACAACCCCGCGGGTACACAGGTACCGGATCTTGTCGTGGACGCCATGAGCGACTGCCTCTTTCGCGCGAATGCCAACATCGGCGGCAGTTTCGAGACCTCCCGGCGTGCGGATGCCGTCGTCGCGAACGCGCGCGCGGCGGTAGCGGACCTGTTGAACGCGCCGTCGCCGGCGGAAATCATCTTCGGCCAGAACATGACGTCGCTCACCCTGCACCTGTCGCGGTCGATCGGCCGCGCCCTCTGTGCCGGCGACGAGATTGTTCTGTCGCGCATGGACCATGACGCGAATGTCCAGCCATGGCTGCTCATGGCGCGCGATCACGACCTCGAGGTGCGGTGGCTGTCGTTCGATCCCGAGCGCTTCGAATTCGACCTGGACCATCTCGACGCGCTGCTCTCCGGGCGCACCCGGCTCGTCTGCATCGGCAGCGCAAGCAACCTCACCGGCACGCTGAACGATGTCGCCGCCATCAGCCGGCGCGCGCGGGCAGCCGGTGCGTGGACGTTCGTCGATGCCGTACAGGCGGTGCCGCACGTCACGACCGACGTACAGGCCCTGGGTTGCGATTTCCTGGTGTGCTCGGGATACAAGTTCTTCGGACCGCACCAGGGCGCGTTATGGGGGCGCGCCGAGCTCTTGCAGTCACTCGAACCGTACAAGGTCAGGCCGGCGCCCGAAGAGCTGCCCTGGTGCTTCGAGCCCGGTACGCAGAGCCACGAAGGCATCGCCGGCATGGGCGCGGCCGTCGAGTACCTTGCATGGCTCGGCAGGACCTTGGGCAACCCGGCGGCCGACGGCGCCCGCCGGGCGGCCGTAGAATCGGCGATGGCAGCGATCTTCCGTCACGAACAGGCCCTGTCCGCGCGGCTGGTCGCTGGATTGCAGGCGCTGCCCGGTATCCGGGTGAAGGGCATAACCGATAAGGACGCTCTCGGGCGCCGTGTGCCGACGGTTTCCTTCATTCACCCGCGCGTGCGGCCCGCGGACCTCGCTGCCGGTCTCGGTCGGCGCAATTTCTTCGTCTGGTCCGGCCACAACTACGCGGTCGAGGCGGCGCGAACGCTCGGGCTCCTCAACCGCGGCGGCGTCCTGCGGGTCGGTCCGGTGCACTAC
>DASUOE010000161.1:0-3125 GCA_036276805.1 Woeseiaceae bacterium | reverse complement strand
GGCCGCATTCCATTCGCGGCGTGACCGCCGCTCCTACGGGCGCAGGGTCCGTGCTGTAGGAGCGGCCGTAAGGCCGCGAAGGGTTCGCGCCGTCCGGTCGCGACGAAAACGCCGTAGCATCCGGCCGCATTCCATTCGCGGCGTGACCGCCGCTCCTACGGGACGACCGGGCAGCCCTCCACCATCGTCAGGAAGCCGCCGTACGGCCACTCGTCGTAGTGGCTGCCGGCGACGAGGTAGCGGTCCGCGTCTTCCTCGACGTGGTCGGCGTAGAGCCGTGCCCACGTGAAGCAAAGGTTCTTCTCCTCGGCCCACTGCTCGCAGTTTTCGGCGCCGATGCGCCCTTCCGGGCAGCTGAACTCCGGATAGGCCGCGCGGCAGACCGCGAGCAATTCCTGTTCGAAGCGCAGGTTGCAGGCGCGCTTCTCGGCGACGATGCCGGATTTCGTGGCGCCCTCCGTGGGACACCACTGGCTGTAACAGCTGTCGTGCCGGTTGCACGGCAAAGGCGACGGCCGCTCCTGCCCGAACACGGTGGAGCGGCCGGCGGCGGTGCCCGGGTCCTCGACGACGCCGAACGCGGTCGCGACGCGGCCGAATTCGCCGCCTGTCGGGTCGTTGCGCGTCGTGCCGAATTCGGCCGGGCAGCCGTCGGAGGCCTCGATGCAGCGCCGGCTCTGGGCACAGCCGTCGCGCTGCACGAGCGATGCGCCGCAGGCCTCGGCCGTGTTGCTCTCGCCGTTGTTCGCATAGCAGACGTCGATGACGCCGTTGTTCACTTCGGCGTCGCTCTCCACGCCGGTCGTCGCGTCGGCCGTCACGCGAAGCCTGAGCGGGGTGTCCGCCGGCAGCATGCTCTCTGCCTGGAATCGCCAGCAGACATCCTCCGTCGTGCACAGCCCGAATGCACGGTTGTCGACGAGCGCCGGCAGCACCGTGGTATCGATGACCGCACCGCTCACGGGCGAGATCTCGTCGACCGTCACGGTCACCTGCGGCGGCGCGCCGTCCGGGCTCGCCCGGTTGTCGCGCACCCAGCCGGTGACGTCCACGCTGCGCGCGCCGCCCGCCTCGCCGCCGAGGACGAAGTCGGCGAGCGGGCTGACGAGCTGAACGGTCGGCGGCCTGGGCACCCCGAAGACGGCGATGAGCCGCACCTGCGTATCCGTCCGCCCGGCTGCGTTCTCCGCCGCGACCACGAGCGTGTTGATGCCGTAGGTGACCGGCACGGTGGCCGTGAACTCGCCGGCGGCGACGGTGGCGGGATTGCCGTTCACGCGTACGGTCGCGCCGGGGTCGTCGATCGTACCGGTGACCGTGACCGAGTTCGCCTCGGCGACGCTGCCGTTCTCGGGCGCGACGATCGCGATCCTCGGCAGCGGCAGGTGCGTGATGTCGAGGACCGTCTCGCCGGGATTGCCGGCCGCGTCCATGGCGCTCACGGTGATCGCGTGCGCGCCGGCATCGAGCGGCAGCGTGCAACCGAACACGCGCTCGTCGGCGCTGCCGCCCTCGTTCAGCACGGCCTCGTTCGACGTGCCGCCGTCCGTGCAGGTCGCCGACACGGTGCCGGAGAGGGAGTCTGTGACGGTGCCGGTCAGGTTCACGCCCGGCTGCGGCACCGTCGCGCCGTCCGCGGGGTCGAAGTCGGCGAGCGCCGGCGCGGTCGCGTCGAAATTGATGCTGACCGTGGTGCTTGCGGTATTCCCGGCCTGGTCGGTGGCAGTACCGGTCACGACCTGGTTCTCGCCTTCGGTGTCGACGACCACGGGATCGGTGCAGGTCGCGATGCCGCTGCCGGTGTCGGCACAGGTGAACGTGACGGTCACATCCGCGTTGTGCCAGCCGGCGTCGTTCGCGGGCGGTTCGACCGCGGCGCTGATCGTCGGGGCCACCGTGTCGGTGCCGCCGCCGCCACCGTCGTCATCGTCGTTGCTGTCGCTGCCGCACGCGGCGAGGAGCAGCACGGGCAGCGCCAGGAGAATGACTGCACAGTGGTCGGCAAGGCCGCTCGAATCGTGCCGGCACAAGGAACGGCTCACGGTCCACCCCCTTTGTTGTTGTTGGCGGGGTTCGGGTCCGCGGGCGGCGGCTACGGGCTGCCGGGCCGCGGCATCGCTCTCTTGCCGGCCAGTATACTCGGCACATCCCTGTTCGGGTGGTAACAAATACGTCACACAGGAGTTTTCAGGTACGTGCAGCGACCGGTGCGGCGGGCGGCACCGGCGCCCGGAGAATCATGTCCCGCACGGTCGCGGGCGCGTAGCTGCCGCGCGCCTCCACTTCGATGAGCCGCAGGCCGGCGCTCTCGCAGGCACAGCGCAGGAAAGCGTCGCGCTCGCGCCGCCGCGGGTGGCCCTGGACCGGGTCGTTGAGCTCGACGACGGCGGCAACGCGCAGCGTGTCGGGATCGCAGAGCACGAAGTCGAAATGCCGGGCGCAGATCTGGTCGACGGACGCCTGGCGCGCCGGCTTCTCCTGTCGCCGATCCGGCAGCAATACGTCCGCGACGCGCACCTTGGCGAACACCGCGTACTCGTCGCCGACGGCCCGGACGAGGACGCGAAAGAACTCGAGTTCGCCGGGCGTGAGCAACGCGTCCTGCCGGCGGAAGCCGCAAGGCGGCGCCGGGCTCCGGCCGCGGCCGGCCAGCACGCGCAGCAATGCCGCGCCGACGACGACAGCCGCGATGACGGACCATTCGAAAGGCAGGCGGTCCAGCAAGTCGCTCATGGCATTCCCCCCGACTGAACCGGCTCCACCCTATGCGAAGCGCCCCGCGGATACTGTGTCCGGGTCGGTGGTTCGCCGGGCGAGCCTCGGCACAGCGTGCCCCGCACCGCGGCATTACGTCAAATTCAGGTCATGCGCTCCATTCGCGGCGTTACCGCCGCTCCTACGGTCGCACGGCCGATCCCTCGGCTGCAGGAGCGGCCGTGAGGCCGCGAACGGTTCTCGCTGTGCGGCCGTGACGACAACGCCGTGGCCTCGGGCCGCATTCAAGTCGCGGCGTTACCGCCGCTCCTACGGTCGCACGGCCGATCCCTCGGCTGCAGGAGCGGCCGTGAGGCCGCGAACGGTTCTCGCTGTCCGGCCGTGACGACAACGCCGTGGCATCGGGCCGC
>DASUOE010000160.1:0-5139 GCA_036276805.1 Woeseiaceae bacterium | reverse complement strand
AGCCAGTTCCCGCTTGGCAAGGTGGACAGGAGGGGCTGCGGACCGCTCGTCAGGAAGTTCAGTTTCGACGGCCAGCTGCTGTGGCTGCGGACCGGTATCGGCGGTGCCCTGGCTGTGGGCGATGGCAAGGTTTTCACGAGTCGCGACACCTACACCGCGGACGGCGACTTTCTCGGCAGACGCTCCCTCGATGGGCTGGTCATCGCGCCCAAAGGTCTCGCGTACTACGACGGCGCGCTGTACCTCTGCTCACTCGATCCCTATGGCGGGGATCGTGGCGGACCGCCGCAGCTTGCCGTCCTCAAGACCGACCTCGACGGCAACGTCGAGTGGCAAGTCGACTACCCGAAATCGGAGCAACGGATGGTCTGTGCGGTCGATGCGACGTCGGACGGCGTGTATGTGACCGCGCAACTCTCGTTCCGGTCGCTGGGCACGTTCACGCCGAACGGGAACCAGCGATACCGGCCGGGTCTCACCGTACGCCGATGGGACGCTTCCGGCGCGGCCACGGCCACGTGGGACTTTCCGGCGCTTTCCGGCCCCTGGGATCCCTTCACGCACCAGGAATATGAGGACTTGCCGTACTCGATCTCGGTACTGGAAGGCGCCGTCTATCTCGCCGGTCACGACGCCGGCGCCGACACCGGCTTCGTGGCGCGCGTGTCCGGCGAAACCCTGCTGTCCCCGTCCGTCGTCGGGCTCGACGACGGGAAGCGGCTGGCGGTGCTCGAACATCAGTACGGTGCCGGCGCCGTCACGGCCATAGTCCAGGCTGCCGACGGTACCGGCGGTTCCGGACGCGTGGCTTTCAGCGACGGCTTGCGCCCGGTCGACTTCTTCGCCGTGCACGACCTCGGCGGCGACGGGCGCGAGGACCTTGGCGTTTTGAGCCGCCGGCCTGCCTTGCTGGAGGTGGTGGACAGCCAGGGCGGCATCACGCCGGCGGTGCTCCCGATCGACGCCGATTTCGAACCCGTGGCGGCGGCAAGCGTGGCGAATGGGCCCGCCACGATCCTAGCCGTGCTGATGAAACATCGGACGAAGGGCTACACGCGCGTCGAGGAATTCGATGCGCTGAGCGGCGAATCGCTGCGAACCATTCCGTTCAACCCGAACTTCCTGCCGCTCGACGTCATGGCTCTCGGCAACGGCGCGACCCGCCGCTATGCCGTGCTCATGCTTGATCCCGCGCCCGGCGGTGCTCACAAGATCGAGATTCGCGACACCGTCGGCAACCCTGCCGTCAATGCGTGGCTGGGCAGCCGTTTGACACCCGTGCAGGCCCTGGCGTACACGGACCACGCCGGCGCCGAGCGCATCGCGGTTCTCCGCCGCAACGCGGAGCTCGACTGGCAGGACATCGTGGTGGCGGACCCGGACGGCGGCGACGTCCTGCATTCGATCGCTTTCACCGGGCAGACCTTACCGGCTGCATTCGCGTGGTCGGGCGACGTCCAGGGCGACCTGTCACCGCAGTTCACCGTGGCCGGCAGGGACGCCACCGGCAGCGCCAGGGCGGAGACGCGGGAGTTCGTGTCCGGCGCATTGCTGCACAACGTGTTCCTCGGCGCGGAGACGCCGATCCAGGACCTGGTCTACCTCGGTGCGGATTCCGGGCTGCCCACGCCGTCGCTAGGGCTACTGGTGCCCATCAACAGCGGACCCTACCAGCCGCACGACGAGCCGTATTCCCTGCTCGTTACTCATCACCGCTTCGGACTGGTGCTGATCGACCTGCTGACCGGCACAACGACCGGCGAGCTGATATTTCCGGCCGACGATGTGTCGGTTTATGCACCGGCGGGCAATGCCGTCATTGGCGATTTCGTATGGCATGACCAGAACGGCAACGGCATCCAGGATGCGGCGGAGCCGGGACTGGCTGGCGTCAAGGTGAAGCTGCGTGACTGCAGCAGCCCGGCGCGCTACCAGCAGACGACGTTCAGCGATGCCAGCGGCTACTACGAGTTTCGCGTTTTCGAGGACGCAGGCTTTATCGTGGAATTCCTGCCGCCGGAGGGCGCTGCCTACACCCTGTTCCAGGCGGGCAGCGATACGGCACTCGACAGCGACGCCGGTGCTGGCGGCTTCAGTCCTTGTATCGAGCTGCAGGGAGGACCGCTCTCCCGGCCTGACGTGGACGCGGGGTTCGTGTTGCCGTGAACGGCGCCGGACACCCTAGAACTCCCAGCGCACCCCCACCGCCGGCAACAGCGGCAGCCAGTAATCCACGCCGCGCTCGAGGAACGCCTCGCCGGTTTCGTCGTCTTCGTCGAGGTCCCAGTCGAGGCAGCACTCGTTGCGGCGGTTCGTGAGGTTCGTGACTTCGAGGAAGGCCATCAAGGAGCCGCGGCGCAGCGCCCACGTGCGCGCGATGCGCACATCGAGGCTCGCGAACGCCGGGTAGTCGTCCGCGTTTCGCGAGCCGGGCAGGGCGACGTACTCCGGCTCGCCGTCCGGGTCGGTGCCGGTCTCGAGCAGCGCGAGCTCCGTCTGCGGCCAGCCGGAGTGGAACCCGGCGGCGAGCGACACGTCCCACTCTGCGTTGCTCCAGTCGATGCCGGCCTGCAGTGAATGCTCCTGGTTCCAGCTCCGCCGTTCGTCGCGGCCCTCGATGCGGTCCACCACCTCGGACCACGTGTAGGCCACCCACCAGTCGGCATGGCGGCCCTCGCTGCCAAACGAGATCTCGACGCCGCGGGCGGTAGCCCCGGCCGGGTCGAGCCGCACGCGGTCCGGCTGGATCTCCGGAATTACGCTTAGTGGGTCGAAGAGGTTCTCGAAGCGGGGACGGACGTCGTCCATGTCCTTGTAAAACGCCTCGATGCGCAGGGCATGTCGCTCGCCGAAGCGCTGCGTCGCGCCGGCTATGAGGTGATCCGCCCGTTGCGCCGGAAAGAATTCGGCTATGCCGTCCTCCACCTGCAGTTCGTGGATGTCCTGGGCCTGGTGGTAGCGCCCCCAGGACAGGCGCAGGTCAGTGCCGTCGCCGAAGGTGTGCAGGATGCTCACGCGCGGACTGAGCTGCGCGTCCGATGTGCCCCCGGTGTAGGACTGGTCGTCCCAGCGCAGGCCCCACTCGAGCACCGTCGAGTCGCGGAACATCCGCCGGTCGGCAAAGTAGAGCGCATAGCTCGCGCCTTCCGGCGCGGCGGCGACTGCCCGGTCGAGCGTCTCCGGCTGGCCGGCGTAAAGGGCCGCCAGCCCGAAGTAGTCGGCATGGCTCTCGTAGTCGTAGGTCGCGTCCGAGCGCCGCACTTCAAGGCCCCATTCCAGCCGGTGCACGGCCGAGCTCGCGTAACGGAAGTCCTGCCGGAATCCGACCTGGCTCGCGTCCCGCGCATCGTAGGCCCAGCCGACCAGGTATTCCTCCTCGGCACTCGTTCCTTCCCGCAGGTTCTCGAAGGCCACGACCGAAAATACCGTCCGGCTCGTGAGCGCATCGGACCACCGGTTGTCCACCTCCAGCCACACCTGCAGGTTCTGCGTGTCGCTCGACACGCGTTGCAGGTCCTCCGGGTCCGATTCCGTAATGACGACGACGCGGTCGTCGGCGTAGAGCGCGTTCAGCGCCACCGACGTCGTCGGCGAGAGCTCGAAGCCGAAGCGCCCGAAGACATCCGCGTACTTCGGCGAGCCGAACCGCGGGTCGATGACGAGGTCGAGGTTGCCGCGCCGCGCCGACAACAGCCAGTGACGGTTCTCGCCGCCGCCCGCCGTCAGCAGCGACGTGTTGTAGACGCTGACGCCGATTTCGTTGTGCGGCTCCTGCGGCGCCTCCACGGACTCCATGAGGATCATGCCGCTCATGCGGTCGCCGTAGTGCACCGGGAAGCCGCCGGTGTACACCTCGACGCCCGCGATGGCGCGCGAGTCGATGGCGCTGAACAGGCTCTGGAAGTCGCGCACGTGGAACGGGTCCAGCAGCCGCTGGCCGTTCAGCACGATGCCGATCTCGCCGTCCTCGCCGCCGCGAAAGTGCGTGCGCGCGGAGGCGCCGCTCGCCGCCGCGCCGGGCAGCCGCTGTACGACACGCAAGGGGTCGTCGCCGAGGTCGGGGTTGTTCTGGATCGTGCGCTCATCCAGCGAGTAGCGCGAGGTGGCGGCCTCGCTCGCGATCTCGTAGCGGCTCGCCGAGACGGCGATTTCCTCGATCGAAAGCGGAGTCGATGCAGTTTCCGGCGCCGGTGCAGCACGCGTCGCCGGCGCCGGATCGCGCACGACGAGGTAGATGCCGGACTCGAGGCGCAACGTCAGCCCGTGCGGTGCCAGGATCTGGCGCACGATGTCGACCGGTGCATCCGCGTCCGGCTCCGCCAGTACCACGAGCGCGTCCGGCACGAGGTTCGTGCTGTAGGCGAACGCGTACCCCGCGGCGCGGTACTCGTCGATGACGTCGGCCACCGGGCGGCCGGTGAACGCGCCGTCGGCGGCCATGGCAGCCTCGGCGGCAACAGGCAGCAACAGGACCCACAGCCACCGCACGGGAGGCGCCTATTGCCCCGTGCTGCGGATGCGGATCTCGCCGCGTGCCTCGTCGACGTCGCCGGCGAGATCCATGGTTAGCAATCGCAATCGCAGCGCCGTGCGAGGGTCCTCGTCGACCGCGCCCTTCAGCACCGTGGTCGTCGCGATGCGCTCCGCGGCGTCATCGTCGAAGGCCAGGCGGTAGCCGGTTTCGTCGCTCACCCAAGCGAGGAAGCGTGCGGCCGGCAGGCCGTCGAGGTCGGGCCGCGGCGCGAGCGCTTCCGTCCAGCGCCACGCGCCGCCGAAACCGGCCACGCCGTTTACGGCCGGGCGCCGCGTGCCGTTGAGCGTCACCTGCTCGCCCGCCGCGGCGCTCGCGTCGTAGTAGCGCCCGTCGATCCGCACCGCGCCCTCGCGCACGGCCACCGACAGCTCGTCGCCGGCGATCGCCACCAGGTACTGCGTGCCGAGATGGACGATCGAGCCCTGGTCGGTGCGGACGACGAGCGCGTCCCCTGCGCCGTCCGCCGTGTCCACATACACGCGCCCGCGCTGCAGGTAAAGGCGGTTGTCCGCTTCGAGCTCGATGCGCGAGTCCTCGTCCAGCCGCACCGAGGCGCCGTTCATACGCAAACCGAGGCCGCTGTCCTTCGCCGTCTGCACGACCTG
>DASUOE010000159.1:0-5509 GCA_036276805.1 Woeseiaceae bacterium | reverse complement strand
TCAACTCGGCGATGTTTGCGAAGAGCTACCGGAGCGTGTTCGAGGGCGACGAGCGCTGGAAGGGCATCGACACACCGGAAGGCGAGATCTACACCTGGGCTGAGGACTCCACGTACGTGAAGAACCCGCCGTATTTCGCGGATATGACCCTCGAGCCGGCGCCGGTCGGCGCCATCGCGGGTGCGCGCGTGCTCGCCCTGCTCGGCGACTCGGTGACGACCGATCACATCTCGCCGGCCGGCAGCATCGCCGGCGACAGTCCGGCGGCCCGTTACCTGATCGAGCAGGGCGTGAAGCCGGTCGATTTCAATTCCTACGGTTCCCGGCGCGGGAATCACGAAGTGATGATGCGCGGCACGTTCGCGAACATCCGCCTGCGTAACCTGCTGGCGCCCGGAACCGAGGGTGGCTGGACGCGGCACCAGCCCTCCGGCGAACAGATGACGATCTACGACGCCGCTCAGGCGTACGCCGCGGAAGGAACGCCGCTCATCGTCATCGCCGGCAGCGAATACGGCACAGGTTCCTCACGCGACTGGGCGGCCAAGGGCACGCTCCTGCTCGGCGTCAAGGCCGTCATCGCGAAGAGCTTCGAGCGTATACACCGATCGAACCTCATAGGCATGGGCGTGCTGCCCCTGCAGTTCAAGGACGGCGAGGACGCCAGCACGCTCGGCCTGGACGGCACGGAAACCTACGCCATCGTCGGCCATACCGATCCCGGTTCTCGAACTGTCAGGGTCACGGCCACGCCGCAGGGCGGCGAGCCGATCGTATTCGAGGCGCACATCCGGATCGATACGCCGAAGGAGCGCGACTACTACGAACACGGCGGCATCCTGCATTACGTGCTTCGGCAACTGGCGGCCTGACGCCCCTCACAGGAACGGCGCGCGCGGACGATCGGTGACACAATGAACGCAACGACGGCAAAAGGGCTCATGCGGTCCCGCTGGTCACGACCGGCGCTCATCGCGTTGCTGGTCCTGCTGCTCGTCATCGTCGTCATCGGCATCTACTGGTCGCGCACGCCCAAAGTCTTCTGGGTGAACGAGTTCGTCGAGGACAACCGGCGGGTCGTCGGCTACTCGACGACCGACACCCTGGTGCGCGTGGCGAGTACGCTGCTCGACAAGCCCGGCGGCTACCTGACGAACGACGTCATGCCGCCCGGCATATTCCTCGACAACATGCCGAACTGGGAACAGGGCGTACTCACGCAGGTGCAGGATCTTTCGCGGGTGATTCGCAACGACTACAGCCGCAGCCAGTCGCAGTCGAAGGAAGACCCGGATCTCGTCATTGCGCAGGAGAAGTTCTTCTCCGAGAGCGATTCCTGGCTGTTCCCGCCCACGGAGCACCGCTTCACCGAAGGCATCGAGGCGATGACGCGCTACCGCGACCGGCTGACCCAGCCCGGCCCCGGCGAGGAGGACGCACAGTTCTACGCACGCGCCGACAACCTGAGGGAATGGCTGGCCGAAGTGGAAAAGCGCCTCGGCAGCCTCACCCGGCGCCTCGGTGACAGCGTCGCGCAAAGCCGTGTCAACGAAAACCTGGCTGGCGAACCGGCTGCCCGCGCGGCGCGCGACCAGCCCGACAACGTGTCGGCACGCACGTCCTGGTTCGAGATCGACGACGTCTTCTACGAGGCGCGCGGGTCGGCGTGGGCGCTCGTGCACTTCCTGCGCGCCGCGCAATTCGATTTCCAGGGCGTGCTCGAGAACAAGAATGCCGAAGCGAGCGTGCGCCAGATCATCCGCGAACTCGAGGCGAGCCTCGCACCGATGCGTTCGCCGATCGTGCTGAACGGCGGCGGCTTCGGCCTCACCGCGAATCATTCACTCGTGATGGCGAACTACCTGGCCCGCGCCAACGCCGCAGTCATCAACCTCCGCGAGCTGCTCGACCAGGGTTAGTCTTGCCGCGGTGCCCGCCCGGGGTCAGTAGATCCCGACCCACGCCGGTATGTCCCGCCAGGACTCGGCGAGTTGCCGGTCGAGCCGCCGGTAGTCCGGCTCGAAGCGGCGCACGAGCGCCCAGAAGCGCCGCGAATGGTTCATGTGCCGGGCATGGCACAGTTCGTGGATCATGAGGTAGCGGACGAGGGCCGGCTCCAGGAACAGCAGGCAGTAGTTGAGACTCAGGGTGCCGGTGCCCGAATGGCTGCCCCAGCAGGTTTTCTGCCCGGCGACCCGCAGCCGCTTGTACGAATTGCCGGTGGTTGCCGCCAGCAGCCGGAGGCGCGGCGCGAAGGCTTCTTTCGCCACCCGGGCGAGCCAGCGTTTCAGTGCCTCGACGCACAGGCGGGCGTCGCCGGTCCGCCCGGTGAGCACGATTTCCTCCTCTCCCCTGGCACGGCAGGCGACGCCGGTCTCCCCGCTGCGGGGCTCGTAGCGGACGGCAAACGTCCGCCCTATGCCGGGCAGGACGACGCGTTGCGGCAGCCGGAACGGTTCGGGCGGGTGCAGTGCCGCAAAGGACGCGCGGGTCGCGCGAATCCATTCGCGGTGCTCCTCGACGAAGGCCCGGACGTCGCGGGCCCGCGTTCGCCTGGGCACGACGACCTCGACGGTGCCGCGCGGGTACACCTTGATCGACAGGCGCCGGGCCCGGCCGCTGACGCGCACGCGGAAGCCCGAGGGTTCAGCCTCGGGCTCCGCGGTGTCGTCGAACAGTGGGATCTGCTGCGCTGCGCTGTGCACAGCTCGATTCTACGAACTTTCAGGGTCGCGCGCCGCTGAATCGCTCCGCGTCGTCCAGGGACATCACGCCCTCCACGCCGCCGACGACGGCCGACTCGGCGATGTAGAGCCGGACCTCGCGCTCGAGCCGGATCACGCCGTCCACGCGGCAGTTCGGGCCGATGATCACGGTGGGCGGGCGGGACTCGTTACGGTTGAACCAGCCGCCCGAATTCGGTTTCTCGACGACGATATCGCCCCGGACCACGGCGCCTTCGGCGAGCTCCACGTCGCCGTTCACGGTCGAGAGCGAGCCGCCGATCTCGCTGCCCGTGACCTCGATCTCGCCGTTGACGTTCGACAGGTCTTCCGCCACGCGGCCACCTTCATCGACCCGGATGGCGCCGTTCACGGCATTGACCGAGCCTTCGAGCTTGCCTTCCGCCTCGATCCGAATGGAGCCGTTGACCGTTTCGAGGTCATCCGCGGTGACGTTCCGGCCGACCGTCAGGCCGCCGTTGACCGTCCGCGCGCTCTCGATGACGGCGTTGTCGCCGACATCGATCTTGCCGTTCACTGTGCTGATCTCGCCGGTGACCGTCGCGTCGTCGCCTACGGTGACGCTCCCGTTGACCGAGGAGGCGCCGTCGGCGGTGGCGCCGTCGTCGATCCGGATGCTCTTGTTGATGCTGGCGGCTGCCGGCAGCGCGAGCAACAGGCAGGCAAGCGCCGTCAGCGGCCGGAGCATGAAGTGGTTCATCGCGGGGTCTCCCTCGGTTTTGGATCGTTACCGCTTGGATACCGCTCGCGGCACTTTGGTTGCAATCCGGAGCCGCGGCCGGCCGCGCAGGTCCGCGCGTGGCGCGCTGGCCGTGCCCGGGCGCATCCGGTAACCTGTCGCTCCGCCCGCCCCCGCCCCCGTTTCCGCGTGCCCGGACACTCCATGCCCCCAGCCCTTGAGGCCCGCAATCTCGTCAAGCAGTACCCCGGTGTCGTGGCGGTCGACGGCGTCAGTTTCGCCGTGGCCGAAGGCACGTGCTTCGGGCTGCTCGGGCCGAACGGCGCCGGCAAGACGACGACCGTCGAAATCATCGAGGGCGTCACGCCGGCCAGCTCGGGCGAGGTCTGGTACCGCGGCGAACCGGCCGCCGGGCGCTTTCGCGAGGAAGTCGGCATACAGTTCCAGGCGACCGCGCTCCAGGACTACATCACCGTGCGCGAAACGCTCGAGATGTTCAGCCGTCTGTACGACCGGCATGCGGACCTCGATGCCGTGATCGCGGCCTGTTCGCTCGGGCAGCTGCTCGAGCGCGACAATCGCAAGCTTTCCGGCGGCCAGCGTCAGCGGCTGTTTCTCGCCGTCGCGCTGGTGAACGAGCCGAGACTCGTTTTTCTCGACGAGCCGACGACCGGGCTCGACCCGCAGGCGCGGCGCAATTTCTGGGATCTCGTCAAGGACATCCGCGCGCAGGGCACGACGATCGTGCTGACGACGCACTACATGGACGAGGCCCAGGTGCTGTGCGACGTGATCGCGATCATGGACGAGGGGCGGATCGTTGCCGAGGGCGCACCGGACGCGCTGCTGCGCGATCGCTACCCGGGGATCATCATCGAGCTACCGGCCTCGGACCTGACAGCGTCGCTCGCCCCGCTGGAACATCGATTCGTCGCGGAAGCCGGCGTCGTCGAGATCGTGACGCGCGACGTGGCGGGGACGATCGCGACGCTCGCTGAGCGGGCGCGGACGCTGAACGGCATCAAGATCCGCCAGCCGACGCTCGAGGACCTGTTTCTCGACCTCACCGGCCATTCGCTGCGGGCCTGACCGTGTTCGGCCGCATCTACGCCCTGTTCGTCGCCCGCAACCGGGAATTCCTGCGGGACCGCGGCACGCTTGCCTGGAACCTGCTCCTGCCCGTGATCCTGGTGTTCGCCCTCGCCTTCGTCTTCGGCGGCACCGATCGCCACCAGTACACGGTCGGCGTGCTCATCGAGGGCGGGTCGCCGGCCCCGCCGCATCCGTTCCTCGACACGCGCTACGTGGAATTCGTCGAGCTCGCGGACGCGGACGCGGCCATACGCAAGGTAGCGCGGCACCAGGTCGATCTCCTGGTGCGCTTCGGGGACCCGGTGCGCTACTGGGTCAACCCGGACTCGCCGAAGGGCTATTTCGCAGAGCGCCTGCTGCTGGCAGCAGCCGCCGGCGATACCGTCGTGCAGGAGGAAATCGCGGGGGACGAGATCCGTTACGTCGACTGGGTGCTCCCGGGCATCCTCGGCATGAACATGATGTTCAGCTGCCTGTTCGGCGTCGGTTACGTCGTCGTGCGTTACCGCAAGAACGGGTTCCTGAAGCGCCTGCGCGCGACGCCGCTCAGGCCTGCCGAGTTCATCGTCGCGCAGGTCGCGTCGCGGCTGGTACTGATCCTTACGATCACGGTATTCGTCTACACGGGCACGCACCTGCTGCTCGACACGCGCATGGAAGGCAGCTATGCCCTGCTCCTGCTCATCGCCATGCTCGGCGCCATCAACCTGATCTCGCTCGGCCTGGTGGTCGCGGCGCGGGTCACGAGCGAGGAACTGGCCGGCGGGCTCCTGAATATGATCACCTGGCCCATGATGATCCTTTCCGGGGTGTGGTTTTCGCTCGAGGGCACGAACGACGTCGTGCGAACGATCGCCGGCGCGTTCCCGCTGACGCACGTGCTCGATGCGGCCCGCGCCGTGATGCTCGACGGCGCCGGTCTCGGCACTGTGCTTCCCGACCTCGTCCTGCTCGCGCTCATGAGCGTCGCATTCCTGGCCCTCGGCGCCTGGAC
>DASUOE010000158.1:0-2477 GCA_036276805.1 Woeseiaceae bacterium | reverse complement strand
ATGCGAGGCATGGCGATCTCGCCGTCGTCGAGCACGACGGCATCGACCGCAGGCGTAAGAAACGGACCCGGGTACGCCGCGGCCGTGTGCCCTCCGACGACGAGTGCCGCGGCGGGTGCCTCTGCGCGAACACGCCGCGTCAGATCGGCGACGTCGTCGGTCTCGAGCGCGTGCATCGCGGCCACGCCGATGAGCCCGGGGCGATGGCGTCGAAGCAGCCGTTCGACCGGATCGCTGAAACGCAGGTCGGCGAGCGCAACCGAATGCCCTCGCGCTTCGAGCGCGGCGGCGATGTATTCCATGCCGAGCGGCTCGATCCTGAAGAAGGGACCGAGCCCGAAGCGTTCGTTGCGCGGTACGGGCCGCAGGAGAAGGACGTGCACGGCGATGTGCCTTCGTAAACGGAGGAACTACCGGGAAATGTTATCAGAACGGGCATCGCAGCCCGGGAGACGGGGGGAATGAAAAGGCGGCCCGCGGCCGGTTCGATGATAATCACCTGAGCATCTCGTGCCTCCGGACCCGTCATCGCCAATCGCCAACCGTCAAGCGTCTTTCGTCAGTTCCGCAGTGTCGTGGGCCCGCCGGCGCCGCGTGCTCGTCGTCGGCCTGGCGTTCGGCCTGCTCGTCGTGTCGGCGGCCGGCCTCGCGCGGCTGCGCTTCGACACCGATGTCCTTTCACTGCTGCCGCGGCAGGGGCGTGCGATTCCGGCATTCCGCGAATTCCTGCGGCACTTCGGCGGCTTCGATCATCTCTACGTCGTCTTCACGGCGCCGGCCGGCCATCGCATCGGCGAGTACGAATCGGAGATCCATGCCTGGGTCGACGCCTTGCGGGATGTTCCGGAGATCGATCGCGTCGATTCGGGAGTCCCTGACGAGACGCGCGATTGGGCCTGGCTCGCCGAGCGGCAACTGCTGTTGTTGCGGAATGCGCGCCTGGATGCCGCGATTGCGCGGCTTCGTCCAGGTGGCATGCACGATGCGCTGATCGAAAGCCGCGCGCTGCTTGCCGTGCCGTCCCGGGAGGTGGCCGACCTCGTACGGCAGGACCCGCTCGGGCTGCTCGCGCTCGTCCGCGGCGAGTTGGGCCAGGCGCAGGCAGGCGTGAACCTCGGGGGAGGGCCCGACGGATATTCGACGCCGGACGGAACCCGACGGCTCGTGATTGCGCGGCCAACCCGGCCGCCGTACGACACGGCGTTCTCCAACGCGCTGTTCGCGCGGCTCGAGCAGCTGAGGACCTCGCTTGCACACGACGGCAGGCAGGAAGAAGAAGGGCTCGACGAGCCGCTGCCGCCGATGAAGGTCGAGTTTGCAGGTGGCCATCGCATCGCCATCGAGACGGAGCAGATCGTCCGTCGCGAGAGCGTCACCAACACCGCCGGCTCGCTGGCGCTGATCCTGCCGCTCCTGTTCCTGGTGTTTCGTAGCGCCTGGCTCGTCGCCGTGGGCGCCATCCCGTCGGCGCTCTCGCTGGCGCTCGTCCTGGGCGCCCTCGGATTCAGCGGCGCTACACTGTCAGCGGCCGCGACGGGCGCGGCCGCCATGATGTTCGGGCTTGGCGTGGATGGCGTCGTGCTGCTCTACGCCACGCATCGTCTCGCGCAGTCGAGCGGCGCGAGTGATGCCGAGGTCGATCGGCGTGTCGGCGCGGCCTCGGCGAGCATGCTGCTGGGCATGTGGACCACGGCTGCGACGTTCTATGGCCTCATGCTTGTGGATTTCCCGAGCCTTACGCAGCTGGGCATGCTCGTCGGCCACAGCATGGCGGTCTGCGGCATCCTGACGCTGCTGCTCGTGCCCGCACTGCTGCCGCGGCGGGCGCGGCCTGCGCCCCTGCATTCGCGGCATGCCGCGCCAGGCGCCGGGTCTCGTCAACCGCGGCATGACGCTGCGCCCGCCCGCCCGGCACGGGCCGTGGTGATGCCCCGCCTGGCGAGCTTCGTGCTGCGTCATCGGCGCGCGCTGCTCGTCGGCACCGCGGCGGTGACCGTCGTGCTCGCCGTGCTGGCGACGCGTGTCCGGGTCAATCCGACCCTCGAGCGACTTCGATCCGTTTCCGAGGGAGCACAGTTCGAAATCGAAATGGCCCGCGCGTTTGGTCTGCCGGACGAGTCGTACGTCGTGCTCGCTCGCGGAGGCGATTTGGAGGCGCTCCTCCGGCGCAACGAACGTCTCGTTCAGCAGCTGCGGCAGCGAGTGACGGGCCTGTCACTGCAGGCGCCCTCGATGTTGCTGCCGTCCTCGGCGCGGCAGTCCGCCGTGCGGGCGCGCATCGCCCGGGAGCTGCCGCCAGCCGCAGAGATTGTCGAGGCGCTACGACGCCAAGGCGAGGAGGCGGGATTCAATGCCGGGACGTTCGCGCCGTTCGAGCAGCGGCTCGCGCAGATGACGAGTCCCGGGATCGCGCTGTCGGCCGAGGCGTTTGCCGCCCATGGCCTCGGCGATCTCCTCCAGCGCTTCGTCGTACGCGA
>DASUOE010000157.1:0-11920 GCA_036276805.1 Woeseiaceae bacterium | reverse complement strand
CCGCGACCAGACTCGGATCGCGCGCGACAGCGACATCGTGGTCTGGCCCGAAGTCGCCGTCCCGTCGCTCATCGGCCGCGAACGCGGATTCGTCGCGCAGCTCGCGGCCGATGCCCGCGAAAGCGGGCAGGCGATCCTGTTCGGCATTCTCGAGGACGCGGTCGAACGCGGCGAACGCCGGGTGTACAACAGCGTCGTACTGGTCGACGGCACAGGGCAGCAAGTGTACCGGAAGCGGCACCTGGTGCCGTTCGGCGAATATTTTCCGGTGCCGGAACGCGTTCGCGAGTGGATGCGCATGATGTCGCTGCCGCACAGCGACCTCGCTGCCGGCGCAGCAGAGCAGCGGCTGCTCGAAACGGCGGGCGGCATTCGCATCGCAACGATGATCTGCTACGAGGATGCCTACAACGCGGAGCAGCTCTACGCACTGCCGGCGGCGGGCGTGCTGGTCAACGTCAGCAACGACGCCTGGTTCGGCGACTCGATCGCCGCCCACCAGCACCTGCAGATCGCGCAGATGCGGTCCCGGGAGGCCGGGCGACCCGGCATTCGCGCGACCAACACCGGCATAAGCGCCTTCATCGACCACGAGGGTCGCGTGATCGAACGGGGACCGCAGTTCCAGCCGGTAACCATGACGGCCGATCTCGTCCCCCGCACGGGCACGACGCCCTTCGTCGCCAGCGGCAACGTGCCGGTGGTCGCCCTGTCGCTGCTGCTCCTCGTGTTCGCCCGCATCCGGCGGAACTGACGCGCGCCTGTCCCGGCTGCTGCCATTCCGGCTGCTGCCATTTGCGGCCGGTTCATGTACGCTTCCCGGTTTTCCGAATGCCCCGCGCGGGCACGCCCGCGCCGGACCTGGCACCCGGCGACGTCACCCCGAGATGAACACCGCATGATCGCCGCTTACGATCCCGCCGCCATCGAAAGAACCGCCCGCGAACAATGGGAGAGCGCCCGCTGTTTCGAGGTCGACGAGGCGCCCGGCAAGGAAAAATTCTACTGCCTCACTATGTTCCCTTACCCCAGCGGCAAGCTGCACATGGGGCACGTGCGGGTGTTCACGATCTCGGACGTCATCGCCCGTTACCAGCGCATGCAGGGCCGCCACGTATTGCAGCCGATGGGCTGGGACGCGTTCGGCATGCCGGCCGAAAACGCGGCGATCCAGCGCGGCATCCCGCCGGCGAAGTGGACCTACGACAACATCGCCTACATGCGCGGTCAGTTGCAGCGCATGGGGTATGCCTACGACTGGTCGCGTGAAGTTACGACATGCCGTCCCGAGTATTATCGCTGGGAGCAGTGGCTGTTCACGCGCATGTTCAGGAAGGGCCTCGTCTACCGCAGGAACGCCGTCGTCAACTGGGACCCTGTCGACCAGACGGTGCTCGCGAACGAGCAGGTCATCGACGGCCGCGGGTGGCGCTCCGATGCCCTCGTGGAACGCCGCGAAATCCCGCAGTGGTTCATGAAGATCACGGCCTACGCCGAAGAGCTCCTGGGGGAACTCGACGCCATGCCCGGCTGGCCGGAGTCGGTCAAGACGATGCAGCGCAACTGGATCGGCCGCTCGGAGGGCGTCGAGCTCGAGTTCCCGGTGCCCGGCGAGGCCGGGCCGCTGACGGTGTACACGACACGCCCGGACACGCTGTTCGGCGTTACGTACATGGCGGTCGCGGCGGAGCACCCCTTGGCGCTCAAGGCCGCGGAATCGGACCCTGCCATCGCCGCATTCGTCGCGGCGTGCCGGCTGACCGATGCCACGGAAGCCACGTTCGAAACGATGGAAAAAAAGGGGCTGCCGCTCGGCATCGATGCCACCCACCCGCTGACCGGCGAGCCCGTGCCGGTGTGGGCGGCGAACTTCGTGCTGATGAGCTACGGCACCGGCGCCATCATGGCCGTGCCCGGCCACGACGCGCGCGACTGGGAGTTCGCGAAGAAGCACGGCCTGCCCATCCGGCAGGTGATCGCGCCGGCGGATGGCAGCCGCATCGACGTCAACGACACCGTGTACACCGAGCCGGGCGTCCTCGTGAACTCGGGCCGGTTCGACGGTCTCGATTTCACGGCGGCATTCGCTGCGCTGGCCGATCACTTCGAGTCGGCAGGCACAGGCCGGCGCAAGATCAATTACCGGCTCCGCGACTGGGGCGTTTCGCGCCAGCGTTACTGGGGCGCGCCGATCCCGATCGTGTACTGCGGCGAATGCGGCGCCGTGCCCGTGCCCGAGGACCAGCTGCCGGTCGTGCTGCCGGAGGAAGTCGAGTTCACCGGCGTCGGCTCGCCGCTGAAGGACATGCCCGCGTTCTACGAGACGACATGCCCGGCCTGCGGGCGCGCGGCGCGACGCGAGACCGACACCTTCGACACGTTCGTGGAATCGTCCTGGTACTTTGCACGCTACGCCTGCCCGGATTCGCACGACGCCATGCTCGACGACCGTGTGCACTACTGGATGCCAGTCGACCAGTACACGGGCGGCGTGGAACACGCCATCCTGCACCTGTTGTACTCGCGCTTCTTCCAGCGCGTCATGCGCGACGAGGGCCTCGTGCGGGAGTCCGAGCCGTTCACGAACCTGCTCACGCAGGGCATGGTGCTCAAGGACGGCGCCAAGATGTCGAAGGCGAAGGGCAACACGGTCGACCCGCAGGAACTGATCGACCGGTACGGCGCGGACACCGTGCGCCTGTTCATGATGTTCGCGGCACCGCCGGAGCAGGCGCTCGAGTGGTCGGATGAGGGCGTGCAGGGGAGTTTCCGGTTCCTGAAGCGCTTCTGGGCGGCGGTGCAGGAACACGTCGCCGGCGGCCCGGCGGGTCGGGTCGAAGCGGGCGCGCTCGACGAGCCGCAGAAGCAACTGCGCCGCAAGACCCACCAGACGATCGAGAAGATTTCCGATGACATCGGGCGGCGGCATGCGTTCAACACCGCGGTCGCCGCAGCGATGGAACTGATCAACGCGGTAACACGTTTCGACGACGCCAGTCCCGCGGGCCGGGCGGTGCGGCACGAGGCTCTCGAGGCGGTCGTCCTCATGCTCTCGCCCATCGTGCCGCACATCTGCGACGCGCTGTGGCGCGCGCTGGGCCGCGCCGGGGCGCTGATCGATCAACCGTGGCCCGATTTCGACCCGGCCGCACTGGCGCAGGATACGATCGAACTCGTCGTGCAGGTGAACGGGAAGCTGCGCGGCCGAGTGGCCGTGGCCGCCGAGGCGGACAAGGATACCGTCATAGAGCAGGCGCTCAGCGACCCGAACGTGCAGCGCTTCGTTGCGGGCAAGTCCATCCGGAAGACGATCGTCGTGCCGGGACGACTGGTGAACATCGTTGTCTGACCCGGGCTTCCGCCGTCGCCGCACGCTCCTGGGCCTGCTTGCCGTGGCTGCCCTGGCATCGGCCTGCGGATTCCACCTTCAGGGAACGCCGACGCTCCCGCCCGCCATGGCGCGCACCTACATCCGGGCCGCCGACACCCACAGCGAGTTCTACTGGCAGCTGCGCCGCGAGCTGGAAGCGGCCGGCGTCGAGGTCGTGGACGGCGCGTCCGACGCGACCGCTGTGTTCACGGTCTATCTCGACGACACCGACCAGCGGGTGCTGTCCGTATCGGCCCGCAACATCCCGACGGAGTACGAGGTGTATTACACCGTCCAGTACGGCATCACGATCGGGAGCGACACCCTGGTGTCCGTCCAGGACCTCACGCTGACCCGGGACTACACTTACGATCCGACGCTGGTGCTCGGCAAGTCCCGGGAAGAGGAGCTCTTGCGCGAGCGGATCGCCGGCGACCTCGTGCGCATCGTGATGGAACAGGCGGCCGTACAGTAGTGGCCGCAACGCAGGGCGGCCGGGCGGCAGCCCCGGGCGTGCAGCTCGTCGCCGACCTACCGGACGGTGCCGCCGCGGCGTTGCTCGCCCGGTACGGGCTCGCGTTGTGCAGGGTGCCTCGCGGGGCGGCGATTCCGGGAAGCTACTGGGGGCCGCCTGAGGCGGGCATACGCGGGCGGACCGTCTACGCGCGGGCGGACACGCCGGTGCATTCCCTGCTCCACGAGACGAGCCACATCGCGTGCATGTGCGAGGCGCGACGGGCGGTGCTCGACGCCGATGCAGGCGGCGACGATGCGGAGGAGGCGGCGGTCTGCTACCTGCAGGTGCTCCTCGCGGACGCACTCCCGGGCGTCGGGCGGGAGCGGCTCATGCGGGACATGGACGCGTGGGGGTACAGCTTCAGGCTCGGCAGCACGGCGGCCTGGTTTCGCCACGACGCCTCGGACGCGCGCGCCTGGCTGACGGCGCACGGTCTCGTCGCGCCGGCGGGGGAAGTGGCCTTCCGCCTGCGCGCCATCTGAGCGCACTATCTGAAAAAGACAATTCGTACAAGGCCTTATCGCGAAATGGACCACAGTGTATAGTCCCGTATGGCCTGGCTGCGCTATCTCGGCTATTTCGTCCTCATCTCGCTCGTGACATGGGGCCTGACGGCCATCGAGATCGCCTACCCGGGCTCGCTCAAGCTGCAGGTGTTTCGCGACGCGAACGACGCGCTCGGCACCAGCGAGTACTCGCCGATCGAACTCATCCAGCCGCTCATCCTCATCGTGTGCGGCGCGCTCATGGCATGGATCGCCGCGCACTTTCCCCTCCAGCGACCGCTCGCGCTGGTTTTCGGGGGCATGGCCGCGATCTTCATCGTCCGCGAGTTCGATTACTTCCTCGACCTCTGGATCGTAGACAACTTCTGGCAGGTCGTGATGGCGGTCATCGCCGCCCTCGTCATCGCGTACGGCGTGCGGCAGCGCCGTCGGCTGCAGCTCGCGCTCGCGCAGGTATGGCCGTCGCCGGGTCTCGTGCTGTTCTTCGCGGGCGCCGTGATACTCTTTTCCTTCGTCCGCCTCGTCGGGCACGAACCCCTCTGGCAGTCGATCATGGCGCCGGATTATCGCCGCATCGTCAAGCTCGGTATCGAGGAATTCATCGAGCTGGTCGGCTACCTGTTCTGGCTCATCGGCGCCTGCGAGTACGCGTTGCAGGTGCGAGGCATCGCCCAGCACGAGCCCGAAACGCGCGCGGTGCGCCGGCGCCGGCATCAGCTGCGGCGGCGTCGCTGACGCGACTCGCCCGGCGCGTTCGTTCCTACAGGATCGTCGGGTTCGGGACGTCGCCGTAGACGTCCGCCGGGTCGAAGGCCTTGTCGCGCTCGGTCCGGATGAGCTCCACTTTTCCGTCCCGGCACGATTTTGCGAACTCGGGCCCGGTGGGCACGCGCCGGTAGAAGCAGCTACGGTAGCCGACGTGGCAGCTCGCGCCGCCGGCGACGTCGACCTTGAGCCAGATGCAGTCCTGGTCGTCGTCCACGAGGAGTTCCACCACGCGCTGCACGAAGCCGCTCGTCGCGCCCTTATGCCACAGCGCCTGCCGGCTCCGGCTGAAATAATGGGCCTCGCCGGTCGCGATTGTGAGCCTGAGCGCCTCGGCGTTCATGTAGCCCTGCATCAGCAATTCACCGGACGCGGCATCCGTCGTGACGGCAGTGATGAGGCCCCGTTCGTCGAACTTGGGCGCGAGATCGTTGCCTTCCTCGACCTGTTCGACGGTACGGCGCGCTTCGAACGTGACGGTTGCATCCGACATCGTCGGCGAGTCTCCATTGCCGGCAAGGGCCGGGCAGGATACCGGAACGCCCCGCAAAAGTCCGCACCGCCCGCGTCCGGACAGGGTTTCGGCGCCGCCTTGTTGTTATGATTCACGTTTTTGCCGGCCTTCGCGGACCGGTTCCCCGGCTGCCCGCAACGACCCATGACGATCATGCTCCACGACACCCGCCGCGGCATGAAGCTGCCGTTCACCCCCGCCTCCGCGGACCGGGTGACGATGTACCTCTGCGGCCCGACGGTCTACAACTACGCGCACATCGGCAACGCGCGGCCCGCCGTCGTGTTCGACCTGCTCGCCCGGCTGCTGCGGCGGCGTTACACGCTCGTCTTCGCACGCAACTTCACGGACGTCGACGACAAGATCAATGCCGCGGCGGCGGAGTCGGGCCAGCCGATCGGTGCGATCACCGGCCGCTTCAAGACTGCCTACAACGAGGACATGGCGGCACTCGGGGTCCTGCCGCCCGACGTCGAGCCCTGTGCCACCGACCACATCGACGAGATGATCGCGATGATCGCGACGCTCATCGACAAGGGCAATGCCTATGTCGCCGAGGACCACGTCCTGTTCGACGTCGAGTCGCACCCGGGTTACGGCGCGCTCTCGAAACGCAACCTGCGCGAGATGATGGCCGGCGCCCGCGTGGAAGTCGCGCCGTACAAGAAATCGCCGTGCGACTTCGTGCTCTGGAAGCCGTCGACGCCGGAACTGCCCGGCTGGGAATCGCCATGGGGTCGCGGCCGTCCCGGTTGGCATATCGAGTGCTCGGCGATGGCGGAAAAACATCTCGGGGAAACGATCGACATCCACGCCGGCGGGCAGGACCTCGTGTTTCCGCATCACGAGAACGAGCTGGCACAGTCGACCTGCGCGCACGACGGTGCGGAGTTCGCGCGCTTCTGGCTGCACAACGGGTTCCTGAGCCTCGACCACGAGAAGATGTCGAAGTCGCTCGGCAACGTGCTCCTGGTGCGCGACCTCGTGGCAGACGTGCCGGGCGAGGTGATTCGCCTGGCGCTCCTGTCGGCGCACTACCGTCAGCCGCTCGACTGGTCCGACGAGACGATCGAGACCGCCCGGCGCATGCTCGACCGACTTTACGGGGCGTTGCGCGGTGTGGCCGTGAACGACGCGGTCCGGCGGTCCGCCCGGCCGCATCCGGCCCTGGTCGAAGCGCTGGAAGACGATCTCAACACGCCGAAGGCGATGGCCGGGCTGTTCGGGCTCGCGAAGGCGCTGAACAAGGCGACCGGCACGGCGTTACGGGCGACGCTCGCAGCGGAATTGCTGGCGAGCGGCGAACTCATGGGCCTGCTGCAACAGGACCCGGAGGCGTGGTTCGCGGGTCATGGCGACAGCGCGATCGCACCCGGGGAAATCGAGGCGCTCCTTGCGGAGCGTCGCGCCGCGAAGGCGCGCCGCGACTTCGCGGCGGCGGATGCCATTCGCGACCGTCTGGCCGGAGAAGGCGTGCGCATCGAGGACGGCCCCGACGGCACGACGTGGCGGCGCGCCTGATGGCTGACCTCGCACAGCAACGGTGACACCCGACTGATGGCCAACGAAGTCGCAAAGGCGCAGGCCGACCTGGTCGAGGAGTTCGGCCTTTTCGAGAGCTGGGTCGACCGCTACCAGTACCTCATCGACCTCGGCCGCCGGCTGCCGGAGTTTCCCGATGCACTCCGCAACGATGCGAACAGGATACGCGGCTGCCAGTCGCAGGTGTGGTTCGTGCCGCGCCAGGAGGGCGATCGGCTCACGTTCCAGGCGACGAGCGACGCGGCGATCGTCTCGGGACTCATCGCGCTCCTGCTGCGCGTGTACAGCGGGCGACGACCGGATGAGATACTCGCCACACCCCCCGACTTCGTGCGTGCACTGGATCTCGAGAATCACCTGAGCCCCACGCGCAGCACCGGGCTCAATGCAATGCTCGAGGCGATTCGCCATTTTGCGCGAGACGCGCGAGACACGCGGGACGCCGAGGCAGGCTCGTGACCGGCAAGCTCGCCCGTAAGCTCGCCGTTCCGCTCGCGTGGTTCGTGCGCGGGTATCGCTACGCCGTTTCGCCGCTTTTCGCCGGCCGCTGTCGTTACACGCCGACCTGCTCGGAGTACGCGCTGGCCGCGCTCGAGGCACACGGCGCCTTTCGCGGCGGCGCGCTCGCGCTCCGCCGTATCGCCCGCTGCCATCCCTGGGGCGGGGCGGGCTACGACCCGGTGCCCGATGAGCCTGCAACGGGCGGTGCGCGCGAGGTTGCCGGAGACACGCCGCCGTGCCAGGACCACAAGCAGCCGCGGGCGGGCTGAAGCTCCGCACCGTGCAGAGCGAGCTCGCGTTTCCCGCGCGCTCGCTCAGCTGCCTGCTCGCGTTCATCGTTTTCGCACTCCTCATCATGCTGGCCGCACGGGCGGGCATCTTCGGCATCTGGCTCGCGATCGTCGTCGTGCCGGCGCTCTTCCGCTTTCTCGTCACGATCGCCGACGCGCGGGCGGCCGGCCGGGACGTCGACACGCCGGGCATCGAGTTGTTCACGCTCGGCGGGAATGCGTGGACGCTCCTGCCGGTCGCCTGGCTCGTCGTCCTCGCCCTCGTTGCGGCCCTGCTCGCAGACGATTACCCGGCCGCGGCGTATGCGGTCGCGCTCGCCGGCGCCGCCCTGTGGCCGGCGATGCTCGGCGTGCTCGTCATCACGCATTCGCCGCTCGAATCCCTGAACCCGGCTGCGCTCGGCCGGCTCATCCGGCATGCCGGCCCGGGCTACGCGTGGGTACCTGCCGTGCTGGCGCTCACGGTCGCCGCAAGACAGTGGCTGGCAGAGGCGGCCGGCGCGCTCGGCGACGTCGTTCTCCTGTACGGCCTCTTCGCCTGCCACGCGCTGATCGGCGCCATGCTCCGCGAAGCGTCACTGATCGATGCCATCGAGGTGCCGGAGGACGGTAACGTGCGTGCGCGCGCCGACGGCGCGCGGCTCGCCCGGGAACGGCAACTCACGCTGAACCACGCCTATGCACTCTTCAGTCGCGGCAACCGACCGGGTGCGCTCGCCCACCTCGATGCGTGGCTCGCCGGTGACCCGGACCCGCTCGAGGCCCGGGCATGGTTCCAGGAGCAGATGCTCGGGTGGGAGGGGCCGTTGCCGGCGCTCCTGTTCGGCGCGGATCACCTGGGCTGGCTGCTCGCGGCCGGCGAAAGGGTCCGGGCGGTAAAGCTGATGCTGCGGCTGCGCCTTGCCGACCCCGCGTTTTACCCGGGCCCGGCCGATATCCCGGCTGCCATCGCCGCCGCCCGCGCCTGCGGCAACGCCGACCTCGCCGCCGCGCTCGTCGCCGAATCTGCGCGTCGCGCCGGGGTGCCGGAGGGGCCGCCTGGCGGCTTGTAATGCGCCTCCCGTCGTGGTGTGATCGCGCCGAAGCACCATGGAAAAACGCCTGCTGCAAATCCTGCGCTGCCCGGTGACCCACAAGGGCCTGTCGATGGCCCGGCGCGACCTCTTAGGACGCGTCAATGCCGCGATCGAGGCCGGACGCGTCGCCAACCGGGAAGGCACCGTCCTGAGCGAGCCGCTCGACGAGGCGCTCGTGACCGACGACGACAAGGTTCTGTACCCGATCACCAACGGCATCCCGGTCCTCCTGGAAGGGGAGTCGGTGAACCTCGAGCAACTCAATTGATGCCGGGCACCCCGTTGCCGACACCGGTGCCGCGCCGGCTGCTGAGAACCGCGCTCAAAGCCACTCAGGATCCCAACTGCGCAGCCGGAGGCGCATGAAACTCCAGTTCCGTCAGCTCAACGCCCACCTGAAAAACAACCTTGCCCCCTGCTACCTCGTGTCCGGCGACGAGCCGCTCCTGGTCGACGAAGCGCTGGACCAGATCCGCCGCAGTGCGCGGGAGCGCGGTTTCGGCACGCGGGAACTCTACGTCGCAAGCGCCGGATTCGATTGGGACCAACTCGGCGCCGCCGGTCTGAACCTTTCCCTGTTCGCCGAGCGGCGCATCGTCGAGCTGCGCCTGCCGACCGGCAAGCCGGGCAAGAGCGGCAGTGCCGCCATCGAGCGCTTCGTCGGCCAGCTCGGGCCGGAGCTCATGCTCGCGGTCGTGACGCCGAAACTCGACCGGGGGGCCGGGCAGGCGAAGTGGGTAAGCGCCCTCGAGTCGCGGGGCGCGTCGATCGCAATCTGGCCGGTGGATGCGCGCGAGCTGCAGGGCTGGGTCGCCGCGCGCATGCGCGCGGCCGGACTCGAGCCGGACCGGCAGGCCGTGGCCCTGATCGCGGGGCGTGTCGAGGGCAACCTGCTCGCGGCGGCCCAGGAAGTGGAGAAACTGCGCCTGCTGCTAGGCGCTGGCAAGGTGACGGCGGACGACGTGGCGGCGGCCGTTGCCGACAGCAGCCGCTATGACGTGTACAAGCTCGCGGACGCCGCCCTCGGCGGCGACGCCCGCCGCGCGTTGCGCATACTCGCCGGGCTGCGCGCCGAGGGCGTCGATCCGGTGTTCGTCGTGTGGGCGCTGGCCCGCGAGCTGCGCACGCTGGCCGAGCTCGCGGATCGCGTTGCCGCGCAGGTCGACCTCGGCAGCGCCCTCACGCAACTGCGGGTCTGGCAGAACCGGCAGCCGCTGCTGCGCGCGGCCCTGGCGCGGCACCCTCGGGGCGCGGTGCTCGGGCTGCTGCGCGCCGTCGGAACGGCGGACGCCGCCGCCAAGGGGCAGCGGCAGGCGGACCCCTGGCAACTCATCACGAGCATCGTGTTCGAGCTCTCGGGCGGAGGGCGGCGCGCGGCATGAGGCCCATCGGTGTCTTCGGCGGCACGTTCGACCCGGTCCACTACGGGCACCTGCGCACCGCCTTCGAGATGCTGCAGGCTTTGCGTTTCGAGGAAGTGCGCTTCGTGCCCTGCGGCGATCCGCCGCATCGCGGCGAGACCACTGCGGACGCGCGGCAACGGCACGAGATGGTGCGGGTCGCCGTCGAAGGCCAGCCGGGCTTCGTCGTGGACGACCGCGAGATCCGGCGCGACGGGCCGTCCTATACGATCGACACGCTGATGGAACTGCGCCGGGAGTTTGCGTCGCGGTCGATCGCGCTGATCCTCGGCATGGACGCCTTCCTCGGCCTGCCGCGCTGGCACCGCTGGCGCGAAATCCTCGAGGTCGCGCACATCGTCGTCGCCCATCGGCCCGGCTGGCGCGCGCCCGACATCGGGCCGCTCGGGGAGCTCCTGGACGAGCGCGGCACGCTGCGTGTCGACGACCTGCACGAAACCACGCGGGGCCGCATTCACATCCATGCGGTGACGCAGCTCGAGATCTCCTCGACGGAAATCCGGGAACTGGTCGAGGCCGGGCGGGACCCGCGGTTCCTGATGCCGGACGGCGTCCGTCACGTCATCGCCTCGACACGCTGCTACGGCAAGCTGGATGAACGTTTCTTGTAAATCCGGGGCCAACACACCCGGCAATGCCCGACCACCTGAAGGAGAATCGATCGACATGACACGCAAGCAATACCCTTCCCGCGACGTCGCGGGCCGCGCAACGCGATGAACAGCGAACAATTGTGCAACCTGGTCGTCGACGCACTCGAAGACGTGAAGGCGCACGACATAGTGAAACTCGATGTCCGCGATATGACGACCGTGACCGACTACATGGTCATCGCGAGCGGCACATCCAGCCGACACGTGAAGGCGCTGGTCGACAGGGTCGCCGAACGGGCGGCGGCGGCGGGCCACAAGCCCATCGGCGTCGAGGGCGAAACGGGCGGCGAATGGGTGCTGCTCGACCTGCAGGACACGCTCGTGCACGTGATGCTGCCCAAGGTGCGGGAATTTTATAACCTCGAAAAGCTGTGGTCCTTTCCCGCGGATGCCGGCGTCCTGGCCCGCGAACGCTGACCGGCCCCGGTTCCCCGCATGCACATCCGCCTGCTCGCGGTCGGCGACCGGCAACCGGCCTGGGTGGACGACGCCGTGCTGAGCTACACCAGCCGGTATCCCCGCGACTGGCGCTTTCGCATCGATACGCTGGCCACGGTCCGCCGCGGCAGGAACGCGCCCGCCGCACAGGCCGTCGACGCCGAGGCCGCGACCCTGCTGGCCCGCGTCGCCCCCGCCGAACGCCTGGTCCTGCTCGACGAGCGCGGCCAGCCGCTCGCGAGCACCGCGTTCGCCGGGCGGCTCGCCGAGTGGCAGGCGGATGGCCGCGATCTCTGTTTCCTGATCGGCGGCCCGGACGGTGTCGCG
>DASUOE010000156.1:0-16707 GCA_036276805.1 Woeseiaceae bacterium | reverse complement strand
GCTGATCGAAGTGAGCCTCATCGAGGCGATACTCGACATGCAATTCGAGGTGTTGACGACGTACCTGAATGACGGCGGCAAGCCGCCGCAGCGCAGCAGCACCAACAGCGGCCACGCGTACCTGCCCGCGCCTTACGGCGTATACGCGACGAAGGACGGGTACATCGCGGTCGCTATGAACCCGGTGGACCGGCTGGGCGAGTTGCTGCCCTGCCCGCCGCTCCTCGCCTACGCGAACAAAGGCCAGTGGTTCTCCCACCGTGACGAAATCAAGCGGATCCTGGCCGACAGGTTAAGGTCCGAAACGACGGCGCACTGGATGGCGATCTTCACCGCAGCCGATGCCTGGGCGAGCGAAGTGCTGGACTGGACGGCGCTGATGCGGTCCGATGCGTTCCGGCAGCTGGACTTTATCCAGGAGCTCGATATCGGGCCCACGCAAACGCTCAAGGCGACGCGTTGCCCGATCCGCCTCGACGGCCGGCTGCTGAAGAGCAGCGTCCCGGCGCCGGCGGTGGGCCAGCACACGGACGCTATCGAAGCGGAGTTTTCACTCGAGCCGCAGTGATGCTGTGGCCTCAAGAAAAGAAGCGGGGTGCGTCTACGTGCGTCGAATGGGAATGATGATCCGGTTGCGGCCGGAACGGGTGGCAGAGTACCGGGCGCTGCACCGTGAGGTGTGGCCGCCAGTACTCGCGAAGATTCACGAGTGCAATATCGAAAACTACACGATATTCCTCAGGGAGCCGGAAAACCTGCTGTTCGGGTACTTCGAGTACACGGGGTCGGATTTCGCAGCCGACATGGCGTTGATGGCGGCGGACCCGGCTACCCAGCGGTGGTGGGACGTCTGCAAGCCCTGCCAGGAACCACTGGAGTCCTGCAGCGGCGACGAGTGGTGGGCAATGATGGAAGAAGTGTTCCATTGTGACTGACGAGGACGCTACCCGGGACGCCTGGCTGCTGGACACGCACCAGCACCTCGTTTTCCCCTCCCGCTTCCGCTATTCCTGGACCGACTCGGTGCCGGCCCTGAAGGATCGCGCGTTCACTCCGGCGGATTACTGGCGCCTTGCCGATCCGGGCGGTATCCGGGCCGCCCTGTTCATGGAAACCGGCGTCGACGACCCGTTCTGGCAGGACGAGACACGGCACCTGGTAAAGCTTGCCGCCGACCCGGCCAACCGCATCGCCGGCATCGTCGCCGGCTGTCGCCCGGAGGACGACCCGGAGCGCTTCGATCAGTGGCTGGAGGAGCTGGCCGATGCACCGGTCGCAGGCTTTCGGCGGATTCTCCACACGGAACCCGACGAGCTGTCGACGAGCGCGGCATTCGCGAGAAACGTTCGCGAACTCGGCAGGCGCGGCAAGTCGTTCGACCTGTGCTTCCTCGAACGGCAACTGCCGCTCGCCGTCGAGCTTGCCGCGCAGTGCGACGGGACGACGCTGGTGCTCGACCATTGCGGCGTGCCCGATATCGCCGGCGGTCGACCGGAATCCTGGCGCCGGCACATCCGCGAGCTCGCCCGCATGCCGCATGTCTGCTGCAAGATCTCGGGCGTCGTTGCCTACTGCCCGCCGGGCGTGACGCTGGAGCCGGCCATTCGCCCGTACGTGGAATATTGCGTCGAGCAGTTCGGGCCCGACCGCCTCGTCTGGGGCAGCGACTGGCCGGTCTGCAACATCACATCGGGCGTGGCCGACTGGACGGCCATGTTCCGGCGATTGGTTGCGTCGGAATCGCCGGACACGCAACGGGCGATCTTCAGGGACAACGCCTTGCGCCTCTACGGCGTGGACGGTCACCGGATCGCCGCGCCGCGGACGGCGGACGCATGAGCGAACGCCCGGAACGGGAGCAGGGTTGATCGCGAATGCGTTGTTCGGTGTGGGCCTGCATGCGATCGGCGGGATCGCGGCAGCCACGTGCTACGTGCCCCTGATCGGCACGAAACGATGGTCGTACCAGACCTACTGGCTCCTGTTCTGCACATCCGCCTGGCTGGTCATCCCGGTGACCGTCGCGCTGGTGACCGTTCCGGATCTCGGTGCGGTGCTGGCCGAGGTCCCGCCCGGCGCCGCCGCGAGAACGACCGCCCTCGGCGCCGTATACGGCTTCGGCGGCATGGCGTTCGCCCTCGGAATCCGCCACATCGGCTACTCCCTGACTTACGCCATCGCCATCGGCATTTCCGCGGTGCTCGGCACGGTCGTTCCCGCCGCCATCGCCGGCAACCTGGTCGAGAGTTTCCAGAAGCCGGGCGGCACGACGGTACTCGCCGGTTTCGCGATGTCCATCGCCGGCGTTGCGCTCTGCGGCTGGGCAGGCTTCAGGAAAGAGCGCGAGCTCCGGCGCAGGAACCACGGCGGCCAGACGCCGTTCAACATCCGCAAAGGCGTCGTCATCGTCGCGTTCGCGGGTGTCCTCTCGGCCGTCTTCGGCCTGTCCCTTTCCGCCGGCGCGCCCATCGATGCGGTCGTCCGGCGCCACGGCGCCACGAACTTCCAGAGCCACCTGACCTACGTCTTCGCGATGGGCGGGGCGTTCCTCACCAACCTCGTCTGGTGGGGCGCCGTGCACTTGAGGGAGCGGACCTTCTCCGAGTACCGCGCACTGCCCGGCGCCGCCGCGGCCGGCGGCAGCCTCGCGCTGCATTATTTCTTCGGCATCCTCTCGGGCGTTCTCTGGTACGGCCAGTTCTTCTTCTACGGCCTCGGCCACGTGCGCATGGGCGGTTTTGCCTTCATGAGCTGGGGCATCCACATGACGATGCTCGTGTTCTTCAGTTTCGGCATCGGCTACGCGCTGAAGGAATGGCGCGGGTTCTCGCGGGACACCCTGTACCGGCTGTACGTCGGGCTGGCAACGCTTTTGGCGTCATTCTGCGTCGTCACATACGGCTCGTGGGTCGGGAACGCGGCGTAGCCGCCGCGCTGCGCAGCCGGCATCGGGCGGGGACGGCCTGCTGCTCAGAAGCCGCCCAGTACCGTGGCATCCCTCGACATCCCGGCGACGCTGTCCAGTATCAGGGGCAATGTTTCGTCGAGCGGCATCGGTGCATCCGACCCGGCGGCGAACGGCACGGTAAGCGTCGCGACGACCTTGCCCGGGTCTCCGGCTGCCACCGGCACGCAGATGTCCGTGATCCCGGTGATGAAGGTGCTCGGCATCCGCGCATAACCCTGCTCGCGGATGCGCAGAAGGTCGTCCGCGAGCCGTGCCGGCTGCGCTTGCGCGCCCGCCGCCTCCGCGATCGCGGCAAGTGTGCGTTCCCGACGTACGTCGTCCATCCAGGCGAGGAACACGCGCCCCGCAGCGGACTCGAGCAGACCGCGCGAGGTTCCGACACGCACGGAAAAGCCGACCGGCGAGGGACTTTCGACGCGGGCGATCACCACGATGTGATGCCCGCTCACGACCGACAGGTGACAGGACTGGCGGATAGCGTCGGCCAGTTGCCGCATTCGCGGCACCAGGTGTTCGACGAGAGTGGAGTTCGGCGGCACGCGCATGCCGAGATCGAACAGGTGGTTGGTGATGACGTACCGGTCGCTCCCCTCGCGCTTGCGGATGTAATTGCGTTGTTCGAGCACGGAGAGCATCCGGAAGATCTCGTTGCCCGAACGCCCGAGGCTGGCGGCGATCTCCGTCATCGACATGGGCACCTGGCGCATCGCCAGGAGTTCGATGATCTCGAGGCCCTTCTCCAGCGCCGGCGCCTTGTACACTCGCTTGGTCTTGTTCGTCATTTCACCGTTCCATCGTTGCGGCGGTTGAAGAAAACTTCAAATATGAAATAATCTACCGGGCAACGAAAGACAACAATCATTTTGAACGCGACACACGCCCGCGTCATCGTCGCCTTTCCCTATTATCGCGGACACACCCGATGAACAGTCACTGATGAACAGTCCCTGATGAACAACCCCTGCTACTTCGACGGCTACGAGCTCGACAGCGTGCGGCAGACGCTCGGGCGGACCATCACCGAGACGGACATCGTGATCCACGCCGGGCACAGCGGCGACTTTTTTCCGCACCATGTCGACGAGGAATTCTGCAAGACTCAGCCCTTCAAACGACGCATCGCACACGGCACGATGACGTTCGCCATCGGCATCGGGCTGACGGCCCGGGAAATCAACCCGGCGGCATTCACCTACGGCTACGAGCGTCTCCGGTTTCCGACGCCCGTGTACATCGGCGATACCATCACGACGACCGTAACCATCATCGACAAGTCCGACGACCCGAAACGGCCCGAGTACGGCCGGGTCACCGAAGCCTGCAATGTGCAGAACCAGAAGGGCGAGACCGTGCTGTACTGCGAGCACATACTCCTGGTCAGGAAGGCGCCTCCTGCGTAGCGACCCCATGCCGCCTGCCAGCGACTATTGCAGCTACTGCGCGTCGCCCGCGCGCTGACGCCGTGCCGCGTCCCTTTTCGCAGACCTGGCCGCGCCCTAAGCAACCGGTCCCGATCGTGATCATCGGCGCCGGCGGTATCGTGACCGACGCGCACCTGCCGGCCTACCGCAATGCCGGGTTCGACGTCGCCGGTATCTGCGACATCGACGTCGACAAGGCGGCAGGCGTCGCAAAGCGCTGGGGCATCGGCGCGGTTTACGGCTCGGCGCGCGAAGCGGCCGAAGCGGGACCGGACGTCGTCTACGACCTGGCGACGCCGCCGTCCGCCTCGGCGGACATACTGCCGCAGCTGCCGGACGGCGCCACCGTCCTCATCCAGAAGCCGATGGGCGAGAACCTCGCACAGGCCGAGCGGATTCACGCGGCCTGCCGCGCGAAGGGGCTGACCGCTGCCGTCAACTTCCAGCTCCGGTTCAGCCCGATGATGCTCGCGGTCCGCGATGCCATCGAGGCCGACGTGCTCGGGGAATTGCTGGACATCGAGGTGCACGTGAACATCGCGACCCCCTGGGAGCTGTTCCCGTTTCTGAAGTACATGGACCGGGTCGAGATCGCTGTGCATTCCATACATTACCTGGATCTCGTTCGTTCGCTGGCCGGCGAGCCCGCCGGCGTATTCGCGCGGACGCTCGGCGACCCGCGAGTACCCGAGCTTGCACAGACGCGCACCTCCGTCATTCTCGATTACGGACGCCGCCTGCGCGCCGTCATGTCCGTCAATCACAACCACCGATTCGGCCGCGAGTTCCAGGCGGCCTCGATCCGCGTCGAAGGCTCGCGCGGCTGTGCGGTGGCGACGCTCGGGCTGCTGCTGAACTACCCGGCCGGCGAGCCCGACGAGTTGTCGCTGTGCGACGCGAGCGGAACCTGGCGCACGATTGCATTGCAGGGCCGCTGGTTTCCCGACGCGTTCGCCAACGTGATGAGCAATCTTCAGCGTTTCCGAGCCGGTGAAGACGAAGAATTGCTCACGAACGTGGGCGATGCCCTGCATACGATGCGGCTGGTCGAAGCCTGCTTCGTCGCCGACCGCACGACGTCGATCCCGGTGTAGCGGGCGGCCGGACGCCTGAACTCAGCGCAGCCGCAGCACCGCCGGTTCGAGGCCTTGCGCCTCGGCCCGCAACACGACGTCGCGGGCGCCGGAATCGACTTCGAACACGACGAGCGCTCGCCCCTCGAAGCTCCGCCGCGGGTTGTCGCGGTAGGACTCGGTCGAGGCGAGATCGCCGCTGCCGACGGCGAGGATGCGCCCGCCGTCCAGGCGAAACCCGATCGGCCGATCGGCGGCCGGATGCCACGTGCCCCGGGCGTCCACGATTTCGACGACGGCGAAATGGACCCGCCGGTCTTCGGCGCGCCGCAGCGACTCGGCATCCGGGAATCGCAACCGTGCCGGCTCGCCGGCCGATGGCAGGACGAACGTGTCCGCGCCCGCAACGACCTCGAGCCGGCCGGGACGGTACGGCACCGTGAACTCCGCCCGGAATGCCTCGGCTTCCGTCGTCGGCGCCTCGCCGACCAGCTCGCCGTCCTGCAGCACCCGGACGGACGGGTGGCGGCTGTAGACGTCGAGCGTCAGGTCGCGGCCTTCGTTGCCGGGCCAGGTCCAGCTCGCGCGCGCCGGCGGCACCGACCAGCGCGTCGGGTTCCACGCCTGCCCGCCCGGCGCCGGTTCGCGCACCGCGGCGTACAGCATCTCCCCGCGGTTCCACACGATGTTGCGGTAGTGCGAGATCGGCTTGCGCGAGCCGATGAGGTCGATGTCGCCGCACACGGCACCGTGGTACGGGTAGTGATCGCCGACCCAGTGCGCGCGGGCTTCCTCGTTCGGGGGGAACACGCGCCCGATGCCCGCCTCGCCCAGGTAGTCGATCGCACTCCACACGAAATCGCCGACGACGTACGGGTGCGCCTCGACGATGCGCCAGTTCGCGAACGCCTCGTGCTGGTAGGACTCCGATGCATAGATGAGGCGGTTCGGCCGCCGCCGGTGATCCGCGCGGTGCCGTTCGAGCTCGTAGTTGTAGCCCGCCGCATCGAGCGCATCGAAAATGCTGTCGAGGCGGCTCCAGTCCGCGTCCGGCCCGAGGCCGTTGAGCCCGATGGTGACAGGCCGCGAGACGTCGAGCTGTCGGACGACGGCGGCCATCGCGTGCGCGATGGCAATGCCCTCGTCGTTGCCCCGCTCGTAGACCTCGTTGCCGATGCTCCACATCACGACCGAAGGATGATTCCGGTCGCGCAGCACCATCGCGCGCAGGTCTGCTTCCCAGTTGTCCGGGAAGATGTCGGCGTAGTCGTGCGCGGTCTTGCGCACGGCCCAGCCGTCGAACGCCTCGTCGACGACGAAGAGCCCGAGCCGGTCGGCCGCATCCAGGAATGCCGCGGACGGCGGGTTGTGGGCGGTGCGCGCGGCATTGAAACCGGCGTCCTTCAGGAGCCGCACCTTGCGCCACTCGGCCTCCTCGTACGCCGCCGCACCCAGCGGGCCGTTGTCGTGATGTACGTTGCCACCGAAGAGCACGACGGGCCGGCCGTTCAGCAACAGGCCGCGTTCGCCGGACCAGGTCAGCGTCCTCAGGCCGACGCTGTGCCGGCTTTCCTCCAGCGTCCCGCCGCCGCTCCGGAGCGTGGCGGCCAGCGTATACAGCGCCGGCGTCTCCGGCGACCAGGCCTCCGGGTCGTCGACGCGGATCTCGAGCGCGATGGCGAGGCTGTCGCCGTCCTCCGGGCGCGCCAGCGCCACGGCTTCCGTCGCGATCTCGCGCCCGTCGGGCGCAGCGAGCGTGAACACCGCCTGCTCGCCGCCCTGGAGGCGGTCCGCGTTCGCGATCGCAGCGCTGATCCCGATCGTCGCCTTGCCCTCGTCGAGTGCGCGGGTCGTGACGAACACGCTGTCCGGTGCGAAGTGCACGGGCGGGCGTACTTCCAGCCACACGGGCCGGTAAATGCCGGAGCCTGTGTACCAGCGGCTGTTCGGCTGCGGTTCGTTAGTGACGCGCACGGCGAGCTCGTTCTCCGCGCCGGGTTTCAAATGCCCGGACACGGGCAGGCGAAACGGCGTGTAACCGTAGGCATGTGTCCCGATGCGAGTGCCGTTCAGCCACACCTCGGCGTTGCGGTACACGCCTTCGAAATAGATCGCGACCTCGAGCTCCCGCCAGTTGTCCGGGGCGTCGAAGGTCTTTCGGTACCAGCCGGTGCCCGCGGGAAAGAACCCGCCGCCGCCGCCGGTTGCGGCGCCGGGCGAGGGCGCCGCCTCGATGCTCCAGTCGTGCGGCAGCGTGACGCTTCGCCAGCCGGACGCCGGCGGCTTCCCGGCCTGCGTTGCCGGGCCCTCCATGCGCTGGAATGCCCAGTCCCCGTCGAGCGGCAGGCGGTCGGCAGCCTCGGCGGCCCCGGCGGCGAGTGACACGGTAGCGAGCGACACGCCGATCGCCGCGAGTGCAATGCAACGCCGGCGCAGGCGCGAAAACGTCGCACCCGGGCGTGCCGACGAGCGCGCGGCGGCGCGAGTCACGGCAGTTCCGCTATGACGGGATTGTAGAGGCGTACCGGGCCGAGAAGGCCCGACGCGACGAGCGGCTCGTTCGCGGCATAAAAGTCCCAGGTGGTGAACGTCACGCGCCCGCCCTCGGGCTTGTCTTCCCCGTCGCGAAACCAGTCCGGGAATGCCTTGACACCCTTGCCGTAGAACGGCGAGTCGCTGCCGTCGCTGCCGTAGCCGAACTCGACTTCCGCCGGCAATTGCGCGTCGCCGATCAGGCGGTTCGTCCACAGGTTGACGACGTCGATTTCAATCCGGTTGCTGCCGGCGCGCACGGCCCCGGTGACGTCGACGCGATAGGGCTCCTTCCAGACCGCGGGAAACGCGGTTCCGTTGACGCGGACAACGGCCAGGACTTCGACACGGCCGAGGTCGAGCACGACGCGCCGGTCCGCGCCAAGCCAGGCCGGCGCAACGTCGACGGCATGGCGGTACGTTGCGCTGCCCGAGAAATGCCGGATGCCCGCGTCGGCATGCCGGTGCAGCGATGCCAGTTCCGGCAGGACGGCGGACGCGGGCGCCCCGCGACCCGGCTGGAACGACACCTGCCACGGTCCGGCAACGTCGATCGGTGCCGGGACTTCGATGTCGACCGTGGCTCCGTCATCGATGCTGTAGCGCCCGGAACGGAAGGCCGTAACGACGATGCCGCCGGCCACGGCCCGGTGTACTTCCGCCGCCGCCGGCGGCTCCGGTGCCGGAACGCCACGGGCGGCCAGCTGCGCGATGTCGTCGGCCGCGAGGGCGCGGTCGAAGACCACCGGGTCGGCGAGGTTGCCTTCGAAGGTGTACACGCGGCCCTGCGTCGAGGGCAGCGGTACGCCGGACGCGCGTGCAATCCCGTCGAGGCCGCGAAAGTGCAGGACCGCATCGGCGGGCGGCGCCGGCAGCCCGGCCGCCGGGTGCACGATCGCACCGCTCGCGAGCCCGTCCCTGACCCACTCCCCGTCGACGTAGAGGCTCGGCCTGCCCTCTTCATAGACGACCGCCACGTGCGTCCAGCCGGCGACCGGGCGCTCCGCGACCAGGACGGCCGGCGACTTTGCGCTCGAGCGCTCGATCACGAACATGCCGTTCCGGCCGACCGCGAGGCCGGCCGCGGCATGCCCCTCGCCGAACAGCCTGTCGCCTTCCGGGGCGGCGATGGCATAGAACTTCCCGGTTTCGTCGACCTGCCCGTCTGTCGACTCTTCCGGCATCAGCCGCAGGCCGATGTCGGGCTTGACCCATGCGGCCATCGTGAACGTTCCTGCGGTCGCGGGCAGCGGCGTTGCCGGGGCCGGGTCCGACGCGACCAGTACCTCCCCGTTCCGCGTGAGCGTCCGCGCGCCGACGGCGGGTGGCGCATCGGGAATGAGTACGAACACCGACCCCGCGGGATCGAGCCGGAGCGGTATGCGCGTGCGCCCGTCCTCCACGGTGAACAACGCGGCGCGCGTCCGTTCGCCGGTTTCGGCATTCCAGATCTCCGGGACGCCGCCCGTCGCACGGAAGGACGCCGTCAGGTCCTCGGCACGTCGCTGGCGGTTGCCGATGAAGTACAACTCGCCGTCATTAAGCCTGCGGTGCGTCCACGAGATCGCCGCGTCCGGGCGCGCGGCGGTGTAGGAGAAATCGGGTGCGACCCCGAGGCGCGCAAGCACCTCCGCGAGTGGTTGCGTCGGCAGTACCGATGGCTCGCCCGGCCGCGGTGCCGCCCACAGGCGTGCGGCGACACGTTCGAGCTCTGCTTCGGACGCGGGGAAGTTGCGCAGTGTCAGCGAATGCGTGGGCCGCGGCCCCATGACGCTCGCCCCTGCGTCGACGAAGCCGGCGAGTGCCTCCGCGAGTGCCGGCGTCATCCCCGTCAGCGACTCCGGCAACACCAGCAGGCGATACCGATTGCCCTCCGGGAGCACGAAATCGCCGTCGTCGATCGTGACGCGCTCGAGCAGTGCGTGCGCATCGACCTGATCGTAATCGAACCCGGCCGGCATGGCCGGGCGCAGCATCTGGGAGTTGTTCGGCGGCCGCTCGCCGGTGAAGAACAGCACATCGGCCACCGGCCGGCCCTGCCGCAGGAGATACTGGCTGCGAGCCAGGTAGTCGAGCCAAGGGCCCGACTGTGCGAACCAGGTGTTCGTGCGCTCGAAATGGATGCCCCAGGGGCCCATCGCCATGCCCGGCACCGCGCTCGGATGCGGCTGGTGCGCGTAGCGATGAAAGATGAGCTGGTTCAGCCCCAGGCTGAACATGTAATCGCCCTCGGCCTTGAACGCGTACGGGTAGCCGAGCCAGCGCGACGTCTCCTCCTCGCCGGTGAACGCCTCTGCCGCGACAACGGGCTTGCCGTACACGTGCGCCGCCGACGACACCATCTTCACCGTGCGGTTCGGCGTCCAGGGCGTGCGCACCCAGAATTCCGTCATCGGCACCGGCGCGCGGCCCGACACCTCGAGCTCGTCGAACATGCCCTGGCCGTAGCCTTCGACGTACAGGTCGAGGCCGCGCGCGCGGGCGAGCCCGGCCATGCGGCCGTAGTAATGCTCGGCCATCATCTCGGCCTGGACCGAGCGGAAATCGAACAGGAAGCGCTCCGAGATCCCTGCGTCGCCGACGTAGCGGCCCGTCAGCGCGGGCAGGTAGGGCGTGATGTCGTAGCCGGCGCGCGCGGCGAACTCCGCCGGGAACGCCGCGGTCCAGTTCTGCATGCCCGCTTCGTAGCTGTCGATTTCCACGTACGCAAAACTCTTGCCGGCAAGCCGGCCGACCGTCTCGGCGACCCGCCCGACGGTGTTGGCGAAACTCAGGTCGGTCGCCGCCGGGTCGAGCTTGTCGGATTCGAGGCCGGTGCCCGCGGCGGAAGCGGCGACATTCAGATGCGCGGTCGTCGTGTACCCGAGGCGCAGCAGCGTCCAGTCCCCGGGCGGCGCCCGCCAGCGCAGGCGGCCGTCTTCCGTCATGCGCCCGGTGAGGTCGATGACTTGCGCCGGATCGATGGCGTCGGATGCGGCAATGGTCGGCGGCACTTCTGCCTGGGCGCCGACCCGGTACGCCAGGTTCGACTTGTACTCCCAGTCGACGATGCGCGGCACGGCATCGAGCGCCACCTCGCCGAGCGTGCCGTCGCCGAGCGCGACGAGGCGGAAATGGCGGCCCGTGACGGCGCCGAAGTTCACGCTGGTCGGCGCGATGATGCCGTGGCGGCCATGGCTCGTGATCTCTGCGACGGCCTCGTAAGTGACGCCGTCGGCCGAGCTCTCCACGCGCAGGTTCGGCGTATTCCCGGTGAGCCCCGAGTTCACCGTGAGCGAGCGTGCCTCGACGGGTGCGGCGAATTCGAGCGTGACGGTGTCGCCCTGCCTCATCGGCACGCTGCTCTCGAGCCGCTGGTCCGTGAGCAGGGCCGGCGGCAGCGCGCCCTCGCGGCCGTGCGTCACGCCCGAGAGCGCCGGACGGAACGCGGTGGCCTCCGCCCGCGGCGTGGGCCAGGCGAGCACGCGTACGTCGCGGTAATAGTCGAGGAGCGCCTGCGGCTCGGGCAGGAGAACGTCGATATCCCTATTGCCCGTGATCCGGGTTTCGCTCCATGCCAGGTGCTTCATCGAATCGTCGGGCGCGATCCACGGGCCGCCGCTGCTCGACCAGCCCGGCGCGTTGTGCATGCCGATGTCGACGCCGAGACGCTCGCCTTCCCTGACGGCGTGCGCCATGAGCTCGAGCCAGGTCTCCGACATGTAAGGTGCAGGCCCTTCCGGGAAGTAATTGCTGCCGTCGAATATGATCGCGCCGCCGATCCCGACCCGGCTCATCGCCTCGAGATCGAGCGTGATGCCCTCGCGGCTGACGTGCCCGTTCATCCAGAACCACAGGGTCATCGGCCGTGCGTCGGGCGGCGGTTCCAGAAACGCATCGGCATCGGCCGCAGCCGCCGGCCCGGTAATGCCGACGCACATCGTTACAGTAGCGAAGAGCGGCAAAAACCGGTGCAGCACCGGCATCATCGCGCGCCCGGACGCGTTGCGGCCTTGCCGAGATCCCGGGACGTCGCCAGGGCGATGACGCGGCCGCGGTCGCCGACCGCGCAGTAGAAGTGGTAGACGACGCCGTCGTGCCTTATCACCCAGGGCTTGTGCGCAAACTGTGCATCGTAAGGCTCGCTCGGCTCGACCAGGTGCGGACCGGCCCACTTCGTCCAGTGCACCAGGTCGTACGAGGCCGCGAAGGTGTCGAATGCGCCGGGCTGCCAGAAGGCACCGAAGTAGAACATCACCCAGACACCGTCGATCTTCACGATTTGCGGGTCGCCGCTGATGGCCCAGGGCGCCGTGCCGACGTTGGTGACGACGGGACCGTTGCCGAACCGGCGCCAGTTGCGCATGTCCTCCGACACCGCGATTCCGATGCTTTCCACGCCGAAGGGCGGCGCCTTGCCGTTGTAGAACATGACGAACGGCGCCCCGAGGCTCTCGGCCTCGTCGCGCAGTATGAAACTCTTGTAGAGGGTCCTGTGTTCGAAGTCGCGGGTATCCGGCTGGTCCGGCGAAAGGACGGGATTCTCCGGCAGCCGGTCCCAGGGCCGCACCGCGACGGGATCGTCGGACGTGGCGAGCCCGATCGCCAGCGGATCGGGTTCGTACCCCTTCTTCGCGCCGCCGATATAGGAAAGCCAGTAGAGCCCGTCGTGCTTACCGAGCTCGTGGGTCGCATCGCTCCAGCGGGTGTCGAACAGTGCCAGGCTGGCGTTCGCCTGCCACGCGTCCCAGCCTTTCCTGGCGAAGGGCATGATGACGCCGAGCCGCTGCCAGTTCAGGAGGTCGTCGCTTGCCGCAAGTTCCGCCTCGTAACCGATGTCGTCCTTGTGCGAGACGAAGACCATGTACCAGCGTCCGCCGTGTCGAAACACGGCCGGGCCGTCGAGCAGCTCACCCTCGCGGCCTTGCAGGATCACGCCGTATTTATAAGGTGTCCGGACCTCCGCGTGGATGGCCTGCATGACCTCGGGGGCAACCAGCCGGGGCTTCGCGTCCGGAAACGGGATGACGTCTCCCCGATCGGAAGCGTTTGCAGCGACATGGGCAAGCATGGCCAATACGGCCGGTACGGCCAGCAGGCAGCGTGGGGACATGCGGGAGTCCTTTCGGGTGCGACTGGCATAATAAGGTACTAAGTATGTCGGCTGTCAAACCCTGCCGGGACACCCTGCCGGGACACCCTGCCGGGACAGGCACTCGACCCGCCGGGCTCACAACGCCGCCAGCCGCTCGCGCAGCCACTCGTGGAATTCCCACACGTCGTGCTCCTGGCCGACGAGCACGCCGCGCTCGTGGGCCCTGCTGCGAAGGCCCCGCTGGTTCAGTTCGCACACTTCGCCGTCCTGGCGGATGACGATGCGGGCGAGTTCCAGGATCGGGGCCAGCTCGTCTTCGTTCCGGATCGGCGTGGATTCGGGCAGCAGCCAGTCGATGACCAGCCGGCAGCTTTCCGGGCCGGTCGGTAACAGGCGTACGCTGCGCACGTAGTCCGGGTGCGCGACGATGAACATGGACGCGGTGAACGACGCGAATGCGACGCCCGCCTCGATGTCCGACGTCGTCGGTCCGGCGATCGGCGGCAGCGCACTCTGGCCGTCGCGAGTCCAGGTGCGCATGCCCTCGGCGACCCGCGGCCGCCCGCTGTCGCCCGCGAAGGCCGGTTCCCACCCGGGCAGGTCGGCCGGGTTCGTCACTGCGTGCCGGAATGCCGGCATGACGCGGCACAGCTCCGGGTGCACCCGCGGGCAGTGGTAGCACTCGGAATAGTTCTCCCAGAAGATCTTCCAGTTGCAGGCGAGCGATTTCACCTCGCGGTGCACGCTGCGCAGGGTCGCGAGCGGCCAGCGCGCGACGTTGTCGGCCTCGCTCCCGAGAAACGCGAGGAGGTCGCGCGACGGCGCGGCGTCTAAATTGACGAAGACGAAGCCTCCCCAACTGTCGACGTGCACGCGATACAGCGGAAAGTGCGAAGCGTGGAAGCCCTCCGACTCGATGCGTCCCGGCGTCGCGAGCAGCTCCCCGTCCGTCGAGTACGTCCAGTTGTGGTAACGGCAGATGATGCGCTGGTTGAAGAAGCGGCCCTGCTCATCGCGGCACAGCGCCGCGCCGCGGTGGCGGCAGGTGTTATGGAATGCGCGCAACTCCCCCTCGCCGTTGCGTGTGACGATGACGCTCTGGCTGCCGATGGCGGCAGCGAGGTATGCGCCGGGTTGCGCTACCTGTTCGCTGCGCCCGACACAGACCCAGTCGCGGTACCAGACCGCTTCGAGTTCGCGCTCGTACTGCGCAGTATCGAAGTACCAGGTAGCGGGGAGCGATTGCCTGAGCTCGGTCAGTCGGGGCACGGCGGGGGATCCTCGAGAGTCCTGCCGATTCTAGGCTGCCGCGGCGAATTCAGCGACCTGTTGCCGGCCAGCAGTCGGTTGCGTCATTTCGCCGGCAGTCGGCGAACGACGAATACCTCGGTGCGCCGCCCGAAAGAGCGCAGGTAGCCCGAACAATCCAGCAATCCCTGCCGCGCTTCGGGCAACAGACCGGGCGACCGGCCGGCGGTGCCGAGCTGCGTCGCGAAGGCGTCGATGGCGTGCGGCTTCGCGCGGTAGGTTTCTTCGTCGAGGCAGACCTGGGTCGCTGCACCATAGTCGATGTCGTCCGGCAGTAGCTGCGGCCAGTCCGGGCGTTCGCGATGGGCGCGCAGCGACGCGAGCCAGGCGCTGTCGCCCTCGGCCCGTGCTTCGTCGAGGCAATTGCATGCCGCCGCGGTGGGGCCCGGGTACCAGCAGTCGGCGAACTCCTGGCCATTCGGCGTATTGGCATGGATCACGGCGAATGCGACGGTGCGCCCACCCGGGAATGCCGCGACGCGGTCGCGCACCAGGGCGCCGAGCGCGGCGTGGTCGCCGTGGCCGTCCTGCCAGTGCGTGGTGGCGACGAGCGTATCCGGCGTCGTCCCCGCGATGAGTTCGTCGAGCGTGGCCACCAGCGTGCCGGCGCTGAGTTGCGTCGCAGGCCCCGCTCCGTAGCCGGCGTCGCACTCAGTGCAATTCGCGCAAGCGGAGAAGTCCGAGCGGTGCAGGAGCGCGCCGGCGTTGCCGTCCGCGAGGTTCGCACGGGCCGCGGCGAGCCCGGTATCCGGATAACCGAGGAACTCGGGAGCCGGGCGGCCGAGCGCGGCCGCCGCGAGCACGCTCTCCTCCCGGCGCGCTTCGGCCAGGCTGTCGATCCCCGGCGTGGCGAAGTTCGAAAGCGTCGGCGCATCGCAGGTCGCGCCGCCGATCGAGCCGGTGTTCCACAACGTGCAGGCGCCGCAATAGGCGTCGCCGTCTGTCGCGACGACGGTACGCACGGGTTTTCCCTGGCGGATGAACTCGCCGGCGAGCCCCGCGAACCCCAGTACCTCGTCGTCGGGATGCGGCGCGACGATCAGCAGGCCGTCGAATGCCGTGAGCGCCGCATTGTCGCAAGTCGGGAACGCCGGTGGCTCGACACGCTGCTGGCTGCACGCCGATGCGAGCAGGAAACCGGCAAAGACCGTATACCGGGCGGGCGAGTCCGTCCGGCACAGTCGCCGGACGAGGTAAGCGACGGTGACGATGATCAGCATGCCGATCAGGAAGTCTTCGGTCGTGGTCGTCGAGTGCATGCTATTTCTTGTTTTTCTCGTCCCATATTTTCGGTTGCCAGAGTTCGACCTTGTTGCCTTCGGGATCCATGATCCAGGCGAACACCCCGTTCTCGTGGTACTCCGGGCCCTGCAGCACCTCGATCCCGTCGTCGGCAAGTTGCCGGAGCATCGCCTCCAGGTCGTCCACCCGGTAGTTGATCATGAACGTCGACTGGCTGGGAGCGAACCATTTGCTGTCCCCGTCGGCGATATTCCATACCGTCAGGCCTTTGTCTTCAGCCGTGTCATTTGGCCACTTGAGTATGGCGCCACCCCAGTCTTCGAGTTCCATGCCGAGGTGTTTCGCGTACCACGCCGCCAGCGCCTTGCCCTCGCCCCCGGACAGGAAGAACACGCCGCCGATTCCGGTTACCCTGGCCATTTTTCTTCCTCTGCCGTTGCGGTTGTGTGCCGTCGTGGGAGCGTAGCAAAGTAATTAACGGCGGTGGTGCTGGCGTCCAGGCTACGGCTCGCCGGGGTACCAGGCGCCGTTTGCGACCACGCCGAGCGTTGCGGCCGCCGCGGTGATGTCTGCCAGCGGGTTTCGCGAGAGCAGCAACAGGTCGGCGCGCAGGCCTTCGCGCACGGCACCGAATTCGGCCTGCTCGCCCAGGAACTGCGCCGCGACCACCGTGCCGGCAACCAGCGCTTCGTACGGGGTCAGGCCGGCGGCGACGAGTTCCTGCAGCTCTGCATGCACCGAGCTGCCCGCCGCGACGATATCGATCCCCGAATCCGTCCCGAGCAGAATGGGGACGTACGCATCGTGCAGCGCCCCGACCAGGGTGCGCCGGTTGCCGATGGCGCTGGCTACATCCGCAGCGGAACTGTTGCGCTCGGACAAGGCCTTGCGTACGACGAGCGTCGGGCTCACAAACGTGCCGGACTCCCAGGTCCACTGAGCGTCCCGCCGGCTATGCGCCCGGCCATGTCGTGGACGCCCGCTTGGTCCCACATGTTCCGAGGAGATGCCGGCAGCGAGGTAGGCCGGCAGGTCCTCTTCCTTGAGGCGAACGTGCATGTCCGCGAGCCCGGTATGAGGACGAGCCCG
>DASUOE010000155.1:0-9927 GCA_036276805.1 Woeseiaceae bacterium | reverse complement strand
GCGATGTCCTCGTAGCGCTCGCCCGCGAGCCTGCGTTCGTACTCGTCCGCGCGGTCGCCGCCGAACACGATGTGCGTGTGGCAGTCGACGAGCGCGGGCGTCACCCACGCGCCGCCGAGCGAGCGCTCCTCCGCGGCCGCTTTTGCCGGCAGCGCGGAACGCGGGCCGACCCAGGCGAGCCGGCCGTTGGCGATCGCGATCGCGCCGTCCGCGATCGTGCCGTACGGGTCGGCGCCCAGCCCGTCGGTCGAAAGCGTGCGGCAGAGCGTCGCAACCCGCGTGTTGGTCAGTAACAGGTCCCAGTCGGCCATGGCGCCACTACACGCGCGGCGCCCGGCTATTGCAAGGCGCGCCGGTTGCATTCCCCCGGGGAGGCGTCTAGCCTGTATATACAACTATAGGGTCTCCGCACTCGACGTATCGCAGCCCTCCGGGACTTCCGGCATGCCCAACCTGTTCGCGAAAAAGGCGCTCGTGCCGGCCGGCTGGCGGGACAACGTCCGCCTCGAGATCGAGGACGGGCGCATCCGCAAGATCGCGACGGGGGCAGCGCGCGCGGCCGGCGACACCGCGGTCGACTGCCTCATCCCGGGCATAGCCAATGCGCACAGCCACGCCTTCCAGCGGGCGCTCGCCGGCTGGACGGAGGAGCGCTCGCCGGCCGGCCACGACAGCTTCTGGACCTGGCGCGAGCGCATGTACCGGTTCGCCGCCGCCATGACACCAGGGCGTCTCTTCGCGATCGCACGGCAGGCGTACGGCGAGATGCTCTCGGCCGGCTACACCTCGGTGGCCGAGTTCCACTACCTGCATTCCGCCGGCGACGGCAGCGATGCCGACGCCATGTTCGGGGCGCTCGCCGACGCGGCGGCGGCGAGCGGTATCCGGCTCGCCTACGTCCCGGTGCTCTACGAGCGCGCGGGCTTCGACCGGCCGGCGCCCGAAGGCGCACAGGCGCTGTTCGCACTGGACGTCGAGGCCTTTCTCGCGCACGTGGAGCGGGCGCGGGCGCGTTCTGGCGGCCGCCTGTCGACCGGCATCGGCGCCCACAGCATTCGCGCCGTGAGCCCGGCCTCGCTCGATCGCATCGTGGCCGCTGCCGACGCGGCCGGCATGCCCATGCACATCCACGTCGCCGAGCAGCAGCGCGAGGTCGACGAGAGCCTCGCCTGGTATCACCGGCGCCCGGTGCGCTGGCTGCTCGAGCGCTACCCGGTGAACGGGCGCTGGTGTTTCGTGCACGCGACGCACATGGACGAGGACGAAGTCGACCGGCTTGCGGCGACCGGCGCCGTCGCCTGCCTGTGTCCCAGCACCGAGGCGAACCTGGGCGACGGGCTGTTCCCGCTGCGGCCCTGGCTCGCCGCCAACGGGCGTATCGCGATCGGCTCGGACAGCCACGTGTCGATCAACCCTTTCGAGGAGCTGCGCTGGCTGGAATACGGGCAGCGGCTGGCGACGCAGACGCGCAATGTCGCCGCCGTACGCGACGCGCACGTCGGCAGCGAGCTGTTCCAGCGCTCGGTTGCAGGCGGCGCCGTTGCCTGCGGCCAGGGGCGGGCCGGCCTGGTGGAAGGCGGGTATGCGGATCTCGTCTGCCTCTACGACGGCGACCCGATGCTGGTAGGGCATACCGACGCCTCGCGCATCGATGCGCTCGTGTTCTCGGGCTACGCCTTGCCGATCGAGCGCGTGATGGTGCACGGCGAGTGGTGGGTCGAAGACGGCCGCCACGTCGCGGCCGGGGAAAGCCGCGCGGCCTACGCCGCGGCGGTTGCCGACTTGAAGCCGGACGGTGCGGTTGCATGAGAGCGCCCGCATGAGCCTGCGCGGGAAGCCGCGCTACCAGGCGCTCAAGGACTCGATCATCGGGCGCATCGCCGAGGGCGAGTTGAAACCCGGCGACCGCGTGCCCTCGGAGAACGAACTCGTGCTCGCGACCGGCGTATCGCGCATGACCGCGAACCGCGCTTTGCGCGAGCTCACCGACGAAGGCTACGTCCGGCGGGTCGCGGGGCGCGGCACGTTCGTCGCCGACGTGCGGGCGCAATCGCATGTGCGCGAGATCCAGAACATCGCCGACGAGATCAGCTCGCGCGGCCACCGCCACAGCGCCGACGTCGTGAGTCGCGAACGGGTCGCCGCGCGCGGCGAGCCGGCCCGCGCGCTGCACGTCGCGCCGGGGACGGCATTGTTCCACCTGCTCATCGTGCACCGGGAAAACGGAATCCCGATCCAGGTCGAGGATCGCTACGTGCTGGCCGAGTTCGCGCCGCAGACGTTCACGCAGGACTTCAGCCGGCAGACGCCGAGTGCCTACCTGACGTCGATCATGCCCTTCGCCGAGGCCGAGCAGGTCGTCCGGGCCGAAATGCCGGACAAGCGCGTGCGCCGGCTGCTCGACATGGACGCCGGGGAACCGGTTCTGGTCGTCATCCGCCGCACCTGGGCGGCCGGACGTGTCGTCACCTTCGCGCACCTGTATCACCCCGGCAGCCGTTACGAGCTGACCGGCCACTACCAGCCCGCCGCGCAGCGCAGCAGCGCCGGCGCGAAGGTCGTGCAACTGGAGAGACTGAAGACATGAACGACAGCACGAGCGGCAGGCGCGTCATCACCGCGCCGACCGGCACGGAACTCCGCGCGAAGAGCTGGCTCACCGAGGCGCCGCTCCGCATGCTCATGAACAACCTCGACCCGATGGTGGCCGAGCGGCCGGAGGACCTGGTCGTCTACGGCGGCATCGGCAAGGCGGCGCGCAACTGGGAGGCCTACGACGCGATCGTGCGTGCGCTCATGAAGCTCGAGGCCGACGAGACGCTGCTCATCCAGTCGGGCAAGCCGGTCGGCGTGTTTCGCACGCACGCGGACGCGCCGCGTGTGCTCATCGCGAATTCGAACCTGGTGCCGGCCTGGGCCACGTGGAAGCACTTTCGCGAACTCGACCGCAAGGGCCTCATGATGTTCGGGCAGATGACGGCGGGCAGCTGGATCTACATCGGCAGCCAGGGCATCGTGCAGGGCACCTACGAGACATTCGTCGAGATGGGCCGCAGGCACTACGGCGGCGACCTCGCCGGGCGCTGGATCCTGACCGCGGGCCTCGGCGGGATGGGCGGTGCGCAGCCGCTCGCCGCGACGATGGCGGGCGCCTCGATGCTCGCGATCGAGTGCCAGTCGGACCGCATCGACAAGCGCCTCGCCACCGGCTACCTCGACAGGCGCGCCGACACGCTCGACGACGCGATGACGATCGTCCGGGAGGCCGTGGCGGCGAAGAACCCGGTGTCGGTCGGGCTCCTCGGCAACGCGGCCGAGATCCTGCCGGAGATGGTACGGCAGGGGATCCTCCCGGATGCGCTGACCGACCAGACCTCCGCGCACGATCCGGCGAACGGCTACCTGCCCGCCGGCTGGACCGTCCCCGAGTGGTACGCGAAGCGGGCGAGCGACCCGGACGCGGTGGCCGCGGCGGCGGCGAAGTCCATGGCGGTGCACGTGCGCGCGATGCTCGACATGCAGAAGGCGGGCGTGCCGACCTTCGACTACGGGAACAACATCCGCCAGGTGGCGTTCGACGAGGGCGTTACCGACGCGTTCGACTTCCCGGGCTTCGTGCCGGCATACGTGCGGCCGCTGTTTTGCCGCGGCATAGGCCCGTTCCGCTGGGCGGCCCTCTCCGGCGACCCCGAGGACATCTACCGCACCGACGCGAAGGTCAGGGAACTCATCCCCGACGACATCCACCTGCACAACTGGCTCGACCAGGCACGCGAGAAGATCCGCTTCCAGGGCCTGCCCGCCCGCATCTGCTGGGTCGGCCTCGGCCAGCGCCACCGGCTCGGCCTCGCGTTCAACGAGATGGTCCGCACGGGCGAGCTCAGGGCCCCCGTCGTCATCGGCCGCGACCACCTCGATTCCGGTTCCGTCGCGAGCCCGAACCGCGAGACCGAAGCGATGCGCGACGGCTCGGACGCGGTGTCCGACTGGCCGCTGTTGAACGCGCTCCTGAATACGGCGAGCGGCGCGACCTGGGTGTCGATCCACCACGGCGGCGGCGTCGGCATGGGCTATGCGCAGCATGCGGGCGTCGTGATCGTCTGCGACGGCAGCGAGGCCGCGGATGCGCGGCTCGCGCGTGTGCTGTGGAACGACCCGGGCACCGGCGTCATGCGCCACGCGGATGCCGGCTACCCGGAAGCGATCGAGTGCGCGCGCGAGAACGGGCTCGACTTGCCTATGGTCGACCTCGGAGGCGCACGGTGAGCGTCGCCATCGACACCAGGCCGCTCACGCTCGCAGCGTTGCGCGCCGCGTGGCTCGCCCCGGTGCAGGTGACGCTAGGCGCTGCCGCCCGCGAGCGCATCGCGGCGTCGCACGCGCTCATCCGCGAGGTCGTGGCGGGCGGCAAGCGCGTGTACGGCGTCAACACCGGCTTCGGGCAGCTCGCGCAGGTGCGCATCGGCAGCGAGAAGCTCGCCCTGCTGCAGGAGAACCTCGTGCGTTCGCACGCCGTCGGCATCGGGCCGGACCTCGACGATCGCGTGGTGAGGCTCGTGCTGCTCACGAAAATAGCCGCGCTCGGCGCGGGCTGCTCCGGCGTACGCCCTGAGCTCGTGGACGCGCTGTGCGGCATGCTGAATGCGGACCTCCTGCCGCGTATCCCCTCGCAGGGTTCCGTCGGCGCATCCGGCGACCTCGCGCCGCTCGCGCACCTGTCGGCCGTGCTCATCGGGCGCGGGCAGGCGCGGCTCGGTGAGCGGCTGCTGCCGGGGGCCGAAGCGCTCGCGGCGGCCGGGCTCGCGCCGCTCGAGCTGGCGCCGAAGGAGGGGCTGGCACTCCTGAACGGCACGCAGGTGTCGACGGCCCTGGCGCTCGCCGCGGCCTTCCGCACGGAAAACGTGCTCGCCGCGGCGCTCGTGGCGGGCGCAATGTCGGCGGACGCGATCAAGGGCAGCGACACGCCCTTCGACGCCCGAATCCAGGCCGTGCGCGGTCACGGCGGGCAGGCCGACGTCGCCGCCGTGCTGCGCGACCTGATGGACGGAAGCGAGATCCGCGCCTCGCACCTCGAGTGCGAGCGGGTCCAGGACCCGTACTCGATACGCTGCCAGCCGCAGGTCAACGGCGCCTGCCTCGATGTCCTCCGGCACGTGTGCAGCGTGCTCGGGACCGAGGCAAACGCCGTCACCGACAACCCGCTCGTGTTCAGCGATACGCGCGCCGTGCTCTCCGGCGGCAATTTCCACGCGGAGCCGGTAGCACTCGCCGCGGATTACCTCGCGCTCGCGATCGCCGAGATCGGCGCGCTCGCCGAGCGCCGCACCGCGCTCCTCATCGACGCGCACCTCTCCGGCCTGCCGGCGTTCCTGGTCGCCGAAGGCGGGCTGAACAGCGGCTTCATGATGGCGCAGGTGACGGCCGCAGCGCTTGCTTCGGAGAACAAGACGCTCGCGCACCCGGCGAGCGTCGACAGCCTCCCGACGTCGGCGAACCAGGAGGACCACGTGAGCATGGCGACGTTCGCGGCGCGCCGCCTGCACGACATGCTCGACAATGTCGCGCACATCGTGGCGATCGAGCTGCTCGCGGCGGCGCAGGGGCTCGAGTTCCACCGGCCGCGGAAAAGCTCGGCGGCGCTCGAGGCCGCACTCCGCGCCATCCGCGCGGTATCGCCGCGCCTCGAGTCCGACCGCTCGCTCTCGCCGGATATCGTCGCGGTGGCGGCACTCGTGAACGAAGGCCGCTTTCGCGACGCCGTGGATTCGTTGCCCGCCATACTTCCCGCGGGCGGCCGCGCGGCGTGAGCGTCCACGAAACGTACTCCTTCCAGCCGGGCGATACGCCGCTCCTCGTCAGCGTGCCGCACGATGGGCGCGAGATTCCCGATGCGCTGCGCGAGCGCATGTCGCCCGCCGGGCTCGACATCCCCGACACCGACTGGCACGTCGCCAGGCTGTACGACTTTGCGCACGCCGAAGGCGCGTCGGTCATCGTCGCGCGGGCCTCGCGCTACGTCGTCGACCTCAACCGTTCGGCGAGCGACGAGGCGCTCTACGCGGGACAGGTCGCTACGGGGCTGTGCCCGGAGCATACGTTCGCCGGCGACCCGATCTACCGCGACGGCGACGGGGTGGGGGCGGCGGAGCGGGCCGCACGCGTGGCCGCGCACTGGCGGCCCTATCACGAGCGCCTCCGGGCCGAGCTCGATACGCTGCGCCGGCGACACGGTTACGCGCTGCTGTGGGACGCCCATTCGATCCCCGGGCGCGTCCCGCGCCTCTTCGAGGGTGAACTGCCGGTCCTCAACATCGGCACTTTCGACGGCCGGAGCTGCCACGCGGCCGTCGGGCATGCGGTCGCCGCGGTCGCGGCCGACAGCGATTACGAGTCCGTCGTGAACGGACGCTTCAAGGGCGGCTTCATCACGCGCCAGTACGGCGCGCCGGATGCCGGCATCGAGGCGCTGCAACTCGAGGTCGCGCAGCGCAGCTACATGGACGAGGCGACGCGCATATTCGACGAGGCCCTGGCCGGCCGCCTGCGTGCGACGCTCTCGGCCATGCTGCACGCGTTCTGCGAGAGCGCCGGGAGGCACCACCGCCGCTGACGACGCGCGTGGTATCGCGCATGGTACGGCGGGCCGTGCGCCCCGCGGCCACCGCCGATTTTCCCGCATTAAGTGAAATCCCGCCCGACGCGCGCAGGCCTCTCGGGTATACAGAGAGGTGATTGGAGTGCGTTCCAGTGGGAGTGTGTCCCGTGCGAGTCACCCATGCGATTCCCTAAAGGCAGCGGCGACATCCGTTGCGATTTTACGAGCTGCTGCAGCCTGGCCTTCCTCGAAGTCCTGCCGGCCAAGGCAACGGCCATGCTCAAGGCGGGCGAGCTGCAGGCATTCGCGACGCAGTACCCGGAATTCCGTTCGCGATTCGCCGCGGAACTCAGGGCGCTGAGCGACGTGATGAACTGGCTGTCCGCGAACGGCGACGAAGAACTCCGCCGGCGCAGCCGCAACTGAAGCGCCCGGGACCGAGGCGCCCGACGCGGGTCCCCTTAAGTCCTGCCCGGCGCCCTGACAGGCGCGACAGGCGCGACCGGCGAGGCAAGCTGCCGTTGACGGCAATCGGCGGTATTCTTGCGTGCCATCCAGCCAGCGGAGCAGGCATCGCGGCCATGGCGAGGAAGACGCCGCCGAAACAGAAGTCAGCCCGCAAGCCGCCGCTCGGGCGGCGCGTCGGCGCCCGCCTCCGCAGCGTCGGCCTCGCGGGCGCGGACGCCGTGAAAAACCCACGCGGCATCCCGGCGTCGGCGCACGGCGCGTTCCGCGGCTGGTTCAGGCGGATCTGGGATACGCGCGGCGGCAGCGCGTACACGCTCGGCTACGCGCTGACGTTCGCTGCGCTCGAGGTGAAGACTCTCGTTGGCGAGGTCGCCGGGATGACGAGCGCCGGCGACTTCTTCGCCGGGCAGCTCGTCGAGTTCCTCATGCGCTTCAGCACCGAGTCCGTGACGAACCTCGTGCTCGCGTTCATGTGGCCGGTGTTCGTCGTCGCCTGGTATCCGCCGTGGGGCGTCGGGCTGTTCGTCCTCGCGCTCATCATGTTCCCGCGGTTCGTGAAGCCGCAGGTGGAGCGCTGGCTGTTCCGGGGCGAGCGCGCGGGGGACGAGAGCGCGGAACCTTGAGCGTGTGCCGCCGCGGCACCTGGCCAGCGCCTGTTAGCGCTACAGGCGCCCCGTTCATGGCGTTCACAGGCCCTAGGCGCCGAGCCAGCGGCTGCGGAAGACGAAGTACACCGCGCCGAGCAGGCACAGGCCCGCCCACAGGTAGTCGAGTTTCAGTGGCTCACGCAGGTAGAACAGCGCGAACGGCACGAAGACCGTCAGCGTGATGATTTCCTGCAAAAGCTTGAGCTGGCCCACCGACAGCACCGTGTAACCGATGCGGTTGGCCGGCACCTGCAGCATGTACTCGAAAAATGCGATGCCCCAGCTCACCAGCGCCGCGACGATCCAGGGCCGGTGGTTGAGCTCCTTCAGGTGCGCATACCACGCGAAGGTCATGAACACGTTGCTTGCGGCCAGCAGGAGGATGCTCAAGAGGACGGGGCGCATGGGCGTGGGGACGAACGAAGCCGGGACGCCGCGAGCGTAGGGCCGGCGACCGGCCGGCGCAAGCGGCCGGCCACCGCAATTGCCGGCGATGAGCGCCGGCCGGGCGACACAGCAGTTCAGCTCACGTCGTCGGGGCGATGTGGCCCTGCTCGAGGGCGCGCTCGGCGAATTCTTCCTGCCACTGCGAACGATGCGTCGCCGGGGTGACCTGCACGGCGGTCACCTTGTACTCGGGGCAGTTCGTCGCCCAGTCACTGTATTCCGTCGTGACGACGTTCGCACCCGTCTCCGGGTTGTGAAAGGTCGTGTACACGACGCCCGGCTTCACGCGTTCCGTGACGGTCGCCTTGAGCGTGATGTCGCCCTTGCGGCTGGCCAGCGAGACGAGCTGCCCCTCGTGGATGCCCCGCATCTCGGCATCGCTCGGGTGGATTTCCAGCAGGTCCTCGTGGTACCAGCGCATGTTCTCGGTGCGGCGCGTCTGCGCGCCGACGTTGTACTGCGACAGTATGCGCCCGGTCGTCAGTAGCAACGGGAACTTGCGGTTGGTCCGTTCCTCGGTCGGGACGTACTCGGTCTCGACGAACAGTCCCTTGCCGCGGACGAACCGGTCGATGTGCATGATCGGCGTGCCCATCGGCGCGGCCTCGTTGCACGGCCATTGCACGCTCCCGACCTCGTCCAGGAACCTGAAGCTCACGTTCGTGAACGTCGGCGTCAGCGCGGCAATCTCGTCCATGATCTCGGCGGCGTTCGAATAGTGCATCGGGTAACCCATGGCGATGGCGATGTCCTGCGTGATGCGCCACTCTTCCTTGCCCTGCCGCGGCTCCATCACCGGCCGCACGCGATTGATGCGGCGCTCCGCGTTGATGAACGTACCGTCCTTCTCGAGGAACGAGGTCCCCGGCAGGAACACGTGCGCGAACTTCGCGGTCTCGTTCAGGAACAGGTCCTGGACGACAATACATTCCATGCTGGAAAGCGCAGCCTCGACGTGCAGCGTGTTCGGGTCGGATTGCGCGAGGTCTTCGCCCTGGATGTACATGCCTTTGAACGTGCCGGCGCAGGCGGCGTCGAACATGTTCGGGATGCGGAAGCCCGGCTTCGGGTCCAGGGCAACGTTCCAGTGCTTCTCGAAAGTGCCCCGCACGACGTCGTCCGACACGGGCCGGTAGCCCGGGAGTTCATGCGGGAACGAACCCATGTCGCAGGAGCCCTGCACGTTGTTCTGGCCGCGCAGCGGGTTCACGCCGACGCCGGAGCGGCCGAGATTGCCGGTCGCCATGGCGAGGTTCGCCATGCCCATCACCATCGTCGAGCCCTGGCTGTGCTCGGTGACGCCGAGGCCGTAGTAGATCGCGCCGTTTTTCGCGCTCCCGTAGAGCCGGGCGGCGGCGCGCAAAGCCGCAGCGTCCAACCCCGCGACGCCGGCGACGGCTTCGGGCGAGTTCTCGGGCCGCAGGATCATCGCCTTCCAGGCTTCGAAGGAGTCGACGTCGCAGCGCTCGCGGACGTAGTCCTCGTCGATGAGGCCTTCCTCGACCACGACGTGCGCGAAGGCATTGATGACCGGCACGTTCGTGCCCGGCAGGAGCGGGAGGTGATAATCCGCCTGGATGTGCGGCGAGCGGACGAGGCCGATCTTGCGCGGGTCGACGACGATCAGCTTCGCGCCCTGGCGCAGCCGACGCTTCATCTGCGACGCGAATACCGGGTGGCCCTCGGTCGGATTGGCACCGATGACGACGATCACGTCGGCGTCCATCACGCTGTCGAACGGTTGCGTGCCGGCCGAGGTGCCGAGCGTCT
>DASUOE010000154.1:0-6696 GCA_036276805.1 Woeseiaceae bacterium | reverse complement strand
ACGGCCGTGGCAGTCCATGACTGGATCGTCGCCGGCGTACCGCTCATTTCGCGCGTCACGACGATCACCGGCGATGGGGTTCGCGCGCCCATGAACGTACGTGCCCGCATCGGCACGACGGTCGCGGAGCTCGTCGAATTTGCCGGCGGCTATACCGACCGGGCCAGTCAGCTGATCATCGGCGGGCCCATGACCGGCCGCTCGGTGACTACCGATCGAGTGCCGCTCGTGAAAGCCACGAACTGCATCCTGGTCCTCTCGGAAAGGCCCGTTGCGGGGCCGGAACGGCAGTGCATCCGCTGCGGCAACTGTTCGGATGTGTGCCCGGCGCAGCTCCTGCCGCAGCAGCTGTACTGGTACGCCGGCGCCGACGACGAGAAGAAGCTGCGATTCTACGGCCTTACCGACTGCATCGAGTGCGGTTGTTGCGACCTGGTCTGTCCGAGTCACATCCCGCTTACAGCAGACTTTCGCAAGGCGAAAGCCCGCATCCAGGAGCTGGCCGACGAAAAAGCGCGCGCGGAACGGGCCCGGCAGCGCTACGAGGCGCGCGCCGAGCGCATCGATCGAGACGAGCAGGAACGCGCAGAGGAGCTCTCGCGCCAGAAGGCCGCGGCGCGCAAGGCCGGGCCCGGCGCCATCGCCGACATACTGAAGCGCAGGCGAAAGAAGGACTGAGGTGGAGTTCGAACGCCGCGAAGCGCCTTTCCTCGCACCGAGCACGACCGTCCAGTCGATCATGCTCCAGGTGCTCGCAGCCCTCGTCCCGGCGGCGTTGGCACACGTGTACTTCTTCGGGCCGGGCCTCATCTTCAATTTCGTGATCGCCGCGCTCTTCTGCATCGGCGGCGAAGCGGCGATGATGAACCTGCGCGGGCGCGACCCGCTCACTGCGCTCGAGGACATGAGCGCGCTCGTCACCGCGGCGCTTCTGGCCTTCGCGCTGCCGTCGCTGACGCCGTGGTGGGTCACCGGCACCGGCGCCCTGTTCGCCATCGTCGTGGCCAAGCACCTGTACGGCGGGCTCGGATTCAATATCTTCAACCCGGCCATGGCCGGTTACGTCGTCATTCTCATCGCATTTCCCATGCACCTGAACCTGTGGGTGGCGCCGAGCATGGGGGACATCGATTACGAGTACCTGACGTTTTTCGAGACGCTTCGATACACGCTCACGGGCCGGCTGCCCGACCTGCTGACCTTCGATGCAGTGAGCCGCGCCACACCGCTCGATGCAATGAAATCCGGGCTGAACAATGCGTGGACGGTCGCCGAGATCAAGACATTGCCGATCATGGGCGACTTCGGCGGACGGGGCTGGGAGTGGATCGGCAACTTCATCGCCATCGGCGGGTTCTGGCTGCTGCTGCGCGGAATCATTCGCTGGCAGATACCCGTTGGTGTGGGCATCGGTTTGCTCGTGCCGGCGGGGATCATGTACCTCATGAATCCCGATGCAAACCCGAGCCCCGCGTTTCACCTGTTCGCGGGCGCAACGCTCCTCTGCGCCTTCTTCATCGCGACCGACCCGGTGTCGGCCTCCACCACGCCGCGAGGCCGGGTGCTCTACGGCATCGGCATCGGCTTTCTCATTTATGCGATTCGCAAGTGGGGCGCCTACGCCGACGGCGTGGCGTTTTCCGTGCTGCTCATGAACCTGGCCGTACCGGCGATCGACCGTATTACCAAGCCGCGAATCGTCGGCCACCCGCGCCACGAGAAACCGCCGGTCGCCCCGGACCCCGCTGACACGCCGTGATGAGCGACGTCGCAAAAAGTACCGTGACGCTCGGGCTCATTGCCGCCGTCTGCACTGCGCTCGTCGCGACGACCTGGCATCTGACCCGCGAGCGAATCGCAGCAAACCAGGAAGCGATGCTCGAGCAGAGCCTGGAACCGGCGCTGGCGGGGCTGTTCTTCGACGGCAAGGTCTCCGGCTCACGCCTCGTGATCCCGCCACCGCACGGCCTGCCGGGGCGCGATCCCGTCGTCGTCTACCGTGTCTATCGCCAGGGCGAACCCGTTGCGGCGCTGTTCGCGGTGACTGCGCCGGACGGCTATGCCGGGCCGATCCGGGTGCTCATCGGCGTCAGCTTCGACGGCGGCATCACCGGCGTGCGCATACTGGAGCACCGTGAAACGCCGGGCCTCGGCGATCGCATCGAGCACGACCGCAGCGACTGGGTCGAGCAGTTCGTCGGCGCCGCGATCGGAACGCCGCCGCTCGCCGCCTGGCGGCTGAAACGCGACGGCGGGGAATTCGACCAGCTGACCGGCGCATCCGTGACCCCGCGCGCGGTGCTCGGCGCCATTCGCGGCACCTTGACCTGGTACGGCGAGCACCGCGACGAGGTATTCACTGAAGGGGACAGGCATGCTGGACAGGACGACACCGAAGTGGACAGGCACGGCGACGTCGACGATGTGGACAGTCAACGGTAGACGTATGGATGCGAATGTTTTCAACGTTTTACATAACTTTCCTCCACTGGTTTCGCGCGCCCGTCGGAATCGTCAATGAGTCGCGGCGCATTCCTCGATGAGCTTCGCACCGGCCTCTGGCGGGAGAACCCGGGCCTCGTCCAGTTGCTCGGACTCTGCCCGCTGCTGGCCGTCACCACATCGTTCGTCAACGGCCTGAGCCTCGGTGTGGCGACGCTCGCGGTGCTGACGGCTTCGAACGCGCTGGTCTCGGCGACGCGCCACTGGCTCAGGCCGGAGATCCGAATCCCGATCTACGTGCTGATCATTGCGAGCCTCGTGACCTGCGTGGAGCTCGTATTCAAGGCATGGTTTCCGACGCTCGACCGCACGCTCGGTATCTTCATCCCGCTCATCGTGACCAACTGTGCCATCGTCGCGCGCGCCGAGGTGTTCGCTTCCCGCCACGGCGTACTGCGCAGCATCGCCGACGGCCTCGGCATGGGCGCAGGCTTTGCCCTCCTGCTCGCCGGGCTCGGACTTCTGCGCGAGTTCATCGGCAACGGATCGCTGTTTGCGCGCCTCGACCTTCTCGTTGGCGGCGATGCCAGCGACGGGCTGACCCTGTTCGACGGTGGCTGGCTCCTGGCCCTGTTGCCCCCGGGCGCGTTCTTCGCGCTGGCCCTGGCCGTAGCCGGCAAGAACGAACTCGATCGGCGCCGCCACGACCCGCGACGGGCCAAGGCGGCGCGGCCTCTTCGGCGCCGGAATACAGGGATTGCCGGGCGCACGTGAGCGTACCGGAGCAGAGGCGACCGGAGCCATGAACAGGGCCAAGCGCACAGCGATTTTCGAGCGCCTTGCGTCGCTGAATCCAGATCCGGAGACGGAACTGAACTATGCGTCACCGTTCGAGCTGCTGATTGCCGTCATCCTCTCCGCCCAGGCCACGGACACGGGCGTCAACAAGGCGACGGCGAGGCTGTTCCCCGTCGCGAATACGCCCGCCGGGATCCTGGAGCTCGGCGTCGAGGGGTTGTCTCAATTCATCCGCACGATCGGCCTGTACAACAGCAAAGCCAAGAACATCATCGCGACCTGCCGGCGTCTCATCGAGGATCACGGAGGCCGGGTACCGAACGACCGCGCGGCTCTCGAGGCGCTGCCCGGCGTCGGGCGAAAGACCGCCAATGTCGTCCTCAACACCGCGTTCGGGGAGCCGACGATCGCCGTGGACACGCACATTTTCCGGGTCGCGAATCGCACGGGGCTTGCGCCGGGCAACTCGCCGGTCGAGGTCGAGAAGCGGCTGCTCCGGACGACTCCGGAACCGTACAGGAAGAATGCACACCATTGGCTGATCCTGCACGGACGCTACATCTGCAAGGCACGGAAACCGCTGTGCGGCGAGTGCCCGATCGTCGAGTGGTGCGAATACCGTCACAAGGAGCTGTCGTGATCTTCAGCCAGGACAGGCAAACGCTGCGCCGTATGTACCGTGACGCCTGGCGCAAGCACCGCGCCGGCGAGACCTTATCGCCGCTCGAAACACAGATCGCCGGAGTCGTTGCGGAGCATCCGGAATATCACGCCGAGGTCGAGCACGCGGATCCGGACCGGGACTACCCGCCGTCCGGCGGCGCGACGAACCCGTTCCTGCACATGGGACTGCACCTCGGCCTGCGCGAACAGGTCGCGACCGACCGTCCCGCGGGCATCCGCGACCTGCATCGCCGGATCTGCGCCCGGGCCGGGGACCGGCACGACGCCGAACACCGGATGGTCGAGTGCCTGGCCGAGACGCTGTGGGACGCGCAGTCCGCCGGGGCGCCGCCCGACGAAGCGCGTTATCTCGAGCGCCTGCGCCGGCTGGCGGCCCTTCCGTAGCGATTTTTCCCGGGCTCAAGGCAATCCGAGGCTGTTCGTCCCATCGGCCGGCGCCGTGCAATAAACCCCGCGGAACGCCGGTCTCCTGCGTTATGCTGGCTGCCGCCCGTCAACCGCCGAATCGAAAACAGGACCGTATGCCCCACCCCGTCAATCCGACGAGCGCGCATTTCCCTGTATCCGGCGCCGGCCTGGGGCTCAGGCGCGGCTTCGCGCAGCAGCTCGTGGACGACCCGCCGGCAGACGTCGATTTCATGGAGGTGGCGCCGGAGAACTGGATCGGGGTCGGCGGCCGGCTCGGCAAGCAGCTCAGGTTCTTCACGGAGCGTTACCCGTTCGTCATCCACGGCCTCTCGCTTTCGATCGGCTCCCCCGCGCCGCTCGACGAGGCGCTGGTGCGCGACATCCGCGGCTTCATGGCGGCGCACGGCATCCGGCAGTATTCCGAACACCTGAGTTATTGCGGCGACGACGGGCATCTCTACGACCTGATGCCGATCCCGTTCACCGAGGAAGCCGTGCATTACGTCGCAGGAAGGGTCCGCCGCGTGCAGGACATCCTCGGGGCCCGCATGGCGCTCGAAAACGTGTCGTATTACGCGCCGGCTGACACCCAGATGAGCGAGCTCGATTTCACGCTCGCGGTACTCGGGGAAGCGGACTGCGACCTGATGCTCGACATCAATAACATCGTCGTGAACAGCATCAACCACGGTTATGATGCCGGGGCGTTCCTGCGTCGCATGCCCGCGCAGCGAATTCGCTACTTCCATATCGCGGGGCATCACGTCGAGGCGCCCGACCTGCGCATCGACACGCACGGTGCGCCGGTCGACGACGCGGCCTGGTCGCTGCTCGCCGATGCGTATGCGCTGTTCGGGCCGGTGCCGACGCTGCTCGAACGCGACTTCAATTTTCCGCCGATACCCGAATTGCTGGCCGAGGTAAGGCAGATCCGCACGCTCCAGCAGTCCGCAACCGCCGGCCGCGCGAGTCATGGCTGAGCGGCCGGACTTCCAGGCGCGGCAGTACGCGTTTGCCGCGCACATCCGCGACCCGGAACATGTCGCCCGCCCCGCCGGCATCGACGACCGGCGCATGGCGGTGTACCGCGAATTGTTCCTGAACAACCTGCGCAACCTGCTCGGCACGATGTTCCCGGTGCTGCGCAAGCTCCACGACGATGCCGGCTGGCGGCGCCTGGTCCGCGGTTTCATGCGTGTGCACCGGAGCAGGACGCCGTATTTCCTGCAACTGCCGCGGGAATTCCTGGCCTACCTCGAGGCGGAGCACGAACCGGAACCGGACGACCTGCCGTTCCTCGCCGAACTCGCGCACTACGAATACGCCGAGCTCGAGGTGTCCATCGAGACGGCAAGTAACGACCCGCATGCCGTCGATGCGGCCGGGGACCTGCTCGCGGGCGTGCCGGTGCGTACCGCCGCGGCCCGCGTGTACGCCTATCGCTGGCCGGTGCACCGAATCGGCCCGGAGTTCATTCCGGAACAGCCGGCGGAACAGCCGGTATTTCTCGCCGTCTACCGGGACCCGCAGGACAGCGTCCGCTTCCTCGAGCTGAACCCGGTGACGGCCGAACTCCTGGTGCGGGTCGGCGACAATGCGTCCGGTCGCACCGGCGCCGCACTGCTCGAGGCACTGGCGCAAGACACCGGCTATGCCGATGCAACGGCCTTCGTCGCTCACGGCGGCGAGATGCTGCGTGAAATGCGGGCTGCGGGCCTGCTCACGGGCGTGCTGAAAACCTGACGGGGAGACACCGGACGATGACCGCAATCGACACATGGCAGCGGATTACCGCTGCGCTCGACAGCGCAGGTGCCTGGATTGCGCTCCTGCCTATACGCCTCCTGCTTGCCTACGAGTTCGCCAAGGCCGGCTTCGGTAAGCTGAACGGCGACAACTGGTTCGAAAACGTGCAGGACAAGTTCCTGTTCCCGTTCAACGTCGTGCCGGTCGACATCAGCTGGTTCCTCGCCACCTGGGTCGAGATCCTGGGCGGGCTCTGTCTCGCCGTGGGCCTGTTCACCCGCTTTTGGGCGGCCTCCCTCGCCATCCTCACCGTCATCGCGATCTTCGCCGTGCACTGGCCCGAGAGCTGGGACTCGTTGGGACAACTCTGGCAGGGCTACGCGGTCACCGACAAGGGCTTCGGCAACTACCGTATTCCCCTGCTGTTCCTCGCAATGCTGGTGCCGTTGATTTTCCTGGGCGCCGGGAAGCTGAGCATGGATTGCGTGCTAGACCGTACGATTGGCCCAAAATCGACCTGACGTCGCTGGTTCGCGGCGGAATACCTGCCGACAAAGGTCCTCAGGCATCAGGACACGTTGGAATGTCTCAACTATCGGGGCGCGAAAGACTCACTTC
>DASUOE010000153.1:0-3142 GCA_036276805.1 Woeseiaceae bacterium | reverse complement strand
GACCACAGCACCCAGGTCGTTGCGAACACCGCGCCGGCCAGCAGGATGCGTCGACCGTTGCCGCGAGCGCGACGCGCGCTGGAGGAAGGGCTGCTCACGGCGACACCAGGTAGTAGACGAGTATGTACCCCGCGAGCGCGGCGCCGACGAGCACCGCCGCCGTGCCGGTTTCGGCAGGCCGCGACAGCACGCCGCGCGCACCGAAGAAGCGGCGTCCTGCGCGCGCCGCGACCGCGGGCACGCCCGCGCCGGCCCGGTGCCGCAACCTGCCGAGTGTGTCGGCGAGCCGCCGCCAGGCGGCAGGCCCGGGGCGACGGTACAGCCAGTCGACGTCGAGGTTCACGGAGCGCAGTTCCGGCGGGTAGACGTGCGTGAGCTGCAGCCATACGAAAGCGAGTGCGGAGAACAGGAGCAGTTGGAGTTGCAACACCACGTTGCCCCAGCTGTAGGGGGCGTAGGCCGCATCCCAGGGTAACAATCCGTACAGCGCTGCCGGCCAGGCGCCGATGGCGACGCACAGAACCGCCGCGATACCCATCGCGACCAGCATGTTCGCCGGCGCCTCGCGCACCTCGAGCCCGCGGTCGTGCGCGAAAAAAGCAAAGTAGGGGATCTTGATGCCGGCGTGATGGAACACGCCCGCCGATGCGAACAGGAGCCCCAGCCAGGCGAGTCCGTAACCCTCGGTGAACATCGCGGACATGATCATCGACTTCGACACGAAGCCGCAGAACAGCGGGAACGCCGAGATGGACGCCGCGCCGACGGCGCACAGTAGCGCGGTCTTCGGCATCGACCGGTAGAGCCCGCCGAGGTCGCTGCCGAGCACGTGGCCCACACGGTACAGCACCGCCCCCATGCTCATGAACAGGAGCCCCTTGAACAGCACCTCGTTGAACGCGTGCGCGACGGCACCGTTGAGCGCGAGATCCGTGCCCACGCCGACGCCGACGACCATGAAGCCGATCTGGTTGATCATGCTGTAGCCGAGCACGCGCCGGAGGTCATTCTCGATGACGGCATAGAAGATCGGGAACAATGCCATCACGGTGCCGATCGGCACGAGCAGGTCGGTGCCCGCGTAGCCACGCGCGAGCGCGTACACGGCCACCTTCGTCGTGAACATGCTCAGGAAGACCGTGCCGCTCGGGGTGGCGCAGGGATACGCATCCGTGATCCACGTGTGCACCAGCGGGAAGCCGCACTTGATCCCGAACGCCGCAAGGATCAGCCAGCCGGCCGCGCTGTCCGTGCCGAGGAAGTCGAAAGCGATCGTCCCGCTCTCCTGGTAGCCGATCACGGCGCCCGCGAGCAGCAGGAGGCCGGAGGCCAGGTGCATGACGAGGTAGCGCAGGCCCGCACCGTTCGAGTCGCGGTTGCGGCCGGCCCACACGAGCAGCGCGGAGGCGAGCGCCATGCCCTCCCAGTAGAAGAACAATGTCACGAGGTCGCCGGCGAATACTGCGCCGAGGGCGCTGCCCGCGTACACGAGCGCGGCCGCGTGCTCGAGCGGGTCCCGCACCCGGAGCGCATAGATCGCACCGATGAGTGCGCCAAGGTGAAACAAGAGCCCGAACAGGAGGCTCAGGCGGTCGGCCCGGAGGAGAACGAGGTCGAGGCCGGACAGGCTCGCGCCCCAGGTCGTGCCGGCTTCGATCGAAAGCAGGTTGAGCACACCGTACAGCGGCACCGCCAGCAGGACCAGGCCGCGCGCGAGCACGAGCGAGTCCCGCCGGAGCAGCAGCACGGCGAGCGCGCCGGCGAAGAATACGAACGACGGCAGGACGGCCGGTACGGCCGGCGAGGCGAACGTGAGCGGGAAGCCGGCGTCGATCATCGCGGGCCGTCCCGATAATAGTTCTCGTCACGCATGACGAGCTTACGCAGCACGATGCCGAGCAGGACGAGCAGGACACAGGCGGCAAACCCGTACAGGGCGTAGGACGCGGTGAAATCGAGCCCGGCCACCCGCTTGACGGCGTAGCCGCCGGCGTCGACCGGCCGCACGATCTCGGCGAGCACCGCGAGACCGGCGGCGACGTGCGTCGCAACGACCGCGAGCAGCGCCGCGCGCCGCGTGACCCAGAACGGCGGGTTCGACTGCCGGTCGCGCCCGTCGCGCCGGTGCCGCCGCCCGTCGCGTGTCCGGCTCATGGCGTCGCTCCGAGAAACACCAGGATCGGCTTCGCCACGAAGAACAGGGCGACGCTCGCGAGCGCGGTCAGGCAGAGTGCGATGAGCGACCACCGTGGCGCTTCCTGCGCCAGTACGCCGCTCTTCGTCGCCGCGACGCCCGTCGGCGGCGCGTAGAACGCCCGGACGGCCGGCGGCAGGAGGTACCCGACGGCGAGCAGCGAGCCTGCGAGGATGACCCCGAGCATCAGCGGCTCGCCCGCCGCCCACGCCCCCTGGGCGAGGTACCATTTGCTCCAGAAGCCGCCGGTGAGCGGCATGCCGATGATCGCGAGGCTCGCGATCACCCAGGCCGTGACGGTAACCGGCATCGCGCGGCCGATGCCGCGCAGCTCGGTGACGGTCGTCTTGTGCAGGGAAACGAGGATCACACCGGCGCAGAAGAACAGCGTGATCTTCGCGAACGCGTGCGCCGCGATGTGCAGGCCGCCGGCGGCGAGCGAGAGGTCGTTCGCGAGGCTCGCGGCCAGCACGATGTAAGCGAGCTGGCTGATGGTCGAGTACGCGAGCCGCCGCTTCAGGTTGTCCTGCCGGAGCGCCAGCACGGCGCCGGTCAGGAGCGTGACCGCCGCCACGTACTGCATCGCCCGGCCCGCGTCGAACTCGGCGAGAGTATCGGTGCCGAAGATATAGATCGTCACCTTGAGGACGACGAATACGCCGAGTTTCACGACCGCGACGGCGTGCAGGAGCGCGGACACCGGCGTCGGGGCGACCATCGCCGCCGGCAGCCAGCGATGGAAGGGCATCAGCGCCGCCTTGCCCGTGCCGAAGAGAAACAATGCGTAAAGAAGCCCGATGACCAGGGGCGACGCGCCCGGCACGGTCTCCCCGAGCACGCGGAACACGCCGCCGTCCGTGAAGGCGAGCGTCCCGGCGAGCTGCCAGGTCCAGGCGATCGCGACCATGAGAAACACGAGCGACGTGCCGAGCAGGAGAACCAGGTAGG
>DASUOE010000152.1:0-3816 GCA_036276805.1 Woeseiaceae bacterium | reverse complement strand
CCGATCCACAAGGTGTGGGCGGAGCTGACCCGCTGCGACAGCGTCCTGCCGTTCTTTTTCAACAGCCGTTGTTCGACGCCGGGCCTCCAGCCCGGGGCGCCGATCCGGATGCTGTCCAGGGACGGCAAATATGCATCGGTCGTCGGCGACGTCCTCGAGTTCGAGCCGCCGTACCGCTATGCGCACACCTTCAAATTCACGAACCTCGACGAGCCGTTGTGCGTCGTCCGCTACGTCCTCGAGGAAGTGGACGGCGGCACGGAGTTCACGCTCATCAACGAAAACGTGCCGCAGGGGACGAAGACCGGGAAGTACATGACCTCGGGTGCAAAGTTCATCACGGCCAACCTGAAGGCGCTGGTCGAGACCGGCAAACCCACCCTGGGCGGGCGCATCGCTCTCCTCCTGATGGGCCTGTTCGCGCCGTTCACGCCGAAGCAGAGTCTTGCCGCCAACTGGCCGTTCGACCGCCCGATCCGGTGAGGCTGGGCCGCGCGGTTGCCGCGGCGGGCCGATCGTGTGAGATTAGGCCCCGCCGCCGGTGCCCAGCGGGCACACGGCGCGGACCGAGGGCGGTGCAACCATACTCACGCGCAGCGACAACGGGCAGACGCGGGCCGGATACCCGGCGTCCTGGTACGCGGCGACCGCCGCGCTGACTCCGCCGCGGCCGCCGCTGACCGGGGTCGTGCGCGCGGATGTGTGCGTGATCGGCGGCGGCTTCACCGGGCTGTCCGCGGCGCTGAATCTCGCCGAGCGCGGCATGAGCGTCGTGCTGCTCGAGGCGGAGCGCATCGGTTACGGTGCGTCCGGCCGCAACGGCGGGCTCATCGGCAGCGGCCAGCGGAAAGACGTACTCGAAGCCGAGGCGTTGTTCGGCTACGAGAAGTCCCGCCTGCTGTGGGACCTCGCCGAGGCGGCCAAGGCGGAGATTCGCGGCCGCATCCGGCAGCACGCAATCGACTGCGACCTCACGGACGGCCAGCTCGTCGGCATCCATACGCGCCGCTATGCCGGCTGGGCGCGGGCCATCTCCCAGGCGCTCGCCGAACGCTACGACTATCCGGACACGCACGCCCTCGATGGCGAGGCGACGCGCGCCATGGTGGCGACAGATGCCTACATCGAGGGATTCTTCGACGCCCACGCGGCGACGCTGCATCCGCTGAACTTCGCGCTCGGGCTCGCTCGCGCCTGCGAGGCCGCGGGCGTGCGCATGTTCGAAAACTCGCGAGTAACGGGCTACACGCGCTCGGACCCGGCCTCCGTGACAGCGGGCCCCGGTTCCGTCGCCGCGCGCTTCGTCGTACTCGCCTGCAACGGCTACCTCGGGCGGCTCGAGCCGCGGGTCGCCGGGAAGATCATGCCGATCAACAACTTCGTCGTGGCGACCGCGCCGCTCGGCGCAGAGCGGGCCGGGCGGCTGATCAGCGGCCGCTACGGCGTGCATGACACGCGCTTCGTCGTGAACTACTACCGCCTGACGCACGACTACCGGCTGCTCTTCGGCGGCGGCGAAAACTACCGGCACGGATTCCCCGGGGACATCGCGCGCTTCGTGCGGCCCTACCTGCTGCGGGTTTTCCCGCAGCTCGCCGACGTGCCGGTGGAGTATGCGTGGGGCGGCACGCTCTCGGTCACGGTCAATCGCCTGCCGCACCTCGGCCGGCTGCCGCCGAACCTGTATTTCGCACAGGGGTACTCCGGCCACGGCATCTCCACGGCCACTTTCGCCGGCAAGCTCATCGCCGAAGCGATCGCCGGCACGGCCGGGCGCTTCGACGTGTTCGCGAGCCTGCCGACGCACACGTTCCCCGGCGGCACACTGCTGCGCTACCCGGGCATGGTGCTCGGCATGCTGTGGTACGGACTCAAGGACCGGCTATAAAAAAAAGGCGGGTTCCGAAGAACCCGCCAAGCGCAAGCCGGCGTCAGTAACCGGCTTTGAAAGGGCGTCGGTCTTACGCGGTTCCGGCGCGCTGGCTGATGGCCGCGATGCGCGCGCCGTAGTTGCCCGAGCGGTCCGCGAGCGCGGAAACCAGCGTCACCAGGTGCCGCGTGGCGCGGTCGTTCAGGAGCCGCGGCAGGCCGCAGCGCCGGCGCGCGAGGTCCTCATGGAAGGTGTAGAGCATCGCGCGGAGCGCATCCGCCATGTCCGCCGCCGTCTCTTCCTCGTCCTTGAGATGCATCAGAATGAGTTCGGAAACCTCCGCGTCGAGGTTGGCGCGCTCGTAACGGGCCTCGATGGCCACCCAGACCAGGTCGAGTTTGTCGTTCGAGTGCGCGAGTTCGTCCGCGAACAGGATCGGCGCGATCACCGGGAGCTCCTGGTACAGGCGTCCCGACACCCCGTTCTCGCCGGCGAGGCGTCGAAGCTGGGCGGCATTCGCGGCAGGCGTCCCGAGATAGATGCCGGTCTCCGCTTCCGAATCGATCTCCCGGACCAGGTCCTGGTAGCAGTGCTCCGCCGGGTCGTCGGCTTCGAGCACGAGGGCGAGCTTCGCCTGGTTCTCGAGCACGATGCGCTGCTGCGACCAGCGGTCGAGGCGCGCCAGGGGATTGTCCTTTCCGGTGAACCGGTCGTTCAAGTATGCCGCCACGGCGTCGCGGATTTCCTCACCGTGTGCCATGTTGCGCCTGCCGCCCTGGATGACCCGAAGCATTGCCGTCTCCCGTCCGTGATGGAAACGAACTTTATTGATCCGGCCCGCCGGCCTCTTGTCCCGCGGCCGCAGCGGTTGTGCAATTGGCCGCAATCGTCGGCTATGATCGAACCGGGACCAGGAGGCTTACGGGGCCGTGCTGACCCAGCCCTCATCGTTGTCGCAGCTCGCCTATCGAATCGGCGATACGCTCAAGGTCTCGTACGGCATCGATCCGCTGCCCCTGTACGAGGACTTCGGCATCGACCCGAGCGGGCCGAAAAGCGCGGGCGAGCGGCTGCCCAACAAGCTCCTGTCCGCGATGCTCACCAAGGCGGCAGCCCAGGCCGGCGACCCGGGTTTCGGGGTGCGCGTCGGGCTCAACGGCGAGCTCCGGCATTTCTTCGTCATCGGGCATGCCTGGGCCGCGAGCGGGACCCTGCTCGAGGCATTCGGCAAGCTCCTCCGCTATGAGACCATCCTGAACAGCGAACGCACCGAACTCCGCTTCGAGCGCCAGGGCGACGCCTGGCTGCTTAGCGAGGCCTACCCGAACGACGCGTGCTACGGGGGCAGGCTGCGCTCCGACGTCGGCCTCGCGAGCGTCGTCAGGATGTGCAGGCTGGCGCACGGCAGCCCGCTGCAGGCAACACGGCTCGAGGTGTACCGGGTGCCGGCCGCAGAGCATTCGATCTATGCCGACCTGGTGCAGGGACCGGTCACGGCGAGCGACGCCCACAATGCCCTCTGGTTCTCGGCGGCGGACATCGAAGCGCCGATGTCCGGATCGATACCCGAACTGGTCGAGGCTAGCTGCCGCATTGCCGACCGCTACCTCGCATCGCTGGACGGCAATCGCGTCGCGCACCAGGTGCGCGCCCAGCTGGTCGCGATGCTGCCCGGCGGCGCCGTCGACCAGGACAAGGTCGCGTCCCGGCTGTTCCGCAGCGCGAGCACGCTGCAACGGCAGCTGCAGTCGGAGGGTACGACATACCGCGACGTGCTGGACGCGACGCGGCGCGAACTCGCCGAGGCTTACCTCCGCGACCCGCGCTATTCGCAGGCGGAAGCCGCATTTCTCGTCGGCTTCTCCGACCAGAGCAACTTCGCGCGGGCATTCAAGCGCTGGACGGGCATGTCGCCCGGCCGGTTCCGCCGCGCCGCCTGATGGTCC
>DASUOE010000151.1:0-4632 GCA_036276805.1 Woeseiaceae bacterium | reverse complement strand
TGAAACCGCCGGCGGTGTTGAAATACATGCGCGCCGGGATCGGCAGGTCGCGGTTGCTCAGGCCAACCTCGTTCAGGTTCGAGATGTTCTGCGTCGATTCAATGATGATGTACGCCTGCCCTTCATCCGGCATGTGCACATCCCAGCGGTTCTGTCCGCCGTTCCAGGTGGCGCACACCTGGTAGTCGGCGAACTGGCTGTTGCAGCCGGACTGGCCCTGGTTCAGGTTGGTGACGAATGGCGCCTCGTTGCGGCTCAGGTCGCGGTTCCAGACGGTCATCGTGATCGAGCCGCCGGTCTGGAAGTTGAACCCGTAGTTCGACGGGTCGCCCGGGTTGCGCGCGAACCAGGCCTCGACGCGCTGGCTGTTGGCGAAGGCTGCGCCCGACGGGCGGGTCGAGCCCCGGATCATCAGCACGTCGGTGCGCAGGTTGCGGTCGAAGTCGCCGACGATCACCGAGTTGACGTTGCCGAGCGACGGCAGGGACGCCGTCACGTCCACGAACGGGATGTTCGTGATGTCGTAGGCGAGGTACGGCCATTCGCCGCGCGCGGCGCACACGAGTTCCAGCGTGCCGTCGTCGTTGATGTCGATGAAGTGCGCGAAGTTGATGTCTTCCTGGTTGCAGGCCTGCCCGGTGCCGAACTGCGTCGAGAAAGTGCCGAAGCTGTTCTGGTAGCGGAAATAGCTGCCCGGGGCGAGGCCCATCTGGATCGAGTCGAGCTTGCCGTCGTGGTTGAAGTCGACGAAGCTCGCGATGCGCGCCGCGAAGTCGCTGCGCAGGTTGAGCTCGCTCGCGCGTTCGAGGAACGTGCCGTCGCCCTGGTTGACCCAGAGCTGGCCGTCGCCCGTGACGCTGACGCCGATGAACAGGTCGTCGTCGCCGTCGTTGTCGTAGTCGCCGAAGACCGCGCCGTGCTTGTCGTCCTGCGGCAGCTCGATCCAGGTGCCGTCGTCCATCTCGTAGGTGACGTCTTCGAACGTGCCCGTACAGGTATTGCGGTATGCGCGCGGGTAATCGCGATGGCCGTTTACGAAGATGTCGAGGCAGTTGTCGCTGTTGAAGTCGCCGATCGCGGCGCCCCAGCTTTCGGTAAAGCCGGTCATGCCTGCCGCCTCGGAGACGTCCTGGAACGTCGCCTGGGCACGAGCATCGAGGGCGGCCGCAAAAAGCGCGCAGAGTGCGAAGAGTTGCGCCGCTTTGATCGGGCTCTGCTTTGACGTATTGACAGCAGCCGGGACGGCGCCCCGGCGAGACGGTTTCGAGTTGGTCACTGACGTTTCCCTGCAGTTTTCTTGGCTTTCCATAGCCGCTTGGCCGCGCCGGACTTGACGCCTTCCCCGTTGTGGAGAGTCCGGCCGTGGTCTTCCCCTACCACGACCTTGTACCCGACGATGCAAAAACCCTGCCACTCATCCAAATGACTGAAATTGCAGCGATTTCCGAGCGCCCGGCGCGGCCGCGGACGCCGCAGTGTATAAAATCCCGACAGGACGGGCCGCTCCGGCCCACCCCGGTACGCCGGGCTGGCCGCCGGCCCGGCGATCCGCTAGCGTGCAGGACATCCCGACCAGGAGCCGCTACACGTGACAGCCCCGGAAGACCACACCGGCGCGTTTCTCGCGCACATGACGACCCTCGCGCTCGCCGGGCTGCTCGCCGCCTGCGGTGAAGCGCCGCCCGCGCCCGCGGACCTCGTGTTCACGAACGCGTACGTTTACACCGCCGACGGGGAGCAAAGCGTCGCGGCCGCCATTGCCGTCCGCGACGGCATCATCGTCTACGTCGGTTCGGGCGAAGGCGCGGATACGTGGACCGGCGAGGCGACCGTACGACGCGACCTCGGCGGCCGCATGCTGATGCCCGGCCTGCACGACATGCACATCCACGCGCTCGGCATCGTCGAGCCGGAGATGTGCGACCTGCGCTCGGAGCCGTACTCTCTCGCCGGGCTCGTGCCGGTCTTGAGGCAATGCCTTCTCGACTACTCGATTCCGCCCGGCGAGTGGCTCATCGTCCTGCAGTGGTCGTTCGCCGGCGGCAACGCGCCGAGCGAGGAGCTGCCGCACATCCGGGCGGCGCTCGATGCCGTGTCCACGGAGCATCCCGTGTTCCTGTACGGCGATGACGGCCATCACGGCGCCGCGAACAGCCTCGCGCTCGCGATGGCGACCAATGCGGCGGGCGAGAACGTGCCGATCACCGCGGCAACGCTCGCCACGGACTACGCGGACTACCGGCCGATGGTCGCGGTCGACGCCGCCGGGGATCCGACGGGCGGCGTCAACGAGGACGCCCGCCTGTTGCTCCGCGAAGCCTGGTTCGAGGACATGCTGGGGATGCGGGGCGACCTGGACGAGATGCTGCCGGGCGTCGCGGCGCGGCTCGCCGCGAGCGGCATAACCACGATCCAGGACGCGATCGTCACGCCGGCCACGCTCGCCGCCTACGGGCGTCTCGAGGAGCGCGGCGGCATGACGTTCCGGCTGCGCGCCGCGATGTTCGAGCCCCCGACTGAAGACATCGAGGCGATCGACGAACATTTAGGCGAGCTGATCGCGCTGCGCGAGCAATATGCGCCGTACCGGTACATGTCGGCAGACGGCGTGAAGCTGTTCGCCGATGCCGTGCTCGAGGGTAACCCGCTCACCTCGCCGCCGACGCTGCCGGTCGCCGCCGTGCTGGACGGCTTCCGGCAGCCCGTATTCGGCGGCAGCATCGACGACGGCACTTTCGACGTCGTGGGCTACGTCGACCCGGAGCGCGATGTCTGCCGGCGCGTGCAGGCGGATCCCGCGGCCTGGTCGGAGCCCCCGGCACTCGACGACTTTGTCGCCGAACACGGCTTTTACCCACGGCAATGCCTGCCCGCCGCCGGGGTCCTCGAACACGACGAGGCGTTCATCCGCGCCTACATTCGCAAGGCGACGGAAGCCGGCTTCCATGTCCACGTGCACGCGCTGGCCGACAAGGGCGTCCGGGTCGCCGTGGACGAGCTTGCGAAGGTGAAGACCATCGCCGACCGCAACGGCACGTCGCAGAGCCTCGCGCACGTGCAGCTTGCGCACCCCGACGACCAGGCGCGCATCGGCGAGCTCGGCATGTCCGTCGCGTTTACGTTCGTCTGGGCAACGCCCGGCCTGCCCTACGACCTGATGGTCATCCCGTTCATCGACGAGGTCGCGGGCGTCGCCGGGCTGTACGACCCGGAAGGCTACTACATGCAGAACGTCTACCCGGCGCAAAGCATCCAGGCGCATGGCGGCAACCCGGTATTCGGCAGCGATGCCCCCGTCGGCAGCCGCGACCCGATGCCGTTCAGGAGCCTGCAGCAGGCGATCTACCGCAGCGACGGCCAGACGGTGCTGAACGCCGACGAGCGGCTGGACATCCACTCGGCGATCGCCGCGTTCACGATCAACGGCGCACGGCTGTTCGGGCACGCGGACCGCCTCGGCAGCCTGGAGCCGGGCAAGCAGGCGGATTTCATCGTGCTCGACCGGAACATCGTCGAGCTCGCGGAGGCCGGCCGGGAGGACGAGATCGGGGACACGACCGTAATGCTCACCGTCTTCGACGGCAGGATTGTGCACGACGCCGCGCCGGAGCAACAATGAGCGGCGGGTACGCGGGCCCGCCGGATGAGGAGAACATTCAGGCAATGAGCGACACGGGACAGGTTGCAGAACCGGGACGGCGACAGGGCACGACGGCAGGACTTGCGACGGTGGTGCTGCTCGCGGCCCTGGCGTCCGCACCGGCGGCGGGCGCCGCCGAGCGGGACGACTTCGATTTCGAGGCGACGGTTTTCGGCGGCTACCGCTTCGGCGGGGACTTCGAAGCCGAAGAAGGCGGCGGAACCATCGAGCTCGACGACCGCGGCAGCTTCGGGTTCATCCTGAACGGCGAGGATTCCACGCGCACGCAGTGGGAGGTGTATTACTCGCGCCAGGCGACAGACGCCGATACGTCGGACGTGCCGGACCTGCCGGCTATGACCGACGTCGACGTCCAGAACCTGCTCCTGGGCGGCACTTACCAGTGGGACGGGGAGCGGGCGCGCCCCTTCATGTCGGCCGGCATCGGCGGCACGTACATCGCACCCGATGCCAGCGGCCTCGACAGCGACACGTTCTGGGCATTCTCGATCGGCACCGGCCTGCAGTTCTTCGAGGGCCGGCGCTGGGGCCTGCGGCTCGAAGCACGCGGTGTGGGCACCCTGGTCGACTCGGACTCGAAGATATTCTGTGCGTCCGGCGCGGCGGGAGGCGCCTGCGCCTTCCAGCTCAAGGGCCGCGTATTCTGGCAGCTCGAGACCTTCGCCGGCGTCACGTTCCGGTTCTGAACCCTCCCGCCGCCGGCAGCCTGCCGCCGGCTGCCGGCTCCGGCAGCCCGCACCGGCGCCCGGGCCGGTATCATTGAGGCCGGGTTCACCGTCGCCGCCGCCCGGCGGCACGAGGCGTATGAGCAAGTACCTGACGGCGACAACCATCGGCGGGACCGCGGCCGCCGTGCTGCTGGCCGGTCTGGCCGTGGTCCTCTGGCCACCCGGCCTGCTCGCCGGCAGCATGCTCGGTGCGCTCGCGCTGCTGCTCGCCATCGCCGTTATCCTGCACGTGCTCGATCGGCG
>DASUOE010000150.1:0-3331 GCA_036276805.1 Woeseiaceae bacterium | reverse complement strand
AGCTGATCCAGTACATGGCGTGTGGCCTGCCGGTGGTCGCGTCACCCGTGGGCATCAACACCGAGATCGTCGTTCCGGCGCAAAACGGGATACTGGCGCGGGCGGAGGCCGACTGGTACCAGGCGCTGCGCGAACTCGCCGCGCGTCCGGGCGGGCGGGCGAGAATGGGCGAAGCAGGGCGGACCTTGGTGGAGGAACGATACTCGACGCGCGTCACGGCGCCCCTGCTGCTCGACGCCCTCGAGCTGGCCGGACGGCAGGGCACCTGAATGGAGCCGGCCGCTCGTGTCCTGCCCGCGGGGCCGCGAAAGCTCGTCTTTTTTTCGAACACGAGCTGGTACCTGTGGAACTTCCGCCTGCGCATGGCCGAGCGCCTGGCTGCAAGCGGTCACGAGGTGGTCTTCCTCGCACCGCCGGACGACTACAGCCGCCGGCTTGCCGCCGCCGGACGATTCTTGCCGGTCGGGCTGGATCGCAAAGGTACGAACGTCGTCAGCGAATTTGTGTCGCTGGTCGACGTCTTCAAGGCGCTGCGCCGGGAGAAGCCCTGTGTGCTCCTGTCCTGGACACCGAAAGCGAACATTTACGGCGGGCTCGCCTGCCAGGCGCTCCGCATTCCGTACGTCCCCAACATCGCCGGCCTCGGCAGCAGTTCGTCCCGTGCCGACGGTCTCGCCCGCGCGATGCCCGGCCTCTACCGGGTCAGCCTGCGCAGGGCTGCCACCGTTTTTTTCCAGAACGGCGACGATCGTGATCACCTCGTGGGCGCCGGCGCAGTTGCCGGTGAGCGCGCGGTACAGCTGCCGGGTTCAGGCGTCGATCTGGCCCGTTTCGTTCCGCGACCGCTGCCGCCGCGCGAGCCGTTCCGATTTCTTTACGCCGGCCGGCTGCTCGGCGAGAAGGGCGTTCGCGAACTCGTGGCGGCGGTGCGGCTGCTGCGTGACGCATCCGCGCGCCCCTTCGAATTGCAGGTCGTGGGTTTCATCGACACCGGCAACCCGAATGCGATCACCGACGCCGAACTGGCGGAATGGCATGACGAGGGCATCGTACGGTTTCGCGGGCAATCCGACAGGGTAGAGGAGGAATTGGCGGCCGCCCACTGCGTCGTGCACCCGTCGTACTATCCCGAAGGCCGGCCACGCATCCTCCTCGAGGCCGCGGCCAGTGGCCGGGCGGCCATCACCACGGATTCGACCGGATGCCGCGACGCGGTGCACGACCAGGCGACCGGCTTGCTGGTGCAGCCTCGCGATGTGCAAAGCCTGGCCGCTGCGATGCAGCGCATGCTGGAAATGCCGTGGGAGGAGCTGGAGCGGATGGGTGCAGCGGCCCGGCGCCTTGCCGAAGGTGAGTTTTCGGAAGATATCGTCTTCGCCTGCTACGAGAAGGCACTCGGCGCGCTGTAGCGGCGCGTTTATACTAGCGGCGCCAGGTCTGCGCAGCCGAATTGCCGGCGTGCGCCGACACGCCGGTGAAGCCGCGTCCAGGCGCCCGGTACCGGCGGCCGCCGGACGTTCACAACCGACAGGAAAACAGCAAGCCTGATGAAAGCACTGATCACCGGAATCACCGGCCAGGATGGTTCGTACCTGGCGGAATTTCTTCTCGAGAAGGGCTACGAGGTCCACGGCATCAAGCGCCGTGCCTCGTCCTTCAATACGGCGCGCATCGATCACCTGTACAAGGATCCGCACGATCCCGCCGCGCGGATGCGCCTGCATTACGGCGACATGACCGACTCGACGAACCTGATCCGTATCATCCAGACGGTCCAGCCCGAAGAGATCTACAACCTCGCCGCGCAGAGCCACGTGCACGTCTCGTTCGATACCCCGGAATACACGGCGAACGCCGACGCCGTCGGCACGCTCAGGCTGCTCGAGGCGGTGCGCATCCTCGGCATGACGGACCAGTGCCGGATCTACCAGGCGTCGACATCGGAAATGTTCGGCAAGGTCCGGGAAGTGCCGCAGCGCGAATCGACGCCGTTCTACCCGCGCTCGCCGTACGGCGCCGCCAAGGTCTATGCGTACTGGATCACCGTCAACTACCGGGAAGCCTATGGCATGCACGCGTCAAACGGGATCCTGTTCAATCACGAGTCCCCGGTCCGGGGCGAGACTTTCGTGACGCGCAAGATCACGCGTGCGCTCGCCCGCATCCGAGAGGGCCAGCAGGACAAGCTGTACATCGGCAACCTGGAATCGCTGCGCGACTGGGGCCATGCGCGCGACTTCGTCGAAGCGATGTGGCTGATGCTGCAGCAGGACGAGCCGGACGACTACGTCATCGCGACGGGCGAACAGTATTCCGTGCGCCAGTTCATCGAGGCCGCCGCCGCCGAACTCGACTTCGACATCGAGTGGCGCGGGCAGGGCGTGGCGGAAACCGGCGTGGACCGGGCGAGCGGCAAGACCATCGTCGAGGTGGACCCGCGGTATTTCCGGCCGACGGAGGTCGACACGCTGCTCGGCGACCCCTCGAAAGCCCGCGAGCGCCTGGGCTGGCGGGCGCGCACGCCGTTCGCCGAACTCGTCCGCGAGATGGTGGCCGCGGACCACGAGAGCGCGAAGCGCGACGCGCACCTCGCCGACGCGGGCTACGCGATCTACGGCTACGAGGAGTAGGCGCGTGACGAGCGCCGTCTTCGTCGCCGGTCACCGTGGTCTCGTCGGCTCGGCCTTGTGCCGGCGGCTCGCCCGCGATGGCATCGAACCACTGACCGCGACGCGCGCCGAACTCGACCTGACCCGGCAGGCGGACGTCGAGGAGTTTTTTGCCGACAATGCCGTCGACCAGGTCTATCTCGCCGCTGCCAGGGTCGGCGGCATTCAGGCGAATGCGAGTTCTCCCGCCGACTTCATCCGCGATAATCTCGCGATCCAGACGAACGTCATCCATGCGGCCTGGCAGGCCGGCGTGGACAAGCTCCTGTTCCTGGGCTCGTCCTGCATCTACCCGCGCCTGGCGCCGCAGCCGATGCCGGAATCGTGCCTGCTTACCGGCCCGCTCGAGGCGACGAACGAAGCGTACGCCGTCGCCAAGATCGCCGGCATCAAGATGTGCCAGGCCTACCGGGCACAGTACGGCTTCGACGCCATCGCCATCATGCCGACGAACCTGTACGGGCCGGGAGACAACTTCGACCTCGCGACGTCGCACGTACTGCCGGCGCTCATCCGCAAGTTCCACGAGGCGAAAGCGCGTGGCGATGCCGGCGTGACGCTGTGGGGGACGGGCACGCCGCGGCGCGAGTTCCTGCACGCAGACGACCTCGCCGATGCCTGCGTTTTCCTCATGGCGCACTACAGCGGCGCCGACATCGTCA
>DASUOE010000149.1:0-10958 GCA_036276805.1 Woeseiaceae bacterium | reverse complement strand
ATCCGTCAAGGACTTAGGGCGCTGTCGAGCGCCCGCGACGCGGGCGTTCCTGGGCCCTCGTAAACCATGTACACATCCGCGCGCCGGTACTCCGACGCCGTCTTTCGCCGGGTGTGCCGAAAGCCCGCGGACTCGTACAGGTGGAGGGCCGGTGCGAGGCTCGAGTGGGACTCGAGATACAGGCACCGCCCGCCCAATTCCTGGTAGCGCCGCACGGCCGCGGACAGGAGCCGGCGGCCGATGCCGCCGCCCCGGCAACCGGCCGTGACGGCCATTTTCGTCAACTCGTAGACCCCGTCGCCGTGGTGTTTCAGGGCCACGGTCCCCACCAGCCGGCCGGCCCGGCGGGCGAAGAGGATATCGCCGCCCGGCTTCAGGATCTCCCGCTCGGGGTCATCGAGTACCTGCTCGTCCAGCGGTTCGACGCAAAACCAGCGCTCGAGCCATTCCAGGTTGAGGGCCCGGAACGCCGGCGCATAATCCGGCCGGAAGCCCACTATCTCCACGCCGGCGCCGGCAAGCGCACCGGGCACGCCGGGCGGCGATTCCTCACCCGCCGTTGTCACGGCCCTGCTGCCAGGCGCGGAATTCCTCCGAGGCGACGAACGCCCGCAGTGCGGGATCCTTGGCGAGGGTCTCCGCGTCGAGGTCGTGGCCGAACGTGTCGGCGAGGCGACTCAACGTTTCGGCCGCCGCCGCATTGTCCGCGAACGCCACCTGCGCGCGGAACAGCGACCACCAGCCGAGCTCGAGGGCCGGTTCCTGTTCGGTAGCCTCTTTCGCGAGCGATAGCGCCGCCGCGGTATTGCCCATGACGAGATCGGCGGACGACAGCCGTGCCTTGGTCAGCGCGTCGTCCACGCCGAGCTTGTCCTGCACTCGAACGAGCGCTGCCCGCGCCTGCTCGTACTTCCGGTCGGGAAAGTAATAGTCGAGGAGCGGCAGTGCGAACAGCACGTCCTGTGGGTAATATTGGTCGATTGCCTCGAGCACACGTCGCTGGTCCCGGCGCTTGCGTGCGTCGCGCGCTGCATCGAGCCCGAGCTTCCAGATCACGCGCTGGCGGCGCATGTCTTCATCCAGCGTTTCGATGATTTCCCAGTAGCGCTCGAACTTGTAATCGCGCGCCGCCTTGAGCACCTCCATCATCTGGAATATGTCAGCCTGTTGCGCGGACGGAAAGTCCAGCAGTTTGCGCGCGGCGCTCTCGTTAGGCTGGGTCGCAATCATCTGGAGGCCGATGCGGTCAGTAAATCGATGGCCCCAGCCGTAATCGGTCCAGTCGAGCACCTGCACCTTGTCCGCTGCCGCAAGCTTAAGGTCATACTCGATATAGTTCGCCTGGAAATAAGGCATGTCGAAGCGCACTACGCCGCGGCCGCGGTCGCCGCGCGACTCGACCAGCAGCAGGTGCGCCTTTATGCCGGCCTCCGTTTCCGCCTGGTACTGCGAGCGAATGAAGTTCTCGAACTGCCCCGGGAGCGCCATCTGCTCGCTGAAGTCGCGTTTCATGCGCGTGTCAATGAGACGCAGGCCGTAGATCGCTTCCAGCATCTCGTCGGCGTCGATGGCGGCGGCAAGCCGCGCGAACGATCCCCGGTTCAGATCGTCGACGATGGCAGTCATTTCGTCGCGGAAAGCCTGCTGACGCGCCTGCTCCTCCAGTTCCCGCTGGTCCGGTTCCTGTGCATACGCGACGGGCGCGAGCGCGATTATCGTCAGGAGGAGGATCCGGCCTGCTGCCGATGCTTTCGCGATCATGTGAGACTCACCCGCGCAAAACGACGCCGGCCGACCTGGAAGACGCCGGTGGTTCCCGCACCGAGCGACAGGCCGCGGTCATCCACACGCTCACCGTCGATCCGCACCGCACCCTGCTGGATCATCCTGAACGCCTCCGAGGTGCTGTCGACGAGGCCGGCTCCCTTGAGCAGGTACGCGATACCGATACTCCCGTTGTCCGTCGCGAGCGTCACCTCCGGCATGTCCCCGGGCAGTGCACCTTCGCGGAAGCGGGCCACGAACTCGTCACGCGCCGCCACGGCGCGGGCGCGGTCGTGAAAGCGTTCGACGATTTCCATGGCCAGTTCGAATTTCGCATCGCGGGGATTCATCCCTTCCCGTACCTGCTTTCTCAGACCCTCGATCTCGGTGAGGGTTCGGAAGCTCAGCAGCTGGAAATAGCGCCACATGAGCTCGTCGGTGATCGACATCAGCTTGCCGAACATCTCGTCCGGAGGCTCCGTGATGCCGATGTAGTTGCCGAGCGATTTCGACATCTTCTGCACGCCGTCGAGCCCTTCCAGCAGCGGCGTCGTCAGCACGACCTGCGGCGGCTGGCCGAAGTCCTGCTGCAGCTGACGGCCGACGAGCAGGTTGAACTTCTGGTCCGTACCGCCGAGCTCGACGTCGGCCCTGAGTGCCACCGAATCGTAACCCTGCACGATTGGGTAGAGAAACTCGTGGATCGAGATCGGCTGGCCGCCGGCGTAGCGCTTGCGAAAGTCGTCCCGTTCGAGCATCCGGGCAACGGTGTGATGCGAGGCAAGCCGGATCAGGCCGTCGGCGCCCATCTTGCCCATCCAAGTCGAATTGAATTCGACGCGGGTTCGATCCGCGTCCAGGATCCTGAAGATCTGCGCGGCGTACGTTTTTGCATTCTCGGCGATGGTTTCCGCGGACAAGGGCGGGCGTGTAGCGTTCTTGCCCGACGGGTCGCCGATCATCCCGGTGAAGTCGCCGATCAGGAACACGACGTCATGGCCGAATGCCTGGAACTGCCGCATCTTGTTGATCAGGACGGTGTGGCCGAGATGAAGGTCGGGGGCCGTCGGGTCGAAACCCGCCTTAACGATCAGCGGCCGGCCGAGCTTGAGCCGTTCCTCGAGCCCGTCCCCTGGCAGAATTTCGTCCGCCCCGCGGGCGAGCTCGGCGAGCTGGGTGTGAAAGTCGGTCATCGGCTGCAGCCTTGGGCAGTGACGTCACGGATTATGGTCGAAAGATCGGCGGCTTCCGATGGCCGGGCCCGGGCGCCGTTGGCCGGTTGTCCGGGCATGGCATGCGGCCGGGAACTGTAGCACTCTCGCCGCAATCTACAAAGCTAAGTTAACGCCATGAGTTATAACAGTTTTCTTTGACCTGTCAGGAGCCGCGCGTTAGAGTATCCAAAATCGGAACAGGGAGTCACCCGGACGTGCACCGCAGGCCCAGCCCACTGCTACACGACTACAAGCCGTCTGCCCCCAAAAAGAAAAAGAAATCCAAAGCGCTGCAGTGGTTTACCGTCGGCCTCGGCATCCCGCTCGCCGTGCTGCTCCTCGTGTCGGTATGGCGCGGCAGCGAGCCGGATGAGCCGGCAAAAGGCGCGACGCTATCCGCGAGCGAGGACGCCGACCTCTCCGACGACGAGCTCGCCGCGGCCGGCGCGCCGCTCGAGCGCCTGCCGTTCACGTACCCCGAACTCGAGCCGATTGTCGACCGCGAGACGCTCGACATCACGATCGGGCGCGGCGACACGCTCGACAAAATCTTCCGGCAGAACAACCTGAACCTCGGTCACCTCGCCGCCATCGCGCGGCTTGAAGAACCGGGCAGGGTTTTCCGGTCCATCAAGCCCGGCGACAGTTTCGAGATCGTGCACGAAGACGGCAGCATCGTCAGGCTGTACTCGACGCTCGACCTGACGTCCGCGCTCGAAGTCGAGTACGGCACGGACGGCTTCGAGGCGCGCGTCATCGAGCGGCCGGTCGAGGTCCGCAAACGCATCGCGCACGGCGTCATCGATTCGTCCCTGTTCATGGCCGGAGCCGAGGCGGGTCTGTCCGACAAGGTGATCATGAACATCGCAGGCATCTTCGCCTGGGACATCGATTTCGTGCTCGACATACGCCAGGGAGACAATTTCTTCGTGCAGTACGAGGAACTCTGGCAGGACGGCGAATACGTAACCGACGGCGAGATCATCGCCGCCGAGTTCAACAACGACGGGCGCACGGCGCGCGCCGTGCGTTTCATCGACGAAGATGGCGTCTCCGACTACTTCACGCCGGAGGGCGACAGCGTCCGCAAAGCCTTCATCCGCGCGCCGGTAGACTTCACCCGGATCAGCTCGAACTTCAACCCGAACCGGCGCCACCCGATCCTCAATACCATTCGCGCTCACCGCGGCGTCGACTACGCGGCACCACGCGGCACGCCAATCAAGGCGGCCGGCGACGGCAAGGTGATCTTCCGTGGCGTCAAGGGCGGCTATGGGAACACCGTGATTCTGCAGCACGGCGGCAACATCACGACCTTGTACGCGCACATGTCGAGCTTCGCCGCGAAGGCCCGCGTCGGCGCACGCGTCCGCCAGGGCGAAACGATCGGCTTCGTCGGCGCCACGGGCCTGGCAACAGCCAACCACTTGCACTACGAGTACCGGCTGAACGGGGTGCATCGCAACCCGCGGACAGTGCCGCTGCCGCAGGCGGAACCGATCGAGAGCAAGTACCGGGACGCTTTTCTCGCGGCAGTCCCCGAGATCCTGGCCGAACTCGAGCAATTCAAGCGCACGCAGCTCGCGGCCCTCGATCCAGCCCGGACCTGAGCCTGCGATCGTGCCGGAGCGGTATGTCGGCCTCATCTCCGGTACCAGCGTCGACGGCATCGATGCCGTGCTCGCCGAGATCGACGCCGACACATTCGAAGTGCTCGCCACGCAGTGCCATGCGTACCCGGATGCCCTGCAGGTTGACCTTCGGCTCGCGATGCGGCACCCGGAAGTGGTCGGCGCGGACCGGTTCGGCGAACTGCATGTGCGCGTCGGCGCCTCGTTCCGCGACGCTGCAGCCGCCCTGCTGGCCGGCGCCGGCATATCCGCCGCGGACGTGCGGGCCATCGGCAGTCACGGGCAGACACTGCGGCACAGGCCGGATGCCGCCTATCCCTTCACGCTGCAGATCGGCGACGCAGCGACGATCGCCACTGGCACGGGCATCGATACGGTCGCGGACTTCCGCAGCTCCGACGTCGCGCTCGGCGGCGAAGGCGCGCCGCTCGTGCCCCCTTTCCATGCCTGGCTGCTCGGTGCCCGGGACGAGTCCCGCGTGGCGCTGAACATCGGCGGCATCGCGAACATCACGGTAATGCCCGCAAGCGGTGAGGTGACGGGCTTCGACACCGGTCCCGGCAACACGCTGCTCGATGCATGGTCGCGCCTGCACCGCGACCTCCCCTACGACGAGGCAGGCGCCTGGGCCGGCACGGGGGTCGTGGACGAGGCGCTGGTCGAACGCGCCCTCGGCGACGGTTGGTTCGACCGCCGGCCCCCGAAGAGCACCGGGACCGAGTACTTCCATCTCGACTGGCTGAACGCGCTCGGTTCGTCACAGCTGGCGCCGGCCGACGTGCAGGCCAGTCTCGCGGAGATCAGCGCGCGCAGCATCGCGAGCGCGATCGGTCGCTGGGCGCCGGGCACTGGCCGCGTCATTGCCTGCGGCGGCGGCGTGCACAACACCGACCTGATGAGACGCGTGCGGCATCACCTTCCGGACACGACCCTCGAAACGACGGCGGGTCACGGCCTCGACCCCGACTGGGTCGAAGCAGCCGCCTTCGCGTGGCTTGCGATGCGCTACGTCGCCGGCGAACCGGGCAACCTGCCGGCAGTGACCGGCGCACGCCGCGCAGCGGTACTCGGCGCTCTCTACCGGGCCTGAACAGCCGGGCGCGACGCCGCGTCGGGCCCTCAGGTAAACGTCAGGGCATAACCGACGTTCGCGAGGTAGGCCTTTTCGCGCTGCAGGTCGGCCGCGGTAAGCGTGTTCGCGGACAGCCACTCGCGGTCGAACGCGAGGTGCAGGCTGTTCTCGCCGGCGACAATGCCGATTTCCGGGATCACGATGTCGTTGCGGCTGCGGTTCAGCAGTACGGCCAGGCGCAACAGCATGGCGAGGCGCAGCGCGTCCTCCCGCCAGGCGCGCGGCAGTTGCTTGCGTTGACGGATGTTGATCTCGTGCCGCTGACTGCCGATCAGGAACGCGAGCAGGCGCTGCTCCGCCCGGGGAAAGCCCGGCATGTCGGCGTTTTCGGCGACGTAGGCGCCGTGGCGGTGGAAGCCATCGTGCGAGATGTCGAGCCCGATTTCGTGCAGTTCCGCCGCCCAACGGAGCATTCTCGCATCGAGTTCGGAGGTCAGTTGCCACGTCAGCGCGCAGCGGTCGAGAAGCGCCTGTGCGGTTCCGGCGACGCGTTCGGCCTGCCGCCGGTCGACATGATAGCGCGCCTGCATCGCCTGTACGGTACGCTCACGCGCGTCTTCGTGCTGCAGGCGCCCTAGCAGGTCGTAGAGCAGGCCTTCCCGCAACGCGCCGTCCGACACGCGCAGGGACGGGATGCGCAGCGCGCGAATGATCTCCACGAGAATCGCGAGGCCGCCCGGCCAAACCTGCGCACGGCGTTGGGACAACTCGTTCATGAGGAGCGCTTCGACGGTATCGACCTCGCATACGCGATCGATGAGCATCTCGACAGTCGCGAGCGTCAGCTGCCCGGACTCCTGCAGGTGCAACGCTCGCGCCACTTTTTCCGTGGCGAGAATGGTTCCGGAGCAGCCGATCGCCTCGAAATCCGTCGCGCCGCGGAAGAACGCCTTCACCGGCCGCAATTCGAGCCGGGCTGCGACGCGCGCACGGTCGAACGCTTCGCGTGTGATGGCGCCGCCCGGGAAGTAACGTTCGGTCATCGACACGCAGCCGAGGTGCAGGCTTTCGAGCGCTCGCGGCTGCGGACCCTGCCCGAGAATGACTTCGGTGCTGCCGCCGCCGATATCGATGACGAGCCGCAAGCCGTCGTGCGGCGGCAGGCTGTGCGTCACGCCTTTGTAGATGAGCCGGGCTTCCTCGATCCCGGAGATCACCTCGATCGGGTGACCGAGCGCAGCCTCGGCCTCGGCCATGAACGTCGAGTCCTCGCGCGCCCTGCGGATCGTGCTGGTTCCTGCGGCGCGTACGCTGTCTGCGTGCATTGCCTGCAGGCGCTCGCCAAATTGCGACAGGCACGTAAGCGCCCGCCGCCGCGCATCGTCGGCCAGCGTGCCGTCGTCGGACAAACCCTCGGCGAGCCTGACGGTTTCGCGCAGGCGATCGATGATGGCGAGCTGCCCGTGCCGCAGCTCGCCCACGATCATGTGGAAGCTGTTGGAGCCGAGGTCTACGGCGGCGATGACCTGCGGCGCGGCCGGCCTCACCTCGGCCAACGGCTCCTCACGCAGCGGTCACGCGGTAAAGGATTGTCCACATCCACAGGTCGTGGTGGCGTTGGGGTTCCGGATCACGAACTGCGCGCCGCGCAGATCCTCGGTGTAGTCGATCTCGGCGCCCATCAGGTACTGCACGCTCATGGGATCGATGAGGAGCGTCACTCCCCGGTTCTCCACCTGGCTGTCGCCTTCCTCGACGGACTCGTCGAAGGTGAAGCCGTACTGGAAACCGGAGCAGCCTCCGCCGGAAATGAACACGCGTAGCTTGAGGTCCGGGTTGTTCTCCTCCCGGATCAGCGCGCTGACTTTCTCCGCGGCCGCGTCGGTGAATACGACCGGGGGCGGTGGCAGGTTGTCGTACTGGTCGGTTTGCATGGAACTCCTGGCGGCGTCACCCGTTGGCGGTTACGCCTTGTTGCTGCGGAGCGGCGTGACCGAATCGTCGAGCCTGGCCGTCTGTGCCAGCAGGGGTGCCTTGCCTTCCGGCTGGTGCACCAGCTTGCCGTTGATCTCGGCGCCGATCGCCATTTCAATCAGATTGTAATACACGTTGCCTATCACGCGCGCGGTCGACCCGAGAATAACGCGCTGGCTTGCGTACACGTCGCCCTTCACGACCCCGTCGAGCAGGACGTAGGGCACGGTCACGCCGCCGTCTATGGTGGCGCCCTCGGCCAGGCTCAGCGTGCCTTCGCTGTCCGGGTCGGCGGAGACATTGCCGTGCACGATGCCGTCGACGTGCAGCCCGCCGGCGAAGTGCATGTCCCCGTTGACGCGGGTATCGATGCCCACGATGGTGTTTGCGACGTTTTGTCGAAGTTTCTTGCGGCCAAACATGTCCTTGGGTCTCCGATTCGGGCAGGCTGCGGCGCGCGGGCCGCCCCCGCGGGATTCAGCCCTGGCCCGAGAGCCAGGCGTAGCTTTCCTCGATGCTCGCGATCGACTTGGTGCGCGACTCGACGTGCACGGTCACCCGCTCCGGTTCGAAGCCGTCGGGCAGCACCACCTGGCGGTCGAAATCCTGGAAATACCGGAACGAGAAAGACCATTTCGACTCGCCGTCCTCCGGCAACAGGTCGCGATAGTCGTACGACCTGAGCTCGCCGTCCTGCACGCCCGCAATGCTCAGGCTGACGTCGCCCGAGACCTTGCGGTCGTGCTTCATGGCCTGCACGAGCACGATCCGGATGTTGTATTCGCGCTCCTCCGGACCCCGGGTGAGCCGGAAATCCTGTACGCGCAGGCCGGAATTGCCGTCCGCCGGCGAGACGATGCCCCGGTAGAACGCAATCGCGTCCTGTTGTTCCTGGATCTTCGCCTGCAGGTCGTCCAGCGACTTCTCGACCTCGGCGTAGGCCTCACGGTCGATCTCCCGGTGGGTTTCGAGCAGCGCAACCTGTTCACTCAGGGCGAGCCGCTCATTTTCAAGTTCGGCGATGCGCTCCTCGAGCCCGCCGCGCTCGCGGGCGGCCTCGAGAACGTCGTAGCCCGCCCGGATCCTGCCGAATTCGTAAGACAGGTACAACGCGCCGGCGACAAGACCCAGGATAAGCAGCCGGACCCAGGGTCCCTGCGCGCTACGGGTCTTGTAAGCTACTGATTTTCTTTCCACTTCCGCGATGCCTTGGCGCGTGCCGGAACGACTTATGTTACGCGGCGGCCCGGGCAAACAGAAGTGCGCCACGTCACGTTACCGGCATTGTGCGCCTTCCGGTATGCTCGGCGCCCATGAACGGGCTCGTTTCCTACTACCCGGTGCTGAAAGCGCTGCACCTCGCGTTCATGGTCACCTGGTTTGCCGGCTTGTTCTACCTCCCGCGCCTGTTCATCTACCACGTGGAGGCCGGCAATGAGCCGGAAGCGTGCCGGCGCTTCGAGACCATGGAGCGGCGGCTGTTCGGGATCATGACGATCGGCGCCGTACTGACGGCCGGGTTCGGCCTCATGCTGCTGGTCGCGAATCCCGCCCTGCTTGACCGGTCATGGTTCCTCCTGAAGCTGGCGCTGCTCGCCGGCCTCATCGCGTTCCACTATCGCTGTCATAGCTGGATCGCGCGCCTCTCGCGCCGGGAATTCGCCCTGAGCACGCGCTGGCTTCGCTGGTTCAACGAGATTCCGGCGTTTTTCCTGCTCGCGATCGTCCTGCTTGCCGTCACGAAGTACCCGGCCTAGGGACAGCCGGGATCAGCGAGCCGGCGGGTTCTCTGCCGCCTCGTCGGACAAGGTCCCCTCGAGGGCGATCCGCCAGCGCTTCGGCCACCAGCGAGGCAGGCAAGGCAGCGGGTTCGGATAGGCAGTATGGCCGAGTTCGTGCAGCGCGCTTGCGTACACGCGGCGCTTGAAATAGATGACCTCGTTGACGGGACGCCAGTAGCTTACCCAGCGGACCCGGTCGAATTCGGGCGTATCGCCGCAGTCGAAGCGCAGCCTGTCGGCCGGGACCCGGAGACCGAGCATGAACCAACGCTGCTTCTGCCCGATACAGCGCGGCGTGGCATTCTTGCGGATGAATCGCTCGGGCAGCCGGTAGCGGAGCCAGTCACGCGTGACGCCAAGCAACGCGACATCATCGCGGGTGAGCCCGATTTCCTCTTCGAGCTCACGATACATCGCGGATTCGGCGGCCTCGCCTTCGAACATCCCGCCCTGCGGAAACTGCCAACCTTTCGAGCCGACGCGCCCGCCAAGCAGCAGCTTGCCCTCGTCATTGGTCAGGATGATGCCGACGTTCGCGCGAAATCCGTCCTCGTCGATCCAGTCGTTGCCCATTGCAACCGGCAATTAAACTTCGGTTCCCGCTACTCTAACGATAGCCCGCGCGTTCGGCCAGCCTGGCGGCCTCCTCGACGAGTGCGCCGGTCAGCGCGGGGTGCCGTGCCGGCAGGTCCGCGGCAACGACACGGCGGCCGGCGGCCGGCAGCTGCGCCTCGCTGACGAGCCACGCAAGCAACGCGCGGGCATCGTCGGGCCGGCCGGCATGCCTCGAGACGCCGGCGGCCCAGAGCTCGCCGCTCGGCGCGCGGGCCGCGTTGTAGCGGATGACACTCGTTTCGGGCGGCGGGACCACGGGCGCGAGCACGACACCCGCCGCGCAGCGGCCGGCGCCGATGGCCGAGCGCAGATCGGCCTCGGTGGCGAACACCGGCAGCGCGGCATTCGCGAGCCAGCCCCGGACGACGCGTTCGGCCGGCCGCGTGCCGAGCGTATCGATGAGGTCGGCGACGATTGCCGCGTTTGCGCCGCTGCCGAAGGCGCCCAGGCACAGTTTGCCGGCAAACGCCGGCTCCGCCAGCGCGGCGTAATCTTCCGCTACGGGCAGCGCGGACTCGCGGACGTCGCGCGCGATCAGCGCCGGGCGAAAGGCGAGCGCAAGCCACATGCCGTCCGGGTCGCGCAGGGGCGGCGGCAGAACCTCGAGCGCGAGGTCACCCGCGACCGGCCGCAGGACGCCCTCAGCGGCAGCTTCGGCGGCCGCGCGAGCGCCGACGAGCACGACGAGATCGGCGCGCGGATCGTCGCGGCCCGCGCGCAGGAGCGCCGGCAGTCCGTCGACGAAATGCGGCGACACCGGGATGCCCGCTTCGGCCGCGTAAGCGGCGAGCGCGGGTGCGAGCGCGTCCGCGGTTGCCGGCGACGCGTACACGACAAGCGGCGCCGCGGAGAAGGCCGGCCCGGGGACCTGCGCTCGCGAACTCGCGGGCGACACGTCATCCTCGCC
>DASUOE010000148.1:0-29429 GCA_036276805.1 Woeseiaceae bacterium | reverse complement strand
TCCATCGTGGGCTGGCGCATCTCCGGCAGCCATTTCCGATCCTGCGAGAGCCCGGCCTGGACGATCGTCACGGTAACCGGTGTCCCCGCGCCCGCCGGCCTCGTCCAGTCGGCGAGCCAAAGGAGCCCGCCGGCGAGCCATGGCAGGATAACCAGGGCGGCGGCGGTGCGGCGCTGGCGGCTGCGGGTGAGAATCGCGGCGAGCAGTGCGGCCGTGCCGAGCACCATCGCGAAAGACACGCTGTAGACGCCGCCGACCGGGGCCCAGCCGGCGAGCGGCGTGCCGGTCTGCGAGTAGCCGTAGGCGAGCCACGGAAAACCGGTGGCGACCCAGCCGCGCAGCCACTCGATGAGCACCCAGGCGGCCGGCGCGACGGCGACGAGCCGGAGCGGTTCGCCGTGCGCCAGGTAGCTCGTCAGGTAACCGGCGAGGAACAGCCACATCGACATGATCACGGCCAGACCGGCCAGCAGCAGGAGCGCGACCCAGGCAGGCGCCTGGCCGAAGATCACGACCGAGATGTAGATCCAGTAAGTGCCGGCCAGGAACAGCCCCATCCCGAACCAGAACGCGTGCCAGCCGGCCTCGCGCGGGCTCTGGGTCAGGCATACGAACAGGAGCGGCAGTAGCAGGAAAGGCGCGAGCAGCGCGAGCGACAGCGGCGCGAAGGCCGTCGTGGTCGCCGCACCGAGCACGAGCATCAGCCCGCGCGTCAGGCGCGGCCGGTCGGCCGGCAGTGTCAGCAGCCTGGGGGCGTAGGCCATGCTGCCTAAGCGGTTTCGCGCTGGACCTGCAGGGCCTCGATGCGCCGGCGGTCGGCCTTGGTCACGGCGAACGCGAAGCCACCGAAACTGATGAGCTCGTTGCGACGCGGCATGCGGCCGAGTTCGTGCAGCACCAGGCCACCGATGGTGTCGTATTCCTCGTCGTCGAGGTCGCAGTCGAAATATTCGTTGAAATCCTCGATCCTGGTCAGCGCGCGCACGGAGTAGCTGGGCCGGCCGTTCTTTTCGCCGTCAGGCCGGATGAACTCGACTTCCTCGGTGTCATGTTCGTCGTCGATGTCGCCGACGATCTCCTCGAGTACGTCTTCGATCGTGAGCAGCCCGGCCACGCCGCCATACTCGTCGACGACGATCGCCATGTGATTGTGGCTGTCGCGGAACTCCTTGAGCAGTGCATTCAGGCGCTTCGACTCCGGGATCACCGATACGGGGCGCAGCAGTTTTCGCAAGGCCAGCTCTTTGGATTCCTCGCGACCGAAGTAGCGCAGGAGGTCCTTCGCCAGCAGTACGCCCAGCACTTCGTCGCGATCCTCCCCGATGACGGGGAAGCGCGAGTGACCGGACTCCACGATCGTCTGCAGGATCTGCTCGAAGGGCTGATTGACGTCGATCACGACCATCTGCGAGCGCGGAATCATCACGTCGCGCACCTGCGTCTCGGCGACTTCGAGTACGCCGGCAAGCATGCTCTTTTCGTCGGGATCGAGTTCCGACTCGGATTGCGTAATGAGATCCTGGATTTCTTCGCGGCTCCAGGGCTCCCCTTTTACGGCGCGCACGACACGCGCGACGAGTCCGGATTGTCCTGTGCCGCTGCTACTGGGAGGTTTGTCGTTCATCGAGCCCGAAACGTGCCTGGTGCGGCGGAGCGCCATTGTAGCACCGTGAAATCATCGCTCACCATAGGGGTCGGGGATACCTTCCGCCGCAAGTATGCGCACTTCCAGCGTTTCCATGGCCGCGGCTGCCGCCGCCTCGACGTGGTCGAAACCGAGCAGGTGCAGCGAACCGTGCACCAGGATGTGCGCCCAGTGGTCGCCCTGTGGCTTGCCTTGCGCGAGCGCCTCGTCGTGCACAACGGGCGCGCAGACGACGAGATCCCCGAGCGCCCGGCTCACGCCGGCCGGCAGTCCGGCGAGCGAGTCCATGGGGAACGACAGCACGTTCGTCGGCCGGTCCTGGCCGCGGAATTCGCGATTGAGTGCGCGCATTTCGTCTGCGTCGACAATCCTGACGGCGATTTCGTGCGCCCCGGAGCGGCCGGCGCCGTCCAGGGCCGCGCGAATCCAGTGCCGGATGTCCGTTGCGTCCGGGATGCCCGGCGCGTCGCTTGCAACCTGGATGTCGATCTCGGCCGCGCCGACGGCGCCCACGCGGCACCTCAGGCCGGGTCGCCGGCCGCTTCGTAGGCCTCGACGATCCGCTGGACGAGCGCGTGCCGCACGACGTCGCGCGGCGTGAAATGGGTGAATGCGATGCCGTCGACGTCGCGCAGCACGTCGATCGCGTTACGCAGTCCCGACCGCTGGATAGACGGCAAGTCGATTTGCGTGATGTCGCCCGTCACCACGGCGCGTGAGCCGAAGCCGATGCGCGTCAGGAACATCTTCATCTGCTCGACGCTGGTGTTCTGCGCCTCGTCGAGGATCACGAACGACTCGTTCAGCGACCGACCGCGCATGAATGCGAGCGGCGCGACCTCGATGACGTTGCGCTCGATGAGGCGCGTGACCGTTTCGGCGCCGATCATGTCGTAGAGCGCGTCATACATCGGCCTGAGGTAGGGATCCACTTTCTGCGACATGTCGCCCGGCAGAAACCCGAGCCGCTCGCCCGCCTCCACCGCCGGGCGCACGAGCACGATGCGCCGCACCTGCTCGTGATCGAGCGCCTCCACGGCGGCCGCGACCGCGAGGTACGTCTTGCCTGTGCCGGCGGGACCGATGCCGAACGCGAGGTCGTGCCCGCGAATGTTGCGCACGTATTGCGTCTGGTTTCCGCCGCGCGGCCGGATCTTCTTGCGCCGCGTGTGGATGACGACGTCTTCGGCGTCATGGCCGGCCGCCTGTTCCGCCGGCGGTCGCGCCTTGTTCATCACCGATTCCTGCAGGTGGATATGCACGCGCTCCGGGTCAAGTCGCTCGTGTTCGGCGAGCCGGAACAGCGTCTCTATCACGTCCTCGCCGGCTTCGGCTGCGCCGGGATCGCCGGTCACGCGAAAGCGATTGCCGCGGCTCGCGATTTCGACGCCGAGCCGGCGTTCGATCTGGCGGAGGTGTTCGTCAAACTGACCGCAGAGATTGGCGAGGCGGTCATTGTCAGCGGGTTCGAGGACGATTTCCCGGGAGATCTGCGGCGTGTTCAAGATTCGGGAAGATTACGCTCAGGCCTGACCGCCCGCAAGCCGGCCGCGCAGCGAATTCGGCAGTGCCTCGGTGACCACGACGTCGACGAAGCGGCCGATGAGCGAGGCGTCGCCGTCGAAATTGACCCAGCGCATGTTCTCGGTGCGGCCGGTCACCTGGCGCGGACTCTTCTTCGAGAGGCGTTCGACCAGTATGCGTTGCGTCGTGCCGACCATGCCGCGACTGATCGTCATGGCCTGTGCGTTGATGAGCGCCTGCAGACGCTGCAGGCGCTCCTTCTTCACCGCGAGCGGGGTCTCGTCGGCGAGCGCCGCCGCCGGCGTGCCGGGGCGCGCGCTGTAGATGAAGGAGAACGACTGGTCGAAGCCGATGTCCGCCACGAGCGCCAGCAGCGCGTCGAAATCGGCGTCCGTCTCCCCCGGGAAACCGACGATGAAGTCCGACGAGACGGATATATCCGGCCGCGCCTTGCGGAGCCTGCGAATCTTGCTCTTGTATTCGAGCACGGTGTGGCCGCGCTTCATCGCGGCGAGTATGCGGTCGGAACCGTGCTGCACGGGCAGGTGCAGGTAGGATGCGAGTTGCGGTACGTCGGCGTAGGCCTCGATGAGGCTGTCGGTGAACTCGACGGGATGCGACGTCGTGAAGCGGATCCGCTCGATGCCGTCGACGGCCGCGACGTAGTAAATGAGCGTCGCGAGGTCGGCGACGCCGCCGTCGTGCAGCGCGCCCCGGTATGCATTGACGTTCTGGCCGAGGAGATTGATTTCGCGCACGCCTTGCGCGGCGAGTTGTACGATTTCGGCGACAACGTCGTCCAGCGGCCGGCTGATCTCCTCGCCGCGCGTGTACGGCACGACGCAGAAACTGCAGTACTTGCTGCAGCCCTCCATGCACGAGACGAACGCCGTCGGCCCCTCGGCACGCGGTTCCGGCAGCCGGTCGAACTTCTCGATCTCGGGAAACGATACGTCGACCATCGGCGCCCGCTGCGCTCGCGCGCCGTCGATGAGTTCCGGGAGTCGGTGCAGCGTTTGCGGGCCGAACACCACGTCGACGAACGGAGCGCGCGCCGTGATGCCAGCCCCCTCCTGGCTCGCGACACAACCGCCGACGCCGATCATGACGCCGTCGCGGAGCTGTTTCAGCTGGCGCCAGCGGCCGAGTTCCGAGAACACCTTTTCCTGCGCCTTCTCGCGTATGGAGCAGGTGTTGACGAGCAGCAGATCCGCCTCCTCGGCGCGATCGGTGAGCTCGTAGCCGTGGGATTCGCGCAGCACGTCCGCCATCTTGCCCGAGTCGTACTCGTTCATCTGGCAGCCCATGGTCTTGATATAGAGCTTCATGCGCACTGCGGCGGACGCCGCCGAAAACGTGACGTCAGAAGGGAATGTCGTCGTCGAAATCGTCGGCCGGCGGAGGCCCGTCCTGCGCGCTGCTGCCCCGGGCGCCGCCGGACCCGCCGCCGGGACCGCCACCGGCGGCGCCTTCGAAGCTGCCGCCGCGACCGCCGAGCATCTGCATCTCGTCGGCGACGATTTCGGTGGTGTAGCGATCATTGCCGTCCCGGTCCTGCCACTTGCGCGTGCGCAGGCGCCCCTCGACGTACACCTGCGATCCCTTGCGCAGGTACTCGGCGGCGATTTCCGCCAGGCGGTTGAACATGGCCACCCGGTGCCATTCCGTGCGCTCCTTCGTTTCGCCGCTCTGCTTGTCCTTCCAGGACTCGTTGGTCGCGAGGGTGAAGTTGGTGACGGCACCGCCGGAGGGCATGTAACGGGTTTCCGGGTCCTGCCCGAGGTTGCCGACGAGTATTACCTTGTTGACGCCACGGGCCATGTTCCGTCCTCTGCGCGTGAATTTCGTTGTCCGGGGTGGCTCAGGCGGGCACGAGGGCCCGCCGAGGGGGCACTATTCTAGACGGTCGCATCCCAAAAGCCAGCCCGATTTCCGGCACTTCGGCGGCGAAACGCGGCGCGCGGCGCGAACGCCGCCGGGTCCTCCCGGAGCGCGACCCGGTCAGCGGTCGGAGTCCGGGCCGAGGTCGTGCGCCACCCAGATGAGCTCGTCGACGGCAAACCCGAGCTCCGCCGCGGTCCTTACCAGCCGGTCGCGGGTCGCCGGGTCCAGCGTCGGCTGCCTGGCCAGGATCCACAGGTAGGAGCGATCGGGCCCGACGACCATCGACCAGTCGTACGCATCACCCAGGCGAACGACGTTATAGGCACCATAGAACGGCCCGAAGAATGACACCTTGAGCCGCGCCACGTCCGGCTCGGCGACGAAGTACGCCTTGCCGACCGCCTCCTCCCATTCGCCCGCAGACGTGTTGTACCCGCGATTCACGACCGCGAGGCCGCCGTCGTCACGTCGCGAATAGGTGGCGGTCACGTCGGACAGGCCCCGCTCGAAGCGGTGGTCGAGACGCGCGATTTCGTACCAGGTTCCGAGGTAGCGCTCCGGGTCGAAGCCCGTGACGGCGGTGACGCCGTCGGGGATGCCGACGCACCCGGAAAGGACGAGCGCGATTGCTGCCGCCGTCGTGGCTATGCGGTGGGTCATGACGAGCCCGCGGTTGTGACCGGTGAGTTCAGAGGATGGGTATCCCCGCGTCGGCTTTCAAGCCCGCGTTCGGCAGAGCGCTCAGCGGCGGGAGAAGCCCAGGATTGCAAGCCAGATGCCGGCCAAGAGCGCGCAGGCGAAGAACACCGCGGCGGAGCTGCCGTCGCTGATGAGGCGGCCACCGAGCAACCCGCCGGCGAAGGCGCCTAAGAACTGCGCGCTCGAATATACGCCGAGCGACGCACCGCGGGCATTTGCATCGGCGAGCGTCGACAGGCGAGCCGGCAGGCTCGCTTCGAGAAAATTGAAGCCCGCGAAAAACAGCGACAGCGCGACGAAGACGCTGACCGTCGCGAACGCGGCGAACGCCAGCAGCAATTCGCCGGCGAGAATGCAGGACACCGCGAGCGCCAGCGTGCGACCACGACCCCGGCGTTCGTCGGCGAGGATCAGCGGGATCGTGCCGGCAAGCGACACCGCGATCGCACCGACGTACAGCTGCCAGTGACTGGTGACCGGCAGGGCGAGACGCGTCCCGAGCACGAACGGCAATGCCACGAAGCTCGCAGTCAGGATTGCGTGCAGCAGGAAGACGTACGTATCGATCCGGAGCAGGTCCGGCCGCAAGGCCCGCCGCAGTTCGCCCGAAGCGCGCGGCGCCGGCGGGCCCGCCGGCACGGCGAGCAGCATGCCGCACGCGAGGACGGCGGCCACGATGCCGAACCCGAACAGGGCCGGCACGCCGAAATGCGCCGCAAACCAGGGCCCGAACACCATCGCTACGACGAAGGATGCGCCGATCCCGATACCGAGTACCGCCATCGCGCGGGTACGCACGACAGCCCGCGTCGTGTCGGCGAGCAGCGCGGTGAGCGTCGCCGCGATGGCTCCGGCGCCCTGCAGGAGCCGGCCGGCGATGACCCCGGCAACCGTATCGCTCGTTGCCGCCACGGCACAGCCGGCGGCGAACACGACGAGTCCGCCGACGATGACCGGCTTGCGTCCTACCCGGTCGGACAAGGCACCGAGCGGGAGTTGCAGGCCCGCCTGCGTGAGGCCGTACGCACCGACGGCAAGCCCGATGAGGAGCGGTGTCGCGCCATCGAGCCCGGCCGCGTACACCGACAACACGGGCAGCAGCGAGAACAGGCCGAGCATGCGCAACATGGACACGGCGGTCAGCAACGTCACCGCCCGCCGCTCGGCAGGCGAGAGCGCGACCGGCACAACGGCCGCCGCAATTCCCGGACTCGCTGGTTCCTCGATCATGGCCGCTTCCGGAACCTACACATGCAGGGGCGGGGCCGCCAGGGGATCCCGCGCCCCGTGTACTCCGTTGCTGGCGCCGTGGCCCGCATGCGTCGGCGCACCGCCAGGAACTGCGACGGCAGCGTCAGGATGGAACATCCGGGACCGGTGGTGGTCGGTGTGCATGGCTTTGCGCGGGTGTCGACGGGCGGCGTATATTAGCAGGTTCGTCCCCGCGCCTTGACCGGCGTTACCCGTTGGCTCCGCACGCAGGGGCCGCCACCGATTTGCGAGCCCCACAGATTTGCCAGCCATGGAAGCCACCGGAAAAACAATCGACGTGCGCGGCGCGCGCACCCACAACCTGCAGAATATCGACGTATCGCTGCCCCGCGACAAGCTGATCGTCTTCACCGGGCTTTCTGGTTCCGGCAAGTCGTCGCTGGCCTTCGACACGATCTACGCGGAGGGCCAGCGGCGTTACGTGGAGTCGCTCTCCGCCTACGCGCGGCAGTTCCTCTCGATGATGGAGAAGCCGGATATCGACCACATCGACGGGCTGTCGCCCGCGATTTCGATCGAGCAGAAGTCGACCTCGCACAACCCGCGGTCGACCGTCGGCACGGTAACCGAGATCTACGACTACCTGCGCCTGCTGTATGCGCGCGCCGGTACGCCGCGCTGCCCCGAGCACGGCACGACGCTCGAGGCCCAGACCGTGAGCCAGATGGTGGACACGGTGCTCGCACTGCCGGAGGGCACCAGGCTCATGCTGCTCGCGCCGGTCGTCGATGACCGCAAAGGCGAGCACGTGGCGCTCATGCAGGACCTGATGGCCCAGGGCTTCGTACGTGCGCGCATCGACGGCGAGGTTTACGAGCTCGACCAGCCGCCGAAACTCGACCTGCGCCGAAAACACACGATCGAAGCCATCGTCGACCGGTTCCGCGTGAAGGACGACCTGCGGCTGCGGCTGGCCGAGTCGTTCGAAACCGCATTGCGGCTCGCCGACGGCGTCGCGAAGGTCGCGTGGATGGACGAATCGGCTCGCGAGGAGCTGGTGTTCTCCGATCGCTTCGCCTGCAACGTATGCGGCTACAGCCTGACGGAACTCGAGCCCCGCCTGTTCTCGTTCAACAATCCGTCCGGGGCATGCCCGAGCTGCGACGGTCTCGGGGTAAAGCAGTTTTTCGATCCTGCGCGCGTCGTCGTCAACCCGTCGCTGTCGCTCGCCGGCGGCGCGATCCGCGGCTGGGACCGGAGGACGACCTACTACTACCAGATGATCCAGAGTCTCGCGGCGCATTACCGGTTCGACATCGAGCGGCCGTTCCGCGAACTCAGCCGCAAGCTGCAGGACATCGTCCTGTACGGCAGCGGCAAGGACAAGATCGAGTTCAACTACTCGAACGCGCGCGGCATGCAGGTGAAGAAACTGCACCGCTTCGAAGGCGTCATCCCGAACCTCGAGCGGCGCTACCGCGAAACGGAATCGGGCGCCGTGCGCGAAGAGCTTGCCAAGTACCTGAACAGCCGCCCCTGCCCGGAATGCGAGGGCACGCGCCTGAACCGGGCGGCGCGCAACGTCTTCGTCACCGACCGCTCGCTGCCGGACGTTACGCAGATGTCGGTCGGAGACGTGCACGAATTCTTCCGTGGCCTGCGCCTCGAGGGCTGGCGGGCGACGATCGCCGACAAGATCGTAAAGGAAATCAGCGAGCGGCTGGGCTTTCTGTCGGACGTGGGACTCGATTACCTGTCGCTCGACCGCTCGGCGGAGACCCTGTCCGGCGGCGAGGCGCAGCGCATCCGCCTTGCGAGCCAGATCGGCTCCGGACTGGTCGGCGTCATGTACATACTCGACGAGCCGTCGATCGGGCTGCACCAGCGAGACAACGCGCGACTGCTGAGTACGTTGACGCACCTCCGCGACATCGGGAACACCGTGATCGTCGTGGAACACGACGAGGACGCGATACTCGCGGCCGACCACGTCGTCGATCTCGGCCCCGGCGCGGGTGTGCACGGCGGTCGCGTGGTCGCGGCCGGCACGCCGGACGACATACGCCGCAATCCGCAGTCCCTGACCGGCCAGTACCTGTCCGGCAGGCGCACCATCGCGGTGCCGAAGACGCGGACGAAGGCGGACCCGAAGCGCCAGATCGAACTGGTTGGCGCGCGTGGCAACAACCTGAAGGGCATCGACGTCGCCATCCCGGTGGGTCTCATGACCTGCGTAACGGGCGTCAGCGGGTCCGGCAAGTCGACGCTCGTCAACGATACGCTTTACAAAGCCGTCGCCGATGTCCTCAACCGGACCAGCAGAAATGCCGCGCCGCACGACGCAATCCGCGGACTCGGCGCCATCGACAGGGTCATCGACATCAGCCAGAGCCCGATCGGCCGCACGCCGCGCTCCAATCCGGCAACCTACAGCGGTTTGTTCACGCCGATCCGGGAGTTGTTCGCGGGCACCCAGGAAGCCCGGTCGCGCGGGTACCAGCCGGGACGATTCAGTTTCAACGTGAAAGGCGGGCGCTGCGAAGCCTGCCAGGGCGACGGCGTCATCAAGGTGGAAATGCACTTCCTGCCGGACGTGTACGTCCCGTGCGACGTCTGCCGCGGGCAGCGTTACAACCGGGAGACGCTCGAGATACGTTACAAGGGCAGGAACATCCATGAAGTCCTCGAGATGACGGTGGAGGATGCCTTCGGGTTCTTCGCCAACGTGCCGGTCGTGGCCAGGAAGCTCGAGACGCTGATGGATGTCGGCCTGTCGTACATCCGGCTCGGCCAGAACGCCACGACCCTGTCGGGAGGCGAAGCGCAACGCGTCAAGCTCGCGAAGGAGTTGTCGAAGCGGGACACCGGCAACACGCTCTACATCCTCGACGAACCGACCACCGGGTTGCATTTCCAGGACATCGAGCAGCTGCTCGGCGTGCTGCACCGGCTGCGCGACCGCGGCAACACGGTAGTGGTAATCGAGCACAACCTCGACGTGATCAAGACCGCCGACTGGATCGTCGACCTCGGCCCGGAAGGCGGCGACGGCGGCGGCAGGGTCGTTGCCACCGGCACCCCGGAAACCGTGGCGGCCAACAAGGCCTCGTTTACCGGGGCTTACCTGAAGCCGCTCCTGAAACGCAAGGCCGCGTAAGCCGCCACCCGGTTACTGCCGGTCGGCCGCCCTCCCCAGCCGGGACCGGGCGTACTCGTCGATCGCCTGTGCAAAGCGCGCCGGCGCGTCCCGGTGCATCCGCAGGTACAGGGACGGCTCGACGAGTTCCAGTTCCATGAGCAGCCAGCGGCCGTCGACGCCCGGGACGAAATCCGCGCGCGCGTACGCCGGCGCCGGCGCGACGAGCGCCATGACCCGCTCACCGGCCGAGCGGAGTTCCGCGTCCGGCTCGGCCGCCAGGATCTCCGCGCCGTGTTCCTCCTGGACGCGGAAGTCGCCGGGTTTCGGCACCTTGCGGATGGCGTGGCTGAGCGCGCCGCCGAGGTAGAAGAGCGAGTACTCGCCGGGATCGCGTATCGACGCGAGAAAGGGCTGGATGAGGAACGGGCGCTCGGCAAACAGCCCCGCGAGCTGCCGCAGGACGGGCGCCGCCGGCGGCCGCTCGAGCACGAACGTGTCGGCGGCATTGGCGCCGACGCGTGGCTTGATGACGATGCGGTCGGTCCCATGCTCGTCGAACCACCGCGCGGGATCGGCGTCGACGAAGCGCGCATACCAGGTAGTCGGGACGATCGCGGCACCTTTTGCCTCGAGCTCGTAAAGGTAGCGCTTGTCGAGATTCCAGTGCACGAGCGCGAGCGGGTTCACGAGCACGGCGCCCGCGGCATCGATCGCGGCGAGCACCGCGAGGAAGCGCGCCGGATCGTCCGTGTAATCCCAGGGCGCGCCGATGTAGACGGCATGCCAGTCGGCCCAGTCGACGTCCGGGCGCCGCCAGGGGACGCAGTCGACGCGCCATCCCCGGGCTTCGAGCGGCGGGATGCCGGGGCGGTAGTCGGTGACGAAGGCGGACTCGTCGTCCATCACCAGGAACGCGCAACGCAGTCGGGTGTCACTCATCGACGCTGCCAGGGTCGGCGGCAAAGCGGCCGGTCGCGAGAAAGCGCAGCGTGAGCTCGATCGGCCGGCGCATGCGCATCATGAACGCGTGTGAATGTTCTACGACGACGAAGTCCGCCATCCCTTCGAGCTTCGTGTCCGCGACCGAAACGCGGCCGTCGTCCGGGTCGGGCAGGAACGCCGACGTGACGGGATCGATCGTGCGATTGCCGGCGATGACGCCCAATTCGAAGTCGGCCGGCGGCAGGCTGAGCGGGACGCTCTCCTCGCCCTTGCCCAGCTGGCGGCCCACCGGCCCGTTGATCCAGTCGTAGCCCGGAACGTCGCGCATGCGGTCGGCTGCAAGGCTTCCCTGGTTCGGCGGGCCGAGCATCACGACGCGGCCGAGTTCGGGAATCTCGTTCCGTACCAGGTAATAGCGCAGCAGGATGCCGCCGAGCGAGTGCGTGACGAAGTGCACCGTCGCGACGCCCGGCGTTGCGCGACAACCGGTGAGCCCCGCGTCGACTGCAGCCGGCGCCAGGACCTCGATGGTTTCGTCGCGGGACGGATAGTCGACATTGACGGTGGCGTACCCCGCCGATTCCAGCGCCTCCTGCATGGTTTCCATAGACGCGGGGGAGCGGATGAGGCCGTGCAGCAGCACGACGCAGTCCCTCGCGCACGCCGGCCACGCGGCGACCACGCAGACCGCCGCCAACCCCAATCGGCGCCCTCGCACGAACCGGGCGATCGTGCGCATCCGAGGCAACTGCTACCGCCGCAGCCGCGCGATCTGCCGGTCCTGCAACCGACCGAGGGCCGCCAGCGCGAGGACGGCGCCGATGAGTGCGAGGAACATGTCGGACTGCGTGTCCCAGACATAACCCTGCGTGCCGAGAAACGCGTCCGCTGCTTCCTCGGACAGGAGCGCGACCCACCACTCGATCAGTTCGTAGAACGCGCTGATGCCGAGGCACAGTCCCACGATGAAAAAATTCATCCATGCCCGCGAACGGAAGATGTCCAGCCGGACGGCGAGTTCCCTGGCGACGAGCGCGGGCACGAAGCCCTGCGCCAGGTGGCCGAGCTTGTCGTAGTTGTTGCGGGACTGCCCGAAGGCCTCGCGGACCCAGTCGCCGAGGGGCACCTCGGCGTAAGTGTAGTGCCCGCCGACAATGAGGATCACGCAGTGCGCGAGGATCAGCGCGTACAGGAGCGGCGTCAGCGGAAACCGGCGCCGCGTGAGCGCGAGCAGCACGGCGGCGATCACCGCGGGCAGCACCTCGAGCGCCCAGGTCGGGTAGTCGTGGGGCCGGATCGCCGACCAGGACAGCACGCCCGCGAAGATCGCCGCCCAGGCCAATGCGCCGGCGCCGAAGTGCCCGCGCCCGTCCCGGATTGCGCCTGCCGCGGAATCAGGCGCCCGGGACACGTTCGGCGTCTTTTCCGGCGAAATAGCCGTCATGTGCAAGTACCCGCCACGCCCAGGGCAGCCAGCGTATCAGCGCCAGGCTGAGCCACAAAGCCCACGCGAGAATCAGGGCCTTGTAAACCCAGAGGGGAACGGACCAGGCACTCGCCGCCGGCGTCATGCCCGCACTGCGGTCGCCAAACCACCTGAGCACGCCCCGCGTCGAGTCGTTGCCCGTGACGTGCATGTCCGGCGACCCGAGCAGGCCGGCTGGCAGGCTCACAACGATGGCCACGAGCGCCGCGAACGTCAGCAGTGCAAGGCCGACCTGCAGCGCATTGTAGGCGCGGCGCGGCAAGGGCCGGCGCCAGCGTTCCCTCGCACCGGTCGCGATGAGCCAGGCCGCGACCAGGGCCGGCACCGCCCAGTTGAACGTCGAAAAGCCGAGGCCGAGCAGCAGCCAGTGGCGGAAGCGGAGCGGTGTCCACTCGATGCGGGACAACAGGAAGGCGAACAGCACGAGGGCTGCAAGTTCCGACCAGTACAGAACCGACGGCCCGAGGGTGGGGCCGCGGGTCAGCAGCAGCCAGCGGCTGGCCGGAAGCTGCAACTCGAGTTCGAGGTTGCCGGCGGGTGCGCCGAGATCGACCTCGGGCACGCGTGTGACGACGCCGGCTGGTGTGCCGTCACGCCACTCGACCTCGACACTGTGTTCGCCCGGCAATACCGGCAGCGTGACGGCGCCTTCCTCGATACGCAGCGGTTCGGTCTCCCCGTCGATCCCGACCCGCAGCAGTTCCGCACTCGCCGGCAGGGTGAGGACGTGCTGCGCGCCGCGCGTGCTCCGGTAGTCGAAGGCCACGCGGCCATTGCGGGAGTGCTCGCCCTGGTCGATCCTGAGCCGGACGGCATCGATCGCGAGGGTGTCCCCGGCAACGGGCTCGGGCCGGGTGGCGCTGATGGTGAGCCGTTCGCCTTCCCGCGGGTGAAATTCGGCGCTGCGCACGCCGGATTCCGCACCGCTGCCGACGCTTTCCGGCACACCCTCGAAGTCGACGCCCCAGACGCTGCCCGACCTCACCCGCCAGATTTCCTTCCACGGCTTGTCGTCGGCCGCCAGGGTCAGGGGCGACGTGCGCGGCAATCGGGATGCCCAGCTCACCTCGTTCTGACCCGGCGCCATCGACACCAGAATTTCGCCTTCCGCCACCGGCAGTTGCTCGGACAGCACGGATTCGCCGGGCAGCAGTGGAATTCGGAGGGTGAGCGCACCCTCTTCCGGCGCGATGCGCCGCACCGACGTCGACACCGTCCAGTCGAGGCCCATGTCGAGAGTCCGCTCGACTTCCGCGAACGACGGGAACCGGCTGCTTTCCCAGCGAGCGGGTGATTCGGCGGCTGCCTCGCGCTGCCGCGAGAACTGCAGCGCTCCTGACACGAGACGCCTGTCCTCGAGGCCCGCCACGGACCAGCCGTTCGCTACGACCTCGACGACCCTGGGCGGGGCCGGGAACGCGATCTCCAGGCTGTCGGCGTCACCGGCCGTGCCGGAGAGCCGCACGGCGTGACGGCCCGCCGGCACGCGCACCCAGAGGCGCTCGTTCGCGGCGCGCAGGACCTCGGCCGCCGCAACGTCGAGTTCTACGGCATCGGGTCGCCAGCCGCCCGCCGTGCCCGGCATCGGGACGGCGACGTCTGCGAGGGCTTCGATCGAGAGCAGCAGGGTCACGCCGTTCCCCTCGATGCGGACCGTGGCCTGCGCGATTTCCGCGCAGCGGGGCGCGCAGTCCGGAGCGCGGGTCAGCCGCCGTTCCAGTTCGTGAAGAAGCTCGGGCGCCGGCGCCCGGGCGCCGGCCACGTCGGGATTTACGAGGAAGACGCCCGCGAGGACGGCTGCGGCAGCCGCATGCCCGGTGCGCCTCGCGATCCGCGGCCAGGCGCTCGTGCCGCCGCCCGTGCGGACCAGTATCACGGCCGCGAAGGCCAGCAGTAGCCCCACTTCCGCAATGCGCAGCAGGGCGACCGCCCAGCGCGGTACGACGATGAGGCGGAGCGACTGCCCGGGCTCCACCGGCCCGTTCCAGGTGAGCTCCGCGCTGTTCCACTGCCAGTCCGGGATGCCGGGCCCGGTCTGCACGATGGCGTTCGGCGCATAGCGTGGAAAATCGACGGCGCTTGCGCTTCGCACGCCGGTCACGACGACTTCTTCAATGGCTGCCGGTTGCCGCCGGTCGGCGTCCGCCGCTTCGTCGGCCGCGTAGCCCTCGGTGCTGGTCACTTCCAATGCGGCGGGTGGGGCTGCCGGTTCCCACGCGGAATAGACGTTCGCCTGCGGCTCGAGCTGCGGGTAAATGGCTATGCGCAACTGGCCCGCGACGAACGGCACCAGCGCGAAGGCGAGGAGTATGACAGCGAACGCGGCATACCCGCGGGTCGCGATCCGCAGTCGCCCGCTCGCCGGTGCGACGCGCAGGAGCGCGACCGCGATCAGCAGGTTCAGCCATAACCACGTCGGCGCGCCGTACTCATGGAAGCAGAGTACCAGGGCCGCGAAGGCCAGCAGGCCGCCGGCGCGGCCAAACAGGCGCAAGGATGCGATCGTTATGATCAACACGAGGAAAAAGTCGAGCAGCTGCCAGCGGTTCGTCCAGCTGCCGACGGCCGCGTCCGCCCCGGGCGCCGCGAGCAGGAGGTTACCGGGCGGCAGGTACAGGGTCGCGTCGACGGTCGCGAAGCGTGCCTCCCAGCCGGTGACGGGAAGGCTCCGGACGGCGTCGCTGCGCGCGGTGGCTTCGAGGTCGACGTCGGTCCGGCGTATCTCGACGCCGGTCGAGCCGGGCTCATCGCCGGCCGTCACGAGCAGGTTGTCGCCGTCCTCCGAGGCGCTTTCGAGCGTGTACGGCGGATGCATGTCGAGTCGCCAGCCCTCGCGCATCCGGCCGGTCACCCAGTCCCGGACCGTCAGTCCGCCGCCGTTGAAGTCGAGCCACAGCTCGCGCGAGAGGGCGAGGTCGTTCCCGACCGGCGTCTGCCCGCGGCTCCGCTCCACGATTTCGAGCGCTTCGCCCGGCACCAGCCGGAACGCCGGCAGGCCGGACCATTCCGCGGGCACGTCCGCCTGGTCCGGGTCGACCGGCATTGCGCCGGCCGGCGCGGCGACCCGGAGGCGATCGTTCGCCTGAAAACTCCAGATCTCCTCGTCCGGCAGGTTGTCGCGGCCCGCCGGGACCGGAACGGCCGTCTCGACCCCGGGCGCCCTGGCAACCAGCGTCACCTCGAAGGATCCGGGCCGGACCTGGGCCCGCAGCCGCCCGTCGGATTCGAGGCGGACGGGCAGTGCGCTCGACAGGTTCTGCGGCACGTAGTCGCCGGGGAGGAGCGGACCGAAGGTCACTTCCCGCACCGCCCCGGCAACGTCGATCTTGAGGCGGGTCACCAGGAATAGCGGCGCGTCGTCGGCAACGAGGCGGTAGACGGCGGCATCGATCGTGTCCGCCGCCTTCTCCTCGCGGCCGCTGTCGCCGAGGAAGACGCCGCTCTGGTTCACGACGGGCCGGGCGATGGCCTGGCCGTCGACGACCAGGTTCAAGAGGCCGTTCTCTGGCGGCACGCGCAGCACGCCGGGGCGCTCGGTCCATTCGAAGCGGCCGGCCAGTCGCCAGGTCCCGGCACCGAGCCGGACGCTCGGCGCGCCCTCGTGCAGCACGACCGGGAGCCGCTCGCCGTTGGCGGTGACCGCCTCCGGCCAGTGATCGGTGTCGCCCGGCAGCGGCAGCCACGCGCTGCCGGCGCTCACGAGCCAGCGCTGGGCGAAACTCCCGCCGCCGGCGTGGATGTCGAGTGCGAGCGCGGCCGGCCAGACGCAGACATGATCGCCGGCCTCCGACCCGGCTCGGTCGAAGTACCGCGGACAGCCGAGGTACTGCCGATCCTCGAGCACCCACGCCCGCCATTCCTCGAGGCTGTCCGGGACATAGGCGTCCTCGGTCCGCGCCGTCCACGGCAAGAGTGCCGCGCACAACCATGCCGCCACGACGAATGTGGGTCTCTGCGTCGCCATGTGTCCCTCCGCTCCCCCGGCTGGACGCAACTATACGTGAACGGGTGCGGGCGCCCCAGAGACCGACGACTCAGTAGTGCGGCGGCGGCTCCTCCCGCCCCCGGCCGTCGCCGAGCGCTGCGTCCACGGCAGCCACCCGTTCGGCCAGCGCGGCGCACAGGCGCTCGAGCTTCGCGAGCAGGTCCTGTTGCCGGATGACGGCGTCGTTCAGCAGGGCGAGCGCCTGGTCCTGGTGGGCCAGCCGGGTTTCGAGGTCGATCATTCTTTCTTCGGTCACGGGATAATTGCCTGCAGGCGTCATGGGCCGAGTGTATTCGGGGACGGCGCCGGCGGGTATCATCGCGCACGTTGCACGTTGCACGTCGCACGTTGCACGTTGCACGGCCGTCCCGGCCGTCCCGGATCCCACACCCCATGTCCCTCATCCGTTTCGACGACGTCTCACTCGAGATCGGCGAGCAGAAAATCCTCGCCGAGGCGAGTCTCTCGATCGAGCCGGGCGAGCGCGTCTGCCTGATCGGGCGCAACGGCGCGGGCAAATCGACCACGCTCCGGCTCATCGCCGGTGAAATCGAGCCCGACCGCGGCGACATCACCCGCAAGGCGGGACTCACGATCAGCCAGCTTGCCCAGGACCTGCCCGAGGCCATGGGCCTCGGCGTGCGCGAGGTCGTACGCTCGGGGCTGACGCACCTCGAATCCCTGCTCGACCGGTACCGTCGGCTGTCGGCCCTGGAGCCGGACGGCAGTGTCCTTCGCGAACTCGAGGCGTTGCAGGCACAGATCGACGCCCGGGATGCATGGAACCTCGAGCTCTCCGTCGACACCACCCTGACGGAGCTCGACCTGCCGGCCGACAAATCGATGGCGGAGCTGTCCGGCGGCTGGCGGCGGCGGGTCGCCCTCGCCCGCGCACTCGTGCAGAACCCCGACTTGCTGCTGCTCGACGAACCGACGAACCACCTCGACATTGCGACCATCAAGTGGCTCGAGGACCGCGTTTACAACTTCGCCGGCAGCGTCCTGTTCATCACGCATGACCGGACCTTCCTCGAGCGCCTGGCGACCCGCATCCTCGAGATCGATCGCGGACGGTTGACGAGCTGGCCGGGCAATTTCGAAAACTACATGAGAAGAAAGGAGGAACTGCTCGAGGACGAAACCCGGGCGAATGCCCGTTTCGACAGGACGCTCGAGCAGGAGGAAGCCTGGATCCGCCAGGGCATCAAGGCGCGCCGAACCCGCAACGAAGGCCGCGTGCGGGCCCTCGAGAGAATGCGTGCGGCGCGCGCGGAGCGGCTGTCGCGCGAACCGACGGCACGCATCCATATCGAGGAAGCGGAGCGGTCCGGCCGCAAGGTCGTGCGGGCAAAGAACGTCACGTTCCGGTACGCAGCGGGCGAACCGCTGATCGAACAGTTTTCGATACGGATCATGCGCGGGGACCGCATCGGTCTCATCGGCAACAACGGCGTCGGCAAGACCACGCTGCTGCGCCTGCTGCTCGGTGACCTCACGCCGCAATCCGGAACCATCAAGTTCGGCACGAACCTCGAAATCGGCTATTTCGACCAGTTGCGACAGGCCCTCGATCCGGAGAAATCCGTTGCGTACAACGTCGCCGAGGGCAGGACGTACATCAAGCTGAACGGCAAGGACCGGCACGTCGTCGGCTATCTCAAGGGTTTCCTGTTCAGCCCCAAGCGATCGATGACGCCGGTCAAGGCACTCTCCGGCGGGGAACGCAACCGCGTGATCCTCGCGAAGCTGTTTACGCGGCCTGCAAACCTGCTCGTGCTGGACGAGCCGACGAACGACCTCGACATCGAGACGCTCGAGGTCCTCGAACAAAGGCTGTGCGACTACCAGGGCACGCTCATCGTCGTCAGCCACGACCGGACGTTCCTCGACAACGTGGTGACCAGCACCATCGTGTTCGAGGAAAACGGCCGGATCGGGGAGTACGTCGGCGGATACAGCGACTGGCTGCGCCAGGGGCACAGCCTGACCGAGCGCGATTCGCCGGCGGCGGGCGGCGGCACGGACGGCTCCGGGCCGGAGTCCCGGCGACGGAGTACCGCTCGCACCAAGCTGAGTTACTTGGACCAGCGCGAGCTCGACGCCTTGCCGGCGGAGATCGACGAACTCGAGCGGCAGGTGCGCGCGTTGCAGGCCGCCATCGCCGATCCCGCCCTCTACCAACAGGGTGCCGGCTCGGTTCGAGAAGCGCTGGCCGACCTCAAAACCCGGGAAGCCGCGCTGGAATCGCGCATCGAGCGCTGGGCCGAGCTCGAAGCGCTGCGGGAGTCGCTGTCCGGGAGCGGCTAGCGAACGCCGGCAACAGCGCGGGCGGCGTCTTCCTTGTCCCGACCTCGCCCCGGCAACGCCAGCCGGAGGATCGCGTAGCCGGCGACGCCCGAGGCGAGCGAGCCGAGCAAAATGCCTAAGCGTTCGTCGAACAACATCGACGCGTCCTGCGGCCGCCCCTCGAAGGCGAGGCCGGCGATGAAAAGGCTCATCGTGAACCCGACGCCCGCGAGCACCGACACCCCGTAGAGCCCCGCCCAGCTCGAGCCTTCCGGCAGTCGGGCGCCGAGGCGGATTGCCACCGCGCAGAAGAGGAATACGCCGAGCTGTTTCCCTATGAAGAGTCCCGCCGCGATGCCGAGGGGTACCGGATGCGCCAGCTCAGACCAGCCGGTGCCGGCCAGCGACACGCCGGCATTCGCGAAAGCGAACAGCGGCAGGACGCCGAACGCGACGACGCTGTGCAGGTCGCCTTCCAGGTCCTTGAGCGGCGAGCGCCCGGGCTGGGACTGGTCGCGCATGGGAATGAATGCCGCCAGCGCGACGCCGGCCAGCGTTGCATGCACGCCCGACTTGAGGACTGCGGCCCACATGACGATACCGACCGCGATATAGGCCGAGATCGACCCGACGCGGCGCCACGCCATGATTGAGAGAACCAGGAGGCAGGCCCCGGCAACCGACAATGCCAACGCGGAGAGGCTCGCCGAATAGAACAGAGCGATGATGACGATGGCGCCGATGTCGTCGAAGATCGCGAGCGAGACCAGGAAGATCTTGAGCGCGACGGGCACCCGGTTCCCGAGCAACAGCAGAATGCCGAGGGCGAACGCTATGTCGGTTGCGGCGGGGATGGCCCAACCGCGCAACGCCGCGGCATCGCCGGCGTTGAACGCCACGTAGATGCCGACGGGCACGACGATGCCGCCGACGGCGCCGACGGCCGGCAGGAGCACGTCGGCCGGGCGCGACAGCTCTCCTTCCAGCAGTTCACGCTTGAGTTCCAGTCCGATCGCGAAGAAGAAGACGGCCATCAACCCGTCGTTGACCCAGAGTACGAGCGGCTTCGCGATCTGGAAGGCGCCGACCCGGATTTCGACCGGTACCTGCAGGAGCAGGTCGTAGTAGCGCGCCAGCGGCGTGTTCGCAACCAGGATCGCGAGGGCGGCGGCGCCCATGAGCAGGATGCCGCCCGCTGACTCGAGCTTCAGGAAATTCCGGATCGTCGCCTGCATCCTGCCTGTCCCCAGTTCGGTCCTGCCGAGTTCGGTCCCTGTTTCGGCCTATTCCGGCGGGTCCGGCATGGTTTCGGCGAAGAAGCGGTCGAACGCCCGGTGCACGATCTCAGGGTGTATTCCGGCCGCCTCGACGGCCGCGCGAAACTGCGCCATTTCGGCGGCCTCGCGCCTGCCGTCCGCCGCGATGACCCGGAGCGCCATGTAGGCCAGGTCCTCCTTGCCGGGGTCGGGCAGACTGCGCGCGAAGGTCGCGAGCGCCGCCTGCAGCGTCGGGCGCTCGGCCAGCTCGGTGATCGCCTGCGTCAGCAGGTCGAGACCCTCGGCGCCGGTTGCGCCGCAGTACTCGCGGAGCAGCTCCAGCATGACGCCGGACTCCTGCGGTTCGATGCGCCCGCTGCCCTTGGCGATGAAGATCAGGGTGGCGGCGATCAGCAGTTTCGAATCGTAGCTGACCGGGCCGTCGGCGGTTTCGAGAACCACCTGTCCGCCGCTGAAGCTGTGCTGCAGGTTCCTGTCCGTCATAGTTCACCCGGCCGATACGGCGCGCCTGCGCCGCGTGGCACTGTCCGTCCCGCTCAATCGGTTGCGTAACGCTCGCGCATCGTTCTGACCGAGGCCCGGACGAGTGCTTCGAGAACGGCCTCGTCGACGTCGGCGAGCCGCTTGATGTAAAGACAGGACTTGCCGGTCTTGTGCGGGCCGAGCTCGTTCAGGAGGACCAGATCTTCGCAGCCGCTCATAAGGTAGACGGTCATGGCCTGCTTGCGGGGCGAAAACCCCGTGAGCAGCCATTCGAAGTCGCGCCCGGCCGAGTTGGAATAGCGATATCGGCCGAACCCGACGATGCTCGTGCCCCACATCCGGCCGCGCTTCCCGGTAACCCGCCGCATCATGGCTGCGATCCGGCGCGCGTCTTTCCTCTGTTGCCCATCGGCGATCGCGTCGATGAAGGCCGTCACGCTCGCTTGTGTCGGCCGCGTTTTCAGTTCGGGCATGCGTGCTTCCTCCCGGCGAGCGCCAGAGCGGTGCCGGCGTCGCTGGTCAAATCCGGCGTGCTGCCGGCATTCCCGGCGATTCCGGCGATTCCGGTCGGTCGGCCGGTGTCCATGTCGGCGCTCGGTCTCAGTGCGACGTCCCGTACAGCCGGTCGCCGGCGTCGCCGAGGCCCGGCACGATGTACTTGTTCGCATCGAGGCGTTCGTCGATGGCGGCCGCGTAGACCGTGACGTCCGGGTGCGCCGCTTCCACCCGGGCGAGACCTTCGGGGCAGGTGACGATGCACACGACCACGATGTGGTGCGCCCCGCCTTCCTTCAGTCGGTCGATGGCGGCCACTGTGGACCCTCCGGTCGCGAGCATCGGGTCGACGATGATGCAGGTGCCGCCGCGAATCTGCGGCGGGAAACGCTGGTAGTAGCTCACCGGCTCCTTCGTCTTCTCGTCGCGGTAGAGACCGACGAAGCCCACCCGGGCCGTCGGCACGAGTTCCAGGATGCCCTCCAGCATGCCGATGCCGGCCCGCAGGATCGGCACGACGACGATGTCGGAGTCGATCTTCCGGCAGGCAGCTTCGGCGAGCGGCGTCTGCACGCGCACCTCGCGCGTCGGCAGGCCCTTCAGTGCCTCGTAGCAGATGAACATCGTGATTTCGGTGGCGAGTTCGCGAAAGCGCTTATGGCCCGTCTCGACGTCGCGAATGATGGCGAGCTTGTGCTGCACGCACGGGTGGTCAATCCATTCGGCCATGAACGCCCTCGCTGCCCGTCATGTTCGTCGTCCGTCCCCGCACCGGCAGTCGCCGCGGCCAGGTCCTCTCGACACCGCCGGCCGCGCCCGCGCCGCGGCCTCGGGGCTGCGCCCTATCCTGAACGATCGCCGCTCGCTGCTCAACGGCAGAGCCGTCACGCGCCTTGGAGCCGCAGCAGCGGGCGTTCCGCCTCGATTTCCACGGCGCCGAACTCCCCGGTCAGCACGTAGGCGCCCTCGTCTTTGCGCACGAGGTCGTGAATCGCGCCCGCACCGAGGCCGGCGACCATGCTGGGAAGCGCATCGCCGGCGGCACGCCCGTTTAGCCGGAGCCCCGTGCAATAGGGGAACTCGATACTCGCCGCGCGCATGCAGGCTGTCTCGCGGCGGCGCGGCGGCTCGTAGAACGGGTGCTCGGGCCTGAGCTCGACGTCGGCGTCGACCACGAGTGTCTCCCGGTCGTAGGACCAGCCGAGGACGAAGGACCGGTCCACCTCGATGCCGGCAAACTCGCGCAGTTGTCGCCAGCTGATCGTCCCGCCCGTCATCCGCCGCGGTCCCTGCCGCCCTCCCCGAGCCCCAGGGCCTTCACGAACCGGGCCTTGTCCGCCGGCGACACGAGGATCGACTTGCCGTTGCCGTAGCGGATGCGCAGGCGGTCGAGCGAGAGCGCCGGCGACGAAAGCGGGCTCCGGCTCGGCTCGACCGAGTGGATGTCCTTGAGCGGGATCGACCAGAAGAACACGCCGCAGGTAATGCGCAGGTGGCGCTGGTCGATGACGTAGTAGGTTCGCTACAGCGTGAGTCCGACGAACAGGAAAACGCCGACGGTCACCATCAGCACGAAGGTCACGATGAGCGGTTCCGCCCCGGCGCGGATCATATATATGACGACGAACAGCTCGAGGACGAGAACCGCCCCGATGAAGATCACCAGCCACCTGTCGACCTTGGACGGGAAACGCCGCGCCGCCATTACGTCACCCCTCGGGAAGAGTCGGTCCGGGCTGCCAGTCGACGCCGAAAAGGCAGGCTTCGCGTTCGTCGCCCGGCAGGCGCAGCATTTTCTCATAGCTGAAGCCAAGCCGGCGGATCAGCGCGACGGAGGGCTCGTTTTCCGCCGCCACGATGGCCGTCAGCCGGTCGAGGCCCAGGTCCTCCCGCGCATGCCGCATCACGGCGTCGGCCGCCTCGCGGGCATAGCCCTTGCCGCAATACTCGGGCAGGAGCGCGAAGCCGATGTCCGGGTCCGGCAGCCCTTCGCGGCGGAACAGGCCGCAGACCCCGATGGGCCCGTCGCCGGCCCGCTCCAGCACGTAGGGTCCGTAGCCGTATTCGCGGTACAGCTTGAGCGGCCCGCTTTCGAGCGCGAGCCGCGCATCCTCGACGGTCTTGAGGCCGCGATCGCCGACGTATCGCAGGAATGCCGGATCGTTCCAGATCCGCAGCATGAACGCGGCATCCTCAGGCGTGAGCCAGCGCAGCGAAAGCCGCTCGGTCGCGAGAACGGTTCGGGCCCACGGCGGCGCCATCGGCGCGTCCGGTTCAGTCGCCCGGCACGCCGTCGAAAAAGTCGACGACGCCCGTGGTCAGCGAATACTCCGCGCCGACGATAAGGAGGCCCTCGTCGCGCACGAGCGACTCGATGATGTCGGACCCGTGACGAAGGGCGTTGGCCGAGTAGCAAACGTTGGCCCGCACTGCCTGGCGCAGGAGTTCCTCGCGGTCCGCGACGGTGCCGAGCAGGTCCTCGACGGACGGGCGGATCCGGCTGACTATGGAAGCGATGTTGCGTGACTGGCTCTCGGCCGGGCGCTTGAGCTCGTCCACCGTGGCGGCGATCGCACCGCAATGCGTGTGGCCGAGCACGACGACGAGGCGCGTGCCGAAATTCTGCGCCGCGAACTCGACGCTGCCGATCTGCGAGGGCTGCACGATATTGCCGGCGACGCGAATCACGAACAGTTCGCCGACGCCCTGGTCGAACACGACTTCCGTCGGCACGCGGGAGTCCGAGCAGCCGAGCACGACCGCCACCGGGTTCTGGCCGTCGACCGCATTACGCCGGTCCGCGTCCGTGATCTTGAGCGTGGTTTCGCTCTGCACGAAGCGCCGGTTGCCCTCGCGCAGCGCGGCGAGCGCGGCCAGCGCGTCGGGGCTTACGCTGTACTCGACGCCGGCCACCGTCAGCCCAGGCGGCGAATGCCGATGGCGTGCCGGATCTCGGCGAGATACGGCGTCGCGATTTCCCGTGCACGCTCCGCACCCTTCCGGAGCTCGGCCTCGACGATGGCCGGGTCCGCCATCAGGCGCTCGTACTCCGCGCGCGCCGGCGCGATGCGGGCATCGATGTACTCGAAGAGGATCTGCTTCATGTCGCCCCAGCCGATGCCCTCGGCATAGCGGCGGGCGATCGCCGTCGCCTCTTCCTCCGTAGCGAAGGCGCGGTAGACGTCGAACAAGGTGCTGCCCTCGGTATCCTTCGGTTCGCCGGGCTCGAGGCTGTTGGTCTTGATCTTCATGATGAGCTTGCGCAGGCGTTTCTCCGGCGCGAACAGCGGGATGGTGTTGTTGTAGCTCTTCGACATCTTGCGACCGTCGAGCCCCGCGAGCACCGCCGTGTTCTCCTCGATCACCGGCTCCGGCAGCACGAACAGGTCGCCGTAGTGATGATTGAAGCGCTGCGCGATGTCGCGCGCCATCTCGACGTGCTGCTTCTGGTCGCGCCCCACCGGCACCCGCGTCGCGCGGAACATGAGGATGTCCGCCGCCATGAGGATGGGGTAGCTGTACAGCGCCATAGTGATCCCCTTGTCGGGATCGCCCGCGCCGCCGTCGACGTTCGCCTGCACCGCCGCCTTGTAGGAATGCGCGCGGTTCATGAGGCCCTTGGCCGTCATGCTGGTCAGGATCCACGTGAGTTCCGGGATCTCCGGGATGTCCGATTGCCGGTAGAACGTCGCGTTTGCCGTGTCGAGTCCGAGCGCGAGCCAGGCTGCCGCGATCTCGAGCGTCGAGCGGCTGATGCGGCCGGGATCCTCGTTCTTCGCAAGTGCATGATAATCTGCAAGAAAATAGAAGTTTTTCTTGGCGGGGTCGCGGCTTGCGGCGATGCCGGGGCGGATGGCGCCGACGTAGTTGCCGATGTGCGGCGTGCCGGTCGTCGTGATGCCGGTCAGGTAGATGTCGCCTGTCATAATCGCTGGGTCATAGTAACTTGGTCATGTTCGCTCGGGCATGATCGGTGGTTCGCCAGTCCGGATGTGCGCTAGTAACCCGCGGCCTGCCCGTCCTTGCGCACCTCGGACGCGCCGTGCCACACGCCTTCCGCATGATCACGCAGGATCGCCTGGTAGCCGCCGAAGCTGCCGTTGGGCTCCCCGAGGGTGTGGCCGAGCGCCGCGAGCGCCCGGCGCGTCGCGTCGCTGAACCCGCTCTCGAGATGCAGGACGCCCCCATCCTGCATGACCGAGCCGGTAGGCTGCGACGATCCGATGTGATTCATGCGTGCCGCGTCACCCGCCTCCTGCAGGTTCATGCCGAAGTCCACCATGTTCACGATGATCTGCACATGCCCGAGCGGCTGCATCTGCCCGCCCATGACGCCGAAGCTCATGAGCGGCTTGCCGTCCTGCATGACGAACGCCGGGATGATCGTGTGGAACGGGCGCTTGCCGGGCGCGAGGGCGTTCGCATGGGAGGGATCGAGGGAGAACAGCTCCGCGCGATCCTGCAGGACGAAACCGAGATCGCCGGGCGTCATGCCCGAGCCCATGCCGCGGTAGTTGCTCTGGATGAGCGACACCATGTTGCCGTCCTTGTCGGCGACAGCGAGGTAGATCGTGTCGCCGTCCTCGAGCGCCGCGTCCCCGGGGCTTACGACGTCCGCCGCGCGCTTCGGGTCGATGAGCTTGCGCCGCTCATCCGCATAGGGCTTCGAGATGAGCTTCGCCACCGGTACGTCGACGAAATCCATGTCGGCGTAGTAGCGCGCACGGTCCGCGAACGCGAGTTTTTTCGCCTCGACGAACGTGTGTATGTACTCGGCGCTGCCGAAGCCCATGGCCGCGATGTCGTAAGCTTCGAGCAGGTTCAGCATCTGCAGCGCGGCGATGCCCTGCCCGTTCGGCGGCAGTTCGTAGACCTCCCAGCCGCGGTAGGACGTGGAGACGGGTTCGATCCACTCCGACTCGTGCCGGGCAAGGTCCTCGTAGCGCAACAAGCCGCCGTGCTCGCGCATGTACGCGTCGATGCGCCGCGCGATTTCGCCCTCGTAGAACGCGGCGCGGCCGCCGTCGGCGAGCATGGCGTACGTCTTCGCGAGCCGCGGGTTCCGGAACATCTCGCCTTCCCGGGGCATGCTCCCGTCCGGCATGTACGTCTCGACGAAGCCCGGGTAATCGCGGAGACGCACGCCGCTCTGTTCCAGGTACCAGGCGATGAGCGCCGACACCGGAAAGCCGTCCGTCGCGTAGTCGATGGCCGGTGCGAGCACCTCCGCCATCGGCAGCCGGCCGTACCGGTCGTGCATCTCGAACCAGCCGTCGACGGCTCCCGGGACGCTGACCGGCAGCGGGCCATAGGGCGGGATGGCGTCGAGGCCCTGGTCGCGGAAATACTCGATCGTCATGAGTTCCGGGGCCCGCCCGGACGCGTTCAGCCCGACCAGTTCGCCCTCGCCGGCATCCCAGATGATGGCGAACAGGTCGCCGCCGATGCCGCAACCGGTCGGCTCCATGAGGCCGAGCGCGGCGTTCGCCGCGATGGCTGCATCGACCGCGCTGCCGCCGGCTTTCAGGATGTCGAGCGCGATTCCGGTCGCGAGCGGCTGGCTGGTCGCCGCCATGCCGTGCGGCGCGATGACGACGGAACGCGACGCGTGCGGCAAACCCGTCAGCCGGTCGTAGCCGTGTACCTCAGCCGCCATGCCGCTCCCTCCGGCCAGACACGCCGCGCCGACGATGCCCGCAATATACCTCGTCACTGTTCCCGTTCCTGGCTGGCGAGAACGGGCAATGATGCCTAGAACCCGCCCCAAAATACAGGCTCGACGCTGCGCGGCCGGACGGCTGCCGTCGAACGACGGACAGTGTGGGCTTACCGGTTCTCGCCGGGATCCGGCCGGCCCGGTATGATGGTGCCCATGCCCGCGACCGACCCGGAGCGCGATCCCGCGCTCGCCGAACGCTACGCCGAACTCTACGCCGCGCACATTGCCACGGTTCGTGCGCGCCATGATGTCGCACTGCAGAAGGCCGGCGCGCTGCACGCCGTCGTATTCTCGGGCGCGCCGGCATACGCGTTCCTCGACGACCACCCCTATCCGTTCCGCGCGAACCCGCATTTCCTGGCGTGGGTCCCACTTGCCGGCCTGCCGCATTCCTACATCGTCTACACCCCCGGCGAGACGCCGGTGCTCGTGTATTACCAGCCGCGCGATTACTGGCATGCCGTGCCCGCCGACCCGGGCGGCTACTGGGCCGCGCACTTCGACGTGCGTGTCATTCACGATGCCGGCGACGCGGCGCGCCACCTGCCGCCCGACCGCGACAAGTGCATCCTGATCGGCGAACTCCGCAACCCGGAGCAGGCGTTCGGCATCGAGCGGGTCAATCCCCGGACGACACTCAACGCCCTGCACATCGCGCGCGGGCAAAAGACGGCCTACGAGCTCGAATGCCTGCGGCACGCCGCGCGCCGCGGCGTTGCGGGCCATCGCGCCGCCGAACGGGCGTTCTCCGAAGGACTCTCCGAATTCGCCATCCACCAGCGCTACTGCGCGGCCGTCGGCCACACGGACAACGAGCTGCCCTACAGCAACATCATCGCACTGAACGAGCATGGGGCGATCCTGCATTACACCGAGCGCGATCGCGACGCGCCGGCCGAGCGCCGTTCTTTTCTCATCGACGCCGGCGCGCAGGTGCATGGCTATGCCGCCGACATCACGCGCACGTACGCGGCAAACGGGGACGCCGGTTTCGGAGCGCTGATCGAGGCCATGGACGAACTGCAACAGGCCGTCGTCGGGCGGGTCCGGGCGGGCGTCGATTTCCGCGACCTGCACATCGAGACCCACCGGCGGCTCGGCGCACTGCTCGTGGACGCCGAACTCGCCACCGGATCGCCCGACACGCTCCTCGCCACGGGTGTGACGTCGGCCTTCATGCCGCACGGGCTCGGCCATTTGATCGGGCTTCAGGTGCACGACGTGGGCGGGTTCCTCGCGAACGCGACCGGTACGCGCATCGACCCGCCGAGCGGCCATCCTTACCTCCGGCTTACGCGTGTGCTCGAGGAGGACATGGTGGTCACGATCGAACCAGGTCTTTATTTCATCGACCTGCTGCTTGAAAACCTGCGCGGCACGCCGGCGGAGACGCACGTCAACTGGCAGGGCGTCGAGCGCCTGCGGCCGTTCGGCGGGATTCGCATCGAGGACGACGTGCGGGTACTGGCCGACGGCGCGGAGAACCTCACGCGCGACGCGTTTGCCCTGTAAGCGGGCGGGCGCTCGCCCGGAGCGCCCGATTTCGGTGCAGGCCGGCAGGCAGGCGACGCACTCGTTTACGTAACTTCCTTTAAAAACAATAACCTGGGCTGAGCTTAAGTCACGGGAACATAACGGGTTCCTTGGTACGGTTCCTGCAGGGCACCGATAAGCGTTGCACGCATCCCTGAAAACGGGCGTATCGGCACTGTACGGCCCGCCGTTGCTGACAAGGGTTATGGCATCCCACAACCAGAACATCTCCCTACGCGGCCTGCGCACGTTCTGCGTGGCCGCCGAGCACGAGAGTTTCCGCGATGCGGCGGATCTCCTGTTCATTACCGCCTCGGCGGTCAGTCACCAGATCCGCAACCTGGAGACGGAACTCGGCAAGAAATTGTTCGAGCGCGGCAGCCGCAACATCAGCCTGACGTCGGACGGCGAGCTCCTCTACAACGATGTCCGCCCGCTCATCCGGCAGCTCGACGCGGTCGCGATGGCGCACAGCGCGCAGCGCGCACGCAGCACGCTGCGCATCTCCGTGCAGCCGTTTTTCGCAAGCGAGCTGTTCGTGCCGAAGCTCGTCGAATTCCGCAAGCTGCACCCGGACCTCGACATCGTCGTCGACACCAGCGACGAATCAGCGGAAAAGCACCCTGGCAACGCGCATGCTTCCATCCGTGTCTTCCGCTCGCCGCCGTCCGGGCTCGCGCATGACGAGCTGTTTCCCCTGCGGCTGATACCTGCCGGGTCGCCCGAGTTCTACGATTCGGTGAAGGTGCGTGCCGGCCGTATCGTCAGCAAGTTCCCGATCGTAGTGCACGAGTCACGTCCGAAGGCGTGGAAACAATGGGAGCGCGTGTCGGGCATCACGCTTCCGCGCGATACGGACGTCGTTCGGCTCGATTCCATGATCGCCGTGGCAAGGGCCGCCGAGCGCGGACTTGGGGCTGCGCTCGTGCCGACGCAGCTGAGCGACCGCTGGTTTTCGTCGTCGAGCCTCGTGCCGCTGTTCGACAGCGAGCTCCTGACGCGTGATTGCTATTACTTCGTCTGCGACGAGACCGCACGGCATGAGCAGAACGTGCAAATCCTGCGCGAGTGGGTGTTGGATTCATTTCGTGACTTGCGATGACGAATTCGCGACGAACGA
>DASUOE010000147.1:0-6572 GCA_036276805.1 Woeseiaceae bacterium | reverse complement strand
AGCAGCGCGCCGTGCGCCAGGGTCGCGTCGCGGAGTGCGTGCAGGAATGCAGGATCGAGGTCGTACGCGCCGGCGACGCCCTGCACGGGCTCGAAGATCACGGCGGCCACGGTGTCGTCGATGAGCTCCCGGGCGGCAGCGGCATCGTCACGGGGAATGAAACCCACCTCGAATGGCGCACGCGGGAAGGCGTACCACTTCGCGGCGTTCCATGTCACCGCGCCGGCGCCGGCGGTGCGGCCGTGAAAGCCATGCTCGATGGCGAGCACGCGCTGGCGCCGCGTCGCGACGAAGGCCATGCGCAGCGCGTTCTCGTTCGCTTCCGCGCCCGAGTTCACGAGGAACACGCGGTCGAGCCCCGGCGGTGCGATCAAGGCGAGCAGCTCCGCGGCGCGGGCCCGCACCGCGAGCGCCACGGCGTTGCTCTGGAAGAGCAGCTCGGCCGCCTGCCGCTGCACGGCTGCTGTCAGCGCCGGGTGGCCGTAACCGAGCGCGGCGACCGCATGGCCGCCGTACAGGTCCAGGATGCGCCGCCCGTCGGCGGTGATGACCTCGCAGCCTTCCCCGCGCACCGGCGTGAACGGCAGCTGGCCGTACACGGGCAGCAGGTGCCGCGCCTCGGTCTGCCGCGCGTCCGCCTGCGCCTCCTTTGCGTTCGCGGCCGTCACGTCCACCCCGGCGCGGGCGCTACGAGCCCGCTCGTCTCGGGTAGCGCCCAGAGCCGGTTCATCCATTGCACGGCGCCGCCGGCTGCGCCTTTCACGAGATTGTCGATGGCGCACAGCACCGCGACGCTGCCGCCGGCGACGGCGTACCCGATGCACGCCCGGTTGCTCGCGACGACGTCCTTCAGTTTCGGCGTGCCCTTGATGACTTCGATGAACGGCGCGCCCGCGTAACTCGCGTCGAAGGCCGCCGCAACGTCGGCCGCGGTGACACCGTCGGCGAGAGTCGCCTGGAGCGTCAGGTGTATGCCGCGGGCGAACGGGCCGGAATGCGGCACGAAGTGCAGTGTCGGCACCAGGCCCGCCGCCTGTCCGGCGAGCGCAGTCACTTCCGGCACGTGGCGATGTGCCAGCGCCTTGTACGCGTACAGGTTGCCATGCCGCTCCGGGTGATGCGTGCCGGCCGACGGCGTGCGCCCGGAGCCGGTGCTGCCCGTCACCGCGGCGGCGAAGAGGCGCCCGTCGGTGAGCCCGGCGCGCAGGAGGGGTACGCACGCGATCAGCATCGCGGTCGCAAAACACCCCGGGTGGCCGACGTGCGGCGTCGGCGTGCCGGCGACGTGCTCGGGCAGGCCGCTCGAAAACCGCGACAGGAGTTCCGGCGCGCCGTGCCGTTCGCCGTAAACGGCTTCGAAGGCCGCCGCGCTGGGGTAACGGAAGTCGGCGGAGGCGTCGACGGCGTGCACCTCGATAGCGCGCGCCGCGGCGGCATCGAGGGCGGCGGCGACGACGCGTGCCGAGGCGCCGTGCGGCGCGGCGGAGAACAGGGCGAGGCCGGGCGCGCCGGCCTGCGCATCGATCCAGCCTTCGTGCGGCAGGAAGCGGCGCTCGCCGTACACGCCGGCGAGATGCGGGAAGACATCGGCGATGCGCTCGCCGGCGCGGCCGTCCGAGACGGCCGCGCAGAGTTCGAAGGTCGGGTGCGCCGAAAGCAGGCGCAGGAGTTCGCCCCCGACGAAGCCGGTGGCGCCGAGGACCGCGGCCGGGATGCGCCGGCTCACGGCCGCGCCTCCGCGAGCCTGGCGCCGATCGCGTCGCCGAGCGCCGCGCCGTTCGTCAGCGCATTGATGGCCGGCAGGCCGAGGCGTGCGCGGATCTGATCCACGCCGACGGCGTTGTCCGTCGCCGGCCCCGACACGACCGTCGGCTCTATGCTGAACTGCTCGCGCAGGATCTTGGTTCCGCCCCAGGCCGCGACCGGGTCGTTTGCACACAGCACGACGGCCGTCAGGGCCTCGCGGATGGCCGCGTCGGTGAGTATGGCTTCCACGCCGTAGGCTCCGATCAGGCCGTCGCCGAGTTCGAGCACGATGACGTCCGGCCGCCGCCGCGCGAGCTCGGAGAGGAGCGCGCGCGTCAGCGCCGGTCCGTTGTCCGCGGTCGTCGTGACGACGCCGAGGTCGGTGAAGATCATGGTCTCGCGTGCGCCCGCGTCTTCCATGGCGTGGATGTCACGGCGCAGCGATACGCCTGTCGCCTTGCACGCGGACACCGTCATCCCGACGTGCCGCAGCCGGCTCACGATCGCGCAGGCTGCCGCGGTCTTGCCGGAATCCATGCAGGTGCCGGCGAGCGCCACGACGGGCACGCCTTGCGTGTCGAGCGGCGCCGCGCGGTCGAACGGGCGCGCGCCGATGCGCGCGGGCACGCCGATGCGCTCGCCGAGGTAGGGAAAGTGCAGCACCGCGCCCAGTACTTCGCAGTTGAAGGGCGGGCCGACGTCGGGGTTCGCGGAATCGCACAATCCGAGGACGCCGCCGATGTTCAGTATCTGGATGGTGTCGCCGACCGCGAGCGCCTCCGGCAGGTGTCCCGAGTAGCCGCGCAATGCCTTGCGATGTCCCAGCGCCCCGACCACGATGTCGCCCTGCGTGACGGTCGCCATCCTCCCGGAGGTCAGTTCGAGGGTGTTGTAGCGCGACTTGTTGTTGAGGACGCGTACGGCGACGAGGACACCTTCCTCGCAGGGAATCTCGGCCGAAAGCCTGAGCTCCGCGCCAATCTCGTTGTGTTGCGCGACGGACGCGATCTTGTCGACGACGATGGATTTCATCCGCCACCCTTTCCCGCGCGCGTCTGCAGCATGCCCGTGAGCGCAAGGATGCGCGAATAGCCGAGGGCGTCGGCGGCCGTCCATTCGCCGGCGGCTTCGCCGTACACGCCGCGCGTTGCGGCAAGGAGCGAGTACGGCGAGCTGACGCCCTCGACGAACAGCTGCCCAGGCCTAAGCAAAAGGCTGACGTTCCCGGTGACGCGGCGCTGCGAGGAGTCGAAGAACGCCTCGATGTCGCGACAGGCGAGGTCGAGGTGCTTGCCCTCGTGCACGAGGTCGCCGTAGGCCGCGGCAAGGCCGTCCTTGATGCGCATCTGCTGCGCACTCAGCACGAGTTTTTCGAGCTCGCGGTGCGCGGTGATGAGCGTCACGGCGGCGGGGGCTTCGAACGCGACGCGGCCCTTGGTGCCGAGCACGGTGTCGCCAAGGTGGATTCCGCGGCCGATGCCGTAGCCGCCGGCCAGGGTCTCGAGCTGCTCGATCAGCTCGACCGGGCTCAGCGCTTCGCCATCGAGCGCAACGGGCACGCCCGCATCGAACTCGATGGTGTGGCGCGTCGCCGCGAGCGGCGCCGTGAAGGCGGCAGGCGAGAGCACCCAGGCGTCCTCGGGAATCGACCCGGTGGAGGTGAGCGTCTCACGGCCGCCGATCGTCACCCCCCACAGGCCGCGGTTGATCGAGTATTTCGAGCCCTGGCGCGGCAGCGGCAGGCCGTGCGACTTGAGGTAGGCGACCTGGTCGTCGCGTACCCAGGCGTTGTCGCGCACGGGGGCGAGCACTTCGAGCGCCGGGTTCAGCGTCCGGAGCGCCACCTCGAAGCGCACCTGGTCGTTGCCGGCCGCGGTGCAGCCGTGCGCGACCGTCGTCGCGTGGCGGTCCGTCGCGAGTTGCGCGAGCCGCCGGGCCTGCAGGCCGCGCTCGGCGCCGACGCACAGCGGATAGGCGTTGCCGCGCAGCACGTTGCCGGCGATGAGATGCCGCAGCACTTCGTCGAAATAAGCCCGCTTCGCGTCGACGAGCACGTGCTCGACCGCGCCCAGCGCGAGCGCACGCTCTTCGAGCGCGGCGGCAGCCTCATCGTCTATGCCGCCCGTGTCGACCGTAACGGTGATGACCTCGCGGCCGTAAGTTTCCTTCAGCCACGGCACGCAAAACGACGTGTCCAGCCCGCCGGAGAATGCAAGAACAATAGGGGACGTGTCACTGCTCACGCGGTGCTCCTCGGAAAGCGTCAGGTTTATCGGCCGAGCGAGCGCTCGATCTTCGCAAGCAGCTGCTTCTGCGCGCTGGCCGACGCGGTGGCGACGAAGACGGTGTCGTCGCCGCCGATGTTGCCCACGATCTCGGGCCAGTCGCAACGGTCGAAGGCGAGTGCGACGCGCTGCGCGGCGCCGATGGCCGTCTTCACGACCAGGAGGTTCGCGCCGGCGGGCGTCGTGCTCCGGAGAAGATCTGCGACCTTCTTCAGTTCTGCTTCTCCCGCACGACCGTTGTCCGGTAGCGCGTAGCCGCGCGCCGTCTTGACGGCGCCGAGGTCGCGCAGGTCGCGGCTGATGCTCGACTGCGTGACGGGCAGGCCGCGCGCGCCGAGTTCGTCGACGAGGTTCTTCTGCGTCTCGACGGGGCCGGCCGTGAGCAGCTCGCGAATGGCGGTGCGGCGGGCTTCCTGTTCGGTACTCAGCGGGGGCATGGCAGAGGATACAAGCATAAATATGCGCATAATCTAAGCCAAATGCGCATACACTGTCAACCCCTGCGACGCCTGCCCGCGGCGCGCCGGCCCGGCGATGCTTGCCCGCCCCCGGCACGCCGCAAACCCGCCGCTTGTCCGGTGGAGGCCGCCCGGTTAGGGTTCCGGTCCCGCATCCCTGGTTGTTGCACATGCCCCTGCCCGCCGTCATCGTCGAAACCGGCCCGGACCCGCTCGGCAGCGTCGTCTGGCTGCACGGCCTCGGGGCGGACGGGCACGACTTCGAACCCGTCGTGCCGGAGCTGCGCCTGCCGCGCACGCTGCCGTTGCGCTTCGTCTTCCCGCACGCGCCGGTACGGCCCGTCACGGTCAACGGCGGCATGCGCATGCGCGCCTGGTACGACATCCGGAGCTTCGACGCGGAGGGCCGCGCGGACGCGGCCGGAGTCCTCGAGAGCAGCGCACAACTCGACGAGCTCGTGGCAGCGGAGATCGCGCGCGGCGTGGCGCCCGGAAAGGTCCTCCTTGCCGGGTTCTCGCAGGGCGGCGCCATCGTGTTGCACAACGTGCTCACGTCCAACGAACCGCGCGCCGGCGTGATGGCGCTGTCGACCTATCTGCCGCTGCCGCAGCACGTCCCTGGCGGCGGCGCGGCGGTGGCGCACGGCGGCCGCCCGCCCGTGTTCATGGCGCACGGCACGGAGGACAACCTGGTGCCCTTCGAGGCGGGGCGGGCGTCCGCTGCGCGGCTCTCTGAGCTCGGGTTTGCCGTCGAATGGCACGAGTACCCGATCGGACACGGCGTGTGCCCGGACGAAATCGTCGACATCCGGCGCTGGCTCGTCGGCGTCTACGGGCCACCTTCGCCCGCCTGAAACGTGAATGCCGCTTCCCCCGCCGTGCGGCCGTCGGGCGTGAACCGGCGTTCGACCACACGGCACTGTCCCGTGTCGTCGCGGATCACCACGGTCGAACAGCGCGTTCCGTAATCCGGCAGGACGATGAATGGCGCGCTGATCGCGTGGGCCTTCTCGAAGGGCAGGCCGGCCGTGTCGAGGTCGTGCGCACGCGCGCGCCGGCGGTCGTCGAGGAGCCGCAGCAGGGTCGTTTCGTTGACGTCATCGGCCTCTATGAGCGAGGCGAGCGCCGCCTTCGTGCGTTCGACCTTCGGCCAGGGCGTATCCAGCGTTGCATTGGCGACGCCGTAAATGCCGGGCCCGAGGCCGGCCGCCCCGCCGTTGCGATTCGAAAGATAGGCGAGGCCCGACGCATCGGCGACCAGCAGGTTGAAGCCGGCGTAGGGCGTCGCGTCGATTTCACGCACGAAGTCCTGCGGCGGGTGGTCAGAGGTGAGGAAGCCGGTGACCAGGCCGCCGCGGGACGGCCGGCGTCCGGCAGGCGGCACCGCGTCACGGTAATTCGTGACCGTCGCCATGCGCCCGTTGCGCGCAACGCCGAGCCACGTCCCGCCGCCCTGCAGGTCGCGGCCGGCGAGGAGGTCAGGCCGCTCCACCCACCAGTGCATCTTCTGGGCGGGCCGGGCATGGAACTCGTCGCGATTCGCTGCAACGATCAGCGGCAGTCGCGGATGCACGCGGTGGGCGACGAGTACGAGGCACACGGGTCAGTGCGCCTCGTCTTCGCCGAGCCAGCCGTCGATGAGCCGGCGGGCGATGGAAATTCCGAACGGGAGCTTCGGGAACCCCGAGTCGAGCTCCTTGCGCGTGAACCATGCCGCGTCTTCGAGTTCGCCGTCGTTCAGGCGAATCGTCGAAGAGGTCGCTTGTGCGACGAAGCCGAGCATCAGCGAGGCCGGAAAGGGCCAGGGCTGCGAACTGTGGTAGCGGGTCCGGCCGACCCGCACGTTGGTTTCCTCGTAGATCTCGCGGCGCACGGCGTCCTCCAGGCTCTCACCCGGTTCGACGAAGCCCGCGATCGTGGAATAGCGCCCCTCCGGCCACGCCGGCTGCCGGCCGAGCAGGCAGCGGTCCCTGTCGGTGACGAGCACGATGATGGCCGGATCGACGCGCGGGAAGAACAGGCGGCTGCAGTCGGGGTTGACGCAGCGGCGTGAGTTTCCGCCCGCTTCGGGGCGGGCCGAGGA
>DASUOE010000146.1:0-2831 GCA_036276805.1 Woeseiaceae bacterium | reverse complement strand
GAAGGTGCCGACGATACCGATGATGCTGCCCTGCGTCATGAATACGCGCACGATACCGGCCGGCCTGGCGCCGATGGTGCGGAGAATCGCGATGTCGGACTGCTTGTCCTTCACCACCATGACGAGCGTCGAAACGATGTTGAACGCCGCCACCGCGATCACGAGCAACAGGATTACGAACAATATCGACTTCGTGATCTGGATCGACCGGAAGAAGTTGACGTGACGCCGCGTCCAGTCGCTGACGAGCAACAGACGGCCGCTGTCGATCGCGACCTCCCTGACCACTTCCGGCGCCGCGAAGATGTCGGCGACGGCCAGCCTCAGGCCGGTCACCGCGTCCTGCCGCCGGTAGAGCCGCGCCGCGTCCTCGATGTGAATGAACGCGAGCCGCCGGTCGAACTCGTACATGCCGATCCGGTACACGCCGCTCACCGTGAACCGGCGGGTGCGTGGCACGACGCCCGCCGGGGTCACGACACCCTGAGCAAGTATTACCGTGACCTTGTCACCCGGGCCCACGCCCAGGGCCGCTGCGAGTTCGGTGCCGAGTACGATCCCGAACCCGCCCGCTTCGAGGCCGTCGAGATCGCCGGCCGTCATCGCGCCGGCGAGTCCCGATACCTCCCGCTCCAGCACCGGGTCGATGCCGCGCAGCTCGGAACCGCTCAGCGACTCGCCGTGCACCAGGAGCGCCTGTCCGTCTATGTAGGGCGCCGCGCCGGTGACCCCGGGATGCGCCGCCGCCTGTTGCGCCAGTGGCCGCCAGTCCGGCAATGACCCGTCCGTGCCTTCGATCGTCGCGTGCGCCGTCATTGCCAGCAAGCGCTCCTGCAGTTCCCGTTCGAAACCGTTCACGACGGACAACACGAGGATCAGCACCATCACGGCGATCGCGATGCCGAGCATCGAGATGGCCGAAATGAGCGACACGAAGCGGTTCGACGTGCGCGCGCGCACGTAGCGCCGGCCGATCCAGTATTCGTAGCGCGCCATGCTCACTCGTAACGCAGCGCGGCGGCGGGATTGACGAGGGCCGCCCGGCGCGCGGGGTAGAGAGTCGCGAGCGAGGTAAGGCCGAGCGCGGCAACGGCGATGACGGCGACGTGTCCCCAGTCCAGCTCCGACGGGATACGCGTCACGTAGTACACGTCACCCGGCATGATCTGGAACCCGAAGAGATTTTCGAGGACCGGCACGACGACCGGCACGTTGATCGCGGCGATCACGCCTGCCACGACGCCGATCAGCACGCCGGCCCAGCCGATGACCGCACCCTGAACGAAGAACACGCGCACGACACCGCCCGGCTGCATGCCGAGCGTGCGCAGGACGGCGATATCCGTCGTCTTGTCCGTCACCACCATGACGAGGCTCGCGACGATATTGAATGCGGCGACACCGATGATCAGCGACAGGAGCAGCGACATCATCATCTTCTCGAGCCGGATCGCGCGGAAATAGCTTTCGTTCTCGATGGTCCAGTCGGTGGTCGTAACGCCGGGGAGCCGGTCGCGAAGGCGAGCGGCGATGGCCGGGGCGTCCATCACGTCCGCGGCACGGAAACGGACCGCGTCGACGGCGTTGCCCAGGTCCATCACGGCGGCGGCGTCGGCTATGTTGACGAGCGCCAGCCCTTCATCGAGTTCCTGCAGCCCGGCTTCGAACACACCGCGCACCACGAAGCGCTCGAGCGCCGGTTCCATCGTCCCGTCACCGACGGGGCGCGGCAGCAACAGCACGACCCCGTCGCCGAGCCGAACTCCGATATCGTAGGCGAGCAGCCGGCCGAGGATGATGCCGCGGCTGCCGGGAGTCAGCGCCCCGACCCGGCCCTCGACCATGTTGATGCTGTGGCCGGACAGCGTGAGCTCCGCGTCGGGATCCACTCCCTGCACGAGAACGGCCTCGAGCGCGCCTCCGGCCCGCAGCATGCCTTCCATGTTGACGACCGGGGCCGCCGCGACGACGCCGGTTTCCGCCGCGACGGCCGCCGCCAGCCCGCGCCAGTCCGCCACGGGCCCGTCCCCGGCACTCACCGCACCGTGCGCGGACATGCTCAGGAGCCGGCTGCGCAGCTCCGCCTCGAAGCCGTTCATCACCGACAGTATGACGATCAGCGCCGCCACGCCGAGCGCGATCCCGGCCAGCGAAATGAAGGTAATGAAGGATACGAAACGGGTCCGTCGCTTCGCCCGGAGATAGCGCAATCCGACGAACAATTCATGGGCCCGTATCATCGGCAGGCATTAAACCACAGATCCGCGCGCGGCCAGCGGCGGGACGGCCTGGCGCCGGATCTGTGACAGGCATCACGCAGGGACGTGGCTCCCGGGTGTAAAAACCTGTTCGTACAGTGTTTTCCGCGCCCCCCGCAGGCATGTCCGCGCCGGGCCCGAAGGAGCCTTGAAAGATCATGTCGACACCCTCGATGCTTAAGGCGGGACTGATCCTGCTGGCGATGGCCGGCGCGCTCGCGGGCGCAGCCTCGGCGCAGAACCTGGATATGCAGGGCACGGCGGGTGCCGTCGCCGGCGATGGCCGGCCTGCGTCGGGCATGACGCAGGCGAGCGTCGAGGCCGCCTACGGCGCGCCGGCCGCGAAGATCGCGCCGGTGGGAGAACCGCCCATAGCGCGCTGGGAATACGCTGAGTTCGTCGTTTACTTCGAGTACGACCGCGTCATTCACGCCGTCCGCAAGCGCTGACCTGCCGCTGCACGGCAACTGACGGGTCCGGGGCATGCCCGGGCCGTCCCGCCGGGCACTTTCCGGCCGAGCCTTTCAGGCCGAGCCTTTCAGGCCGAGCCCTTCAGGCCGAGCCTTTCAGGCC
>DASUOE010000145.1:0-7237 GCA_036276805.1 Woeseiaceae bacterium | reverse complement strand
ACGGTTTTTTTCGCATGCACCTCAACGAACAGCAACGCCGCTCCTATCTCGAGGCGATGGGCATCGACGTCTGGTTGCCCCGCGACCCGGTCGCTGGCGCGCCGGTCGCGGCCGCGTCGCCCGACGCAGGAGCGTCGGCTGCGGCGCCGCCGGCGACAGACACAGTAGCAGCGACCGTTGCAGCAACTTCGGCCGCTGCGGCAGCTGCGGACGGCGGGGCCGTCGCTGGTGCCGTCGCCGGGGCCATCGCCGGGCTCGACTGGGACGCGCTCCGGCGGCGCGTCGCCGACTGCACGAGCTGTGCGTTGCACTGCGGACGCACGCAGACCGTGTTCGGCGTCGGGGACCCCGGGGCGAGCTGGATGTTCATAGGCGAGGCGCCGGGCGCCGAGGAAGACCGACGCGGCGAACCGTTCGTCGGCCGCGCCGGCAAGCTGCTCGACGAGATGCTGCGCTCGCTCGGCCTCGCCCGGGATCGCGTCTACATTGCGAACACGGTGAAATGCCGCCCGCCAGGCAACCGCAACCCGACGGGCGCGGAAGCGCAAGCCTGCCGTGCCTTCCTCGATCGCCAGATAGAGCTCGTGGCGCCGGACGTCATCGTCGCCGTCGGCAAGGTTTCCGCCGGCAACCTGCTCGGCACGGACGAGCCGATCGGCCGCTTGCGCGGCCGCGCGCACCGTCTCGGGACCATCCCGCTCGTCGTGACGTACCACCCCGCGTACCTGCTGCGGAGTCCCGCGCAGAAGCGTCTCGTTTGGGCGGACCTGTGCCTCGCGCGGGAACTTGCCCAGAGCGGCTCCCCATGAGGCTGCCCGTGCACGAGCCGCCTGTCGCGATCCGCGGCATGACCCACGAGGACCTGGCGCAGGTGTCGGACATCGAGCGGCGCAGCTACGATTTCCCGTGGAGTCACGGCGTCTTCCGCGACTGCCTGCTCGCCGGTTACCAGTGCCTTGCGCTGGAGCGGGACGGGCGGGTCGCCGGTTACGCGATCCTGTCCATCGCCGCCGGCGAGGCGCACATCCTGAACCTCTGCGTGGAACCGCGGCACCGGTCCCACGGCTACGGCGAACGGCTGCTCGACGAGGTACTCGCACGGGCGCGCCGCGCCGAGGTCGTCGAGGTATTCCTCGAGGTCCGGCCGTCGAACCTGACCGCGCTCGCCCTGTACCGGAAGAAGGGGTTTCACCAGATCGCCAATCGGCCCGCCTATTACCAGGCACGGGACGGGCGCGAGGACGCGGCCGTGCTGTCAAAAAAGCTCAAGAGCCGGGTGTAGGCCGCCGCGAGCGTTTCCGCGGGGCCCCGCTTGCGCTAGACTGCGCGACCTTCGCGAAACCTGAGACTGCCGCAGGACCCGCGGCACCGAATTCGCACACACGTTGTAACCCGTCATGCCATCGATCAAGGACCAGGTCGCCAGGCGCCGCACTTTTGCGATCATTTCGCATCCGGACGCCGGCAAGACCACGCTCACGGAGAAACTCCTGCTCTACGGCGGCGCGATCCAGCTCGCCGGTACCGTGAAGGGCCGCAAAGCGAGCCGGCATGCGACGTCCGACTGGATGGCACTCGAACAGCAGCGCGGCATTTCCGTGACGTCCTCCGTGATGCAGTTCCCGTACGACGGCCACGTGGTCAACCTTCTCGACACGCCGGGCCACGAAGACTTCTCGGAGGATACGTACCGTACGCTGACGGCCGTCGACTCGGCGCTCATGGTGATCGACTGCGCCAAGGGCGTGGAAACGCGGACGATCAAGCTGATGGAAGTCTGCCGCCTCCGCGACACGCCGATCATGACGTTCATCAACAAGCTCGACCGCGACGGGCGTCAACCGATCGACCTGCTCGACGAGATTGAGGAGGTCCTGAAGATTCAGTGCGCGCCGGTAACCTGGCCGATCGGCATGGGCAAGACGCTGAAAGGCGTCTACCACATACCAGAAGACCGCATTTACCTCTACGATCGCGCCGGCCGCGAACGAGCGTCCGTCATCCGGGCGATCGACGGGCTGGCGAGCCCCGAGGCCGAGGCGGCGCTTGGCGACCTCGCGGCGGAGTTTCGCGAAGAACTGGAACTGGTGCGGGGCGCATGCCCGCCGTTCGATCGCGAAGCGTACCTCGCGGCGCGGCAGTCGCCGGTATTGTTCGGCTCGGCGCTCGCGAACTTCGGCGTGAAGCAGCTCCTCGACGAGTTCGTCAGGTTCGCGCCGCCGCCGCAGCCGCGAACCGCGGCAGAGCGTGTCGTCGCGCCGGACGAGCCTTCGCTGACGGGCTTCGTCTTCAAGATCCAGGCGAACATGGACCCCGGCCACCGTGACCGCATCGCGTTCCTGCGCATCTGCTCCGGAGAGTACCGCAAGGGCATCCGACTGCTGCACGTACGCTCAGGCAAGGAGGTCAAGGTGCCGGAGGCGATCACGTTCCTCGCCGCCGACCGCCAGCACACGGATACCGCGTTCGCCGGCGACATCATCGGCCTGCACAACCACGGCACGATCAACATCGGCGACAGCTTTTCCGAAGGCGAGGTCCTGCGCTTCACCGGCATCCCGAACTTCGCGCCCGAGATCTTCCGCCGCGCGGTGCTGAAGGACCCGTTGCGCCTCAAGTCCCTCCAGAAGGGCCTGGCGCAGTTGTGCGAGGAGGGCGCGACGCAGCTTTTCAAGCCGCTGCGCAACAACGACCTGATCCTCGGCGCCGTCGGTCCGCTCCAGTTCGATGTCGTCGCGCACCGCCTGCGCGACGAGTACAAGGTCGACTGCCGGTTCGAGGCCGTCAACGTGGCGACGGCGCGCTGGGTGGATTGCGACGACCGGGCAAAGCTTGCCGATTTCGAACGCAAGGCCCACGACAACCTCGCGCTGGATCACGGCGAACAGCTGGTCTACATTGCGCCTACGCGCGTGAACCTGAACCTGACCGAAGAACGCTGGCCGGACATCCGCTTCCGCGAAACGCGGGAACACTGAGGACGACCACCACCGGCGAGTTCGGGACCGCGGCCGTGCGGGCGCGCGGGACAGCCGGGGCCGCGCACGGCCGGAGGACAGCTTGGCCCGATCTGAAATCTGGAACCGGAAAGTCGTCGCCTGGGCGTTCTACGACTGGGCGAACTCGGCGTTCGCCCTGTCCGTCATGGCGGTGCTGTTCCCGCTGTTCCTGGGCAGCTACTGGAGCGTCGGCGAATCCGGCGCGGTAGTGACGCAGCGCCTTGCCTGGGTGACGAGCGCCGGGAGCGCAGTGGTGGTCGTCCTCGCGCCCGTCTTCGGGACGATCGCCGATGCCGGTGCATACCGGAAGCGTTTCCTGTTCGTTCTCGCCGTTGCGGGCGCCGCCTGCACGGCCGGACTCGGGCTCACCGGGGAAGGGCAATGGGTCGTGGCCCTCCTGCTCTACCTCGTCGCTTCCGTCTGCTTCAACTGCGCAACCGTATTCTACGATTCCCTGCTGGTCGACGTTACGCCGCCCCGCAACTTCAGTTTCGTCTCGTCTTTGGGGTTTTCGCTCGGTTACCTCGGCGGTGCCCTGCTGCTCGCGCTGCACGTCGTTATGCTGCTCGAGCCCGCCGCGTTCGGTTTTGCGGACGCTGACGCGGTCATCCGCTTTGCGTTCGTGACCGTCGGCGCCTGGTGGGCCTTCTTCATGCTGCCCCTGGGGTTCCTCGTGCCCGAGCGGGCGCGCCGCACTCGCGGGAGCGAAAACGTTCTCGGCGTCGCCTGGCGAGAACTCCGGTCGACCGTGCGCAATATCGGCAGATACCGCCCGGCCGTCATGTTCCTCTTGAGTTACTGCCTGTATATCGGCGGCGTCTTCACGGTCATTTTCATGGCCGTGAATTACGGGCAGCGCCTGGGCTTTGCCCAGCAGGACCTCGTGATGGCGCTCATGATCACCAATTTCGCCGGCTTCCCGGCCACGCTGCTGTACGGCGTGTTCGGTCACCGCTTCGGCGCGAAAGCGGGCATCTACGTGGCGCTTGCCGTATACATCGCGGTGGCCTCGTGGGCCGTCTTCATGACGGAGGTCTGGCAGTTCTACGTGATGGCGCTGATCATCGGTTGCGTGCAGGGCGGCGTGCAGGGATTGAGCCGTTCGCTGTATGCAGAGCTGATACCGCCGGAGCGCGCCGGCGAGTTCTTCGGCTTTTACGGGATGGTAACGAAGCTCTCGCACGTCATAGGCCCGGCACTCGTCGGCATCGGCGCCGCCGTCTCCGATCGGCCGCAGGCACTTCTGATCGTGTTGTTGCCGCTGTTCATCGCGGGAGCCCTGCTGCTGACACGGGTAGGCCGCGGCGGGGCGGCGGCCGGCTGATCAGCGGCGCGCGAGGCCGCCCACCCGCTGTTCCAGTTCCGCGAGCGCATTCGCACGACCGCCGTAACGGGCGGAATGATAGGCGGCGGTGACGGCCTCGACGGTTGCGGGCGCCAGTGTCGAGAGGGCGGCGGCGCGTTCTGCGAACGCGGCGGGCGTCTCGCCGACCGCGGGCGTGAGGCCGGTAGCAGAAACGAATCGTCGGTAGAGCACGCTCGCGCGGTCCGGGCGCGGCGGCCGATAACGCCACATGAGCAGGGCGCTCACCACGAGCGTCAGCCCGATGACGAGCCCGATGAGGACAAGCAGCATGTTGCGCCACTGCGGGCGCTCCATCCCGAGCCAGCGCATCGCGTCAGCCTGTTGCTCGGGCCCGTATGCCAGCACCCACTCGTTCCACTTCGCGTTCAGCACGTCGAAGGAAAGGCGCACCCGGTGCAGGAGCAGCGACGGCGCATCGAGCCCCCACAGCGCACCTGCGCCGTCGAACAGCGAGTCCGTAAAGCCAAGCTCGATGCGTTCGGGTGCCACGGCCGCCGTCGGGTCCACGCGCACCCAGCCGCGCCCCTCGAGCCAGACCTCGGTCCAGGCGTGTGCGTCCGACTGGCGCACGATCAGGTACTCGCCCATCGGGTTGAGCTCGCCGCCCTGGTAGCCGAGGACGACGCGCGCCGGAATGCCTGCCGCGCGGGCGAGCACCGTGAATGCCGACGCGTAATGCTCGCAAAAGCCGCGTCGCGACTCGAACAGGAAGCGGTCGACCGGGTTGCTGCCGAGCGCGGGCGGCTCGAGCGTGTAGTAGAACGCCTCGCGGCGAAACAGCGCGAGGACCTCCTCGATGAACGCCGCATCGCTGCCGGAATCGACGCGCAGCGAGGCAGCGAGCGCCGCCGTGCGCGGATTCGTGCCCGCGGGCAACTCGAGGAACCAGCGGCGGTAGAGCGATTGAGGATCGGCTTCCGCCCGGTAGGTCGTGTGCGAGACTGCCTGGTACGCGATCCGCTGGTCGATCGGCGTGATGCGCGCAAGGGCCTGGGTCGGCTGCATGTGCGTTTCGGCGAGCGTCCAGCTCGCCGGCATGTCGAGCGCCGGCACCCAGTGCTGACGCGTGGGTTCGAGCGTCACCTGGTAGTGCACCGGGGCGCCGCCGAACGCGACCTGGCGCTCGGGCGGGAGCCCGATCGTCGGCTCACGGCCGCTCCAGGTGCGGCCGTTGAAACGATGCAGCACGAGCGCCCGCCAGTAGCGGTCGCGCGCCGCCGGCACGGCATCCGCGAACCGTACGCGAAAGGCGACTTCGTCGGAGCGTGACAGCGACGAAATGTCGCCGGGGCTCATGGTGTCGCTCAAGCCGGTCGTTCCGGAACTCGTATCGATCGGCACCGACCAGAACGGCGAGGCGATGCGCGGAAAGAAAAACCACATGACGAGTGCGAGCGGGACGGCATACCCGAGCAGCCGGCCGCTGATCGCGAAACTCGTGCGCAGCTTCTCGGCGGGGTCGCCCGACATGCGCAGCCACGCCGCCATGATGAATACGAGCGCTACGAGCAGGTAGGGCAGCGACCACAGGTACTGTTCACGCAATACGGAGGACATTACGAGGAAGATCGCAATGAACAGGAGTACGAACTGGTCGCGCCGCCGGCGCGTCTCCAGGAGCTTCAGCGATGCCATTACCGCGAGCAGGGCCGAACCCGGGCCGACGCCGCTGATTGCATCGTAGGTGGCGAACACGCCGGCGAAGCAGCCGATGGCAAGCAGCGCGCGGACCCAGGCCGGCGGCAGCGTGCCGCGGCGACGCTCGGTAACGTAGCGCCACGCGGCACAGGCCACGAAGATCCCGGTGACCCAGGGCGGCTGGTAGGACAGGTGGGGCAGGAGTGCGAGCGCGAGCGACGCCAGCGTCCACGGCAGGCTCGACAACAGCGAGCCGTCCGTGCCGCGCGCGCCGTCGAACGTGATGCGGCGCACGTCAGGCGAGCCCGTACAAAGCCAGCGCTTCGAGGCAACGGCAACGATGTCCCTCGCCGTGCGCGGGCGGCAGCGACGTTGCGGGCAGCCGCAGTCCGTAGTCTTCGCGCGTGCGGTCCGCCTCCACGATCCAGCGGGTCAGAACCGACAGCCGGCGTTCGACGTCCGGCGAATCGATGTCGTCGAAGTCGAACCACAGGCTGCTCGTGTCCGCGCCGGCGAAGCGCTTCGACAGGAGCTGGCCGGAGCGCGCATAGGCTTTCCACGCGACATTGCGCGGCGAGTCGCCAGTGACGAATCGGCGCAGCCCGGCGAAATCCTCTTCGCCACGCGCGTCGTGCTGCCGGTGGCCGAGTGCGAGGAGCGAGGCGGGCGGCAGCGGCGCATCCGCGGCCGCCGCGGGGTAGACGATGCCGTCGATCTCCATGTGCAGCCAGGCCCACGCGCGGAACAGTTCGAACGGAAAGAGGCTCCGCACGCCGAAGCGGGGCAGCGCGATGCGCCCGCGTGCGGTCGCCGGCACGGGCAATGCGAAAACGCGGCTTTCGCCGGGGGCGAGATCCGCGACGCCGCCGTCGGCGTCATCGACGTAGAGCGCGATGCGGTAACGCGGCGAGCGCGAGCGGTTCGTCACCGCGAAGCGGAACTGCGCCACGCCGCCGGCGAAAACCGGATCCACGCCGGCGAAGCGCACCTCGAGACCGACGAGGTTGCGCTGGCACTGGTGCATGGCGACGAAGCCGAGCCCGATCAGGAGAAACGTCAACACGAACGACAGGTTGTTGTTGTAGTTCATCGAGCCGAGAAGCATCGCGAACGCCATCAGCGCATACACGAAGCCGACCCCGGTCGGGAGTATGTAGGTGCGGGCGGCCGTGAGCGTCGCCGCTGCCGCGTCTTCGCCCTGCCGGCGGCGCGCCCAGTCCTGCGCGCGGCGGGT
>DASUOE010000144.1:0-7530 GCA_036276805.1 Woeseiaceae bacterium | reverse complement strand
TCCGTTCGCACGGGTTTGGACACCGCCGGCGGCAAAAAATGCCGCCGCCGGCGCCGGTCACTCCGCGTTGCGCACGATGCGGAACCCTAAGTCCGGCCGCGCGTCCGACCCGTAGTCGCGGTAGCTGAGCCTGAGCTCGGTCATGCCGGCATGGCGCCAGCTCGACCCGCGAATGACGTGCGACGTGCCGCCCTCGGGTCCCGTCGGGTCGCGCAGGGGCTCGGTGAGGCCGGGTGTCGGGACCGTATAGTAATCGTTCACCCACTCCGCGACATTGCCGCCGGCGTCGAAGAGGCCTAGCCGGTTGGCCGGGAACCCGCCCACGGGGGCCGTGGCCGCAAAGCCGTCGTCGTACCCCGGGATGATCGTGGGGACGAGTCCTTCCGCCGACTCGTCGGCGTAATTGCCGGCATCGTCGCGCGGGGGCCAGTTCGAGCCCCAGGGGTACGGGTCCGCCTCCGGCGAACCGCCGAAGCGGACCGCCCAGGCCCATTCCGCCTCCGTCGGCAGGCGGTAACCGTCCGGGAACGGCAGGATCGGCTCGAATTCGCCGAAGCGCTCCTCGTAAACCGGCGTCAAACCTTCCTGCGTGCTGAGATAGTTGCAGTAAGCGGCGGCCTCGGCCCAGCTGACGTTGACGACCGGGTTCTGGTCCGCCGCCAGCGTCGGGTGCATCGCGGCACCGGAGTCGTGTTCCGCCGCGAACTGCAGGAATTCCCTGTTCGTCACCTCGTGGGTGCTGATGTAGTAAGCGCGCGTGATCGTTACCGGTACGAGCACCTCGTTCGCGCGGCGGCCCTGCTCGCTGCGCGAGCTGCCGAGCGTGAAACTGCCGGGCTCCACCCGGCGCAGCGACTTGCCGCCCGCCGTCTGGATGACGGTCGCGATCTTCGCGCGCGCAATGTCCTCCTCGGAGCGCAGCGACGCCGTGACGCTTTGCGGATAACCGGGCCGCGGCGTCAGCGTGCGCGACCACGATTCGTAACCCTCGCGGCGCACCTCGATGCGGTGTGGAGCGGAACTCAGGGCGAGCGTCGTCGTCCCCTGCCCGCGGGCGCTCCCGTCGACGTACACGGTGGCGTCGGCGGGCGAAACGTTGACGGTCACCTCGCCCGTGCGTGCGGTGAGGTCGACGGTGATCGTCTCGCGCGCGGCCGAGGCGAGTCGCACTTTGCGGCTCGCCGTGCCGTAGCCCGCCTTCGACAGGCCGATTTCGTAGTCCGTGTCCGGGGCGAGGTCCAGGGTCAGCGGGGACTGCCCGCGATACCGGCCGTTGACCACGACGTTGGCGCCGCGCGGCACCGAGTTGACCGCGAGACTCGCGTTGGCTTCGTCGAGCTCGATCAGCGGCAGCTCCACCGCTTCGTTCGGCGCAACGGTCACGGAACCGTCCCAGGCCTTGTACCCCTCGCGCACAACGGAAAGCGGGTGCGTGCCCTCCATGAGTTCGACGACCGCAGGCGTCGTACCCACCTGCTTCTCGCCGGCGAACACCTGCGCCCCCGGGGGCTCGGAGCGCACCGTGACCTCCGCCCAGCGCGGCACGAGTTGCACGTTCAGCACGCGCTCCTGTCCCAGGCCCTCGAAGGCGACGATGTCCGAGAAAGGCAGGAAACGCGGCGCCTGCACGCGTACGCTGTGCTCGCCGGGCTGCAGTTCGACGGGACCAAGTGGCGCGGGGCCGATGTGCGTTTCGTCGATCGAGACGGTGGCTTCGGCGCCGGCCGGCGTGGTCACCACGGTCAACCGGCCCGGCTGGCGCCGCAGCGACACCTGCACCGTCTGCGTCGGCTCGCCGCCGACCACGAACGTCTGCGAGACGTCGAAGTAACCCGCCTTGCGCACCTCGAGCGTGTACTCGCCCGGTCGCAGCAGCACGCGGTCAGCCAGTGGCAGCGCGAACCAGCCGCCGACGATCTCGACGGAATCCGGCTCCCCGGGATCGACCACGAACCGCACGGACTTCGACGTGAACAGGAGCCAGGAGACCGCGGCGAGCGTTACGAGACCGGCGATGACGAGGTTGCGCAGGAGGTGCCCGGGCTTCTCCGGAGCGATGGCCCGGGTCTCGGCGGCGCGCCGGAACGCCGTCGGGGCGATCGCCTCCCCGGCGCCCTCTTCGTCCGCATCGTGCAGTTCGGGCGGCTGCGTGACGTAGGCACTGTCCTCGAGGCGTACCTCGAGGACCAGTTCCGTCCCGGCGCGCACACGCACGCGACTGCCGTAGAACGCGAGCTCGTCCCCGTCGTGCAGTCGGCGGCTCGCGGCCAGCGGTTCGCCATTGAGCGTGAGCGACGTGTCCCGGCCGACGGGCTGGACGAACGGCGCGCCGTCCAGGATGTCGAGCATGACGACCGGCCCGCTGCCGGGGCCCGGGAGCCTGAGTCCGCAGTCGCCGCTCGTGCCGATTCTGAGTGGCAGGTCCCGCGCATCGATACGCCGCTCCCCTTCGACGTCTCTTATGACGAGTTCCGTGAAACTCAAATGGGCTCCTCGCACTGCACGACCACCGGCGCCATATCGATCTCCGGCGCCACCCGGAACTCCAGCCGGACGTCGCGATAACCGGGCCGACTGCCCACGGCGACATACGTGCCGGGGCGCAGCTCGAGCTCGGTCTGATCGAAGGTGCCGAGTTTACCAACTTTGAAGATGGACACGTCCGTCAACGTGTCCGACACCAGCCGGACCGTCAGCGGCGTCGCCGCGCGCTTTAGCAGGCGCGCGAGTTCGTCACGCTCCCCGGCGAGCCGCGGGCCGACGTTGTCCATGCGCGTGATCGCGACGATGAGTTCGGTAGCGCGCTGCATGGTGCGATCGGCGCTGAGAGCGTCGGGGTCGCCGAGGTATTCCCCGATCCGTTCATGCAGCTGCACACGGGCCTGCGCCCGGGCGAGCCCCGCCTGCGCGAATGCGAGGTTGCCGTCGAGCTCGAGAAGCTTCTCATAGGCTTCGACTGCCGCATCCCAGCGCTCCGCAGATTCGAGGTCCTGTGCCTCGCGTTCGAGGGCGGCGATCTCGTCGAGCCGCAGTGCCTGGTCCACCTGCAGCAGCCCGTCCGCCGGTTCGCCGGATTCGGGCACCAGCTCCTGTGCGACTCGAAAAGCAGCCCGCGCACTCGCGTAGTCACCGGCTGCCAGCGCGTTCAGGCCTTCGCTCATGCGGGCGTCGAAATTCCTCTGGCGGATCGATTCCCGCACGCGTGCCAGTCCGTCGACCGCGACCGACCACTGCGGATCGATCTCGACGGCGCGTGCGAAGCTGTCGCGGGCGGCGTCGAGCTCGAGGTTGCGCTCGAGCGAGAGTCCCTGCTCCGTCAGTGCAAGCACGCGATCGAGGTTTTGCGCGCGGGTGAGGCCTGCCTTCGCGCCGGCGTGAGCGGGTGAAATCGCGACAGCAAGATCGAACAGGCGGACTGCCTCGGCGGCATCGCCGTTGTCGAAGGCGGCCTGCGCATCGGCGAGCGTTGCCCTGAACACGCTGTCGACCCGCGTCGTCAATGGTTGCAGCGCCGCGAGCGCCGCTTCGTAACGTGTGCCGGCCCCGGCATAGTCGCCGGCAAGGTAGGCTTCATCGCCCGCGGCGTACTCCTCCTGCACACGCTGCCACTCGACGCCGCCCCAGCGTTCCACGGCCCGCGCCTCGAGCGTCCTCATCTGTGCGAGCAGCCGGCCCAGGACTTCCTCGGTTTCCTCGCGGGTGGCGACCGCCTGGTCGCGGCCGGGTACGGCCGGCTCGGCGGCTGTGGCCGCCGGTTCCGTCTCGGCCGGTACGGTCGCGTCCGTCGCATCGCCGGACGCCTCCGCCGGCGGCCTGTCGAGGGCGCGGGGCAGCAGGAAGACGACGGCGAGCAACGTTACGACCAGGATCGCGAGCAACGCAGCGACGAGACGAGGGTTCAGGCCGCTCCCCGGCGCCGGCCCCGGCATGCCTCGCGCCGTGGCCTTTCGCCGCGCATACGCCTCGCCCGCGTCGATGACCACGTCCCGCTCGGGTCGCGCTGTCGCGACGTACTGCCGCGGCGCCGGGGCCGGAGCGATGCCGGCAGCCCTGAGCCTTAAGACGACCGTCTCGGCATCCGGACGTACACCGGGGTCTTTCGCGAGCATGGCAGCGACCAGGTCGGCCACGCCCGCGGGCAGGTCACCCCCGGCGGCCTCGAGCGGCGCGGGCACGTGCTCCCGGATCGCGCGCGCCGTGTCGGCCGACGCATAGGGCGAGCGTCCGCTCACGATCTCGTAGATCAGGCCGCCGAGTGCGAATATGTCGTCGGCCGGCGCCGGCGTCTCGCCGGCGAGTTGCTGCGGGGAAGCGGCGATCAGCGAACCGCCGCCGATCGCGCCGTCTCCCGCGGCCGCGACGCCGAAATCGATGACGTAGGGCGCACCGTTGGCGTCGAGCAGGACGTTCGCCGCCTTCAGGTCGCGGTGCACCACGCCCTTGCCGTGTGCGTAGCGCAGCGCATCGGCCACGAGCGCGATCGGTGCGAGACTGTGCGCGGGCGGCGCGGCGGACAGCACGTCGAGTGACGGGCCGTCGATGTATTGCAGGCTGAAGCAGGCGCCGGGCGCGTCGCCGGCGAGTTCGTGGAACTCGAAGACGCGGACGATATGCGGATGCATGAGCCTGAGCGCGATCTGCCATTCGCGCCGAAGTTCCGGCGTCCGCCGCGTGTCCCCGGTGAGGACCTTGAGCGCAACGTCCGTCCGCGTGGCCCGGTCGCCCGCCAGCCACACCTCGACCGGGCCGGCGCCGCCGAGTCGCCGGCGAAGTGTGTAACGGCCCGCGAGCACGGACCCGCTCTTCAGTTCGGCCATGGACGATCTACCGGACTGGTGGCAGCCGGGGCGGCGCTATAGCGATGGCTCGGGCGCCCGGACGGGCGCACCGACGTCGACAGTCGCGAACCCGGTCTCGACCTGGTAAATCTCGCGCAACAGCTTGCGCCAGGCCTCGTACTGCGCTGCGGCCGTGCCGGTGAGGCGGCGTTCTTCGCCCTGCACGTCGACGACCATCGGTGCCGCCTCCGCACCGAAGGACTCGGCCAGTTCCTGGATGGCCTCGACGTGAATCGAGGCCTCGTTCCTGCGCGTGATGCCGCGCATGATCGCGTTGAAGCCTTCCGTGATGCCGATGCCCTGCAGGCTCTGCTTCATACGGTAGCGCGAATAACTGCTGTCGCTCGTGTCGACCTGCAGCGAACCCGCCAGCACGACCACGCCCATCAGCGTTTGCAGTGCGGCCGAGCGCTTGACCTGCCGGTAGTTCACGGACTCCTCGCGCGACGCCTTCCGGTAGGCGTGGTAGGGAATCGCGATGCCGTAATAGAAGTTCGCGTAGTGCTCGTTCAACATGTCGATGACGAGCCGGTCGCGTTCGCGGATCTGGCGCAGCCGCGCCGCCGTCGGATCATTTTCCGCCGGCAGGCGATTGATCGTCACCAGGCCGTCCTCGTCGTATTTCAAGTGCTCGCCGTAGGCATCGGGCGACATATCCCCGAAGAACCGCAACTCGGACACCTGCTGCAGCGTCCGGATGTACTCGTGTGGAAACGTCTGGGCGAACGCGTGCACGTCGTTGGCAACGTCGTTGAACACTTTCTGGTACGGGTCGAGGCGCCGGTCGCGGCTCTCGGAGTAGGACGATACCCCCGTCTGCGTCTCGTAGATGCGCGTGAACCACTGCTGGCCCGTGGTATCGGAGACGTCCACCTGGAGCTTCACGAATTCGCCGTCGGACTCCAGGATTTCGGCCCCGATCACGACGTCCGTATACGCGTCGGCCGACGGGATCACGCGCACGGCGCCCCAGTGGCCGGTGCCCTGCATCGTCGTCTTGAGATGATAGGCGAGGTAGCGCGATTCGGCGTTCCGGATCTCTTCATACACCCGCGTCTCTTCCGGCTGGTTGTCCTCGGGGACACCCTCGGCGAACTCGATGATGCCGACGTCGAGCAGGCGCGAATCGTCCTGGCTGGTCGTCGCAACGTCGAGTTCGGATTCTTCCGCCGTGACCACCTCGTTCACCGAGCAGGCGCCGAGTGCAGCGAACGCTGCCAGCGCCAGGAGCCGTGCCGCGGTCCCGCCCGCGGCGCGGTGGATGCGTAACCGGTCGCTCATAGTCCCTTGTACTTGCGATATTCATCCCAGAGACGTTCACGCAGCTCCGCGTCGTCTTCGGTCAGTGCCGCCTCGCGGAGCTGGCGCGCGATGATGTCGTCGTCGACCATTGCAGGCACGTCTTCGGGCGTCCGGGCGACGATCTCCTCCTCGGAAATGCCCTCGATGTCGGGTGTCGCCGCCACGCTGCCGCCGCCGGCATCGCCGGACGGTACGCCCGATCGGTTGCCCGACTGCGAGCCGAGCCCGATGACCCCGCCACCGCCCTCACCGGCGTCGCCGGCCGTGTCGAAGCCTTCCGTCGAGCGCCCGACGGAAGCGATTTCCTGCTGTTCTTCGTGCAGTACCTCGTCGAAGCCGCCGATGGACTTGTCGAGTTCACGCCCCAGGCGTTCCGCGCGCTCGTCTGCGGATTCACCGCTGCCGCCGCCCGGGTACTCGCCGACCCCGCCGGCACCCCCGGCCCCGCCGCCAGCGCCCGCCGCCGAGCCTGACGCACCTTCGCCGCCGCTTGCACCGCCGCCAGCCGAACCCGTTGCCCCTTCGCCGCCGCCTGCACCGCCGCCGCCCGCAGCCCCGGATGCAGTGGCGCCGCCGCCGCCGCCACCACCGCCGCCACCGGACGCACCGGAAGCCGATGTGCTGCCGCCGCCACCGCCGCCACCGCCCAGGCACTCGCCCGCGCGGCCCATGCCCCCGACGCCTCCCGGCATCTCGCCGGTGTCGCCGCAGTCGCCGCCGCCTTCGGCGTCGGCATCGGAGAACGGATTGTCTTCGCCCGTGCCGGCCTCGCCAGTGCCGGCCTCGCCAGTGCCGGCCGCGCCGCTGCCGGCCGCGCCGCTGCCGTCGCCTTCGCCGCCGCCCCCGGGGCCCTGCTCGCTGGGCGGCGGGGGAATGTCGGCGGTGCCGCCGCCGCCCGCGCCCGCGCCGCCACTCGAACCCGTCGTGCCGCTCGAACCGCCTGCCCCGCCGCCCGATGCGCCGCCGCCACCCGGCATGCCACCGCCCGTGGGGAAGGGATTGCCGCCGCCAGCACCGGCAGAGCCGCTGCTGCCGCCCGGGGACCCGCCGGACGCGCCGCCCGAAGACCCGCCGGACGCACCACCCGAGGACCCGCCGGACGCTCCGCCCGGGGACCCGCCGGACGCACCGCCCGGGGACCCGCCGGAAGCGCCGCCCGGAGACGGCATGCCGCCGCTCGGTGACGGCATGCCGCCTCCCGGTGAGGGCATCCCGCCGCCTGGTGAGGGCATCCCGCCGCCTGGTGAGGGCATCCCGCCACCTGGCGAAGGCATCCCGCCACCCGGCGGAGGCATCCCGCCGCCCGCGGGGGGCATCGGCATGCCGGCACCGCCGCTCGAAACGCCGCCGGTCGTCTTACAGCCGGCCATGATCAGCGCCGCCACGGCAA
>DASUOE010000143.1:0-6262 GCA_036276805.1 Woeseiaceae bacterium | reverse complement strand
GACGAGGCATTCGCCTGGGACCTGGTCGGAACCCGGCGGATGCTCGAGTCAGCGGACGTGCCGGTGCTGGTACTCGACCGGCGCCGGTGGGACCTGTCGGATGCGCCCGGTGCCGATATAGCCAGGTTCCTGGACGAGGTCCGCCCGTGACGCCGCTTGCCGGGCACCGCGTTCTCGCGCTGGGGTCGATGCCAGGCCGGCCGCTGGCGCGTTTCCTCGAGTCGCTCGGCGCCGAGGTGATTGCGGGCACCCCGGCGGACGGCGGAGGACGCTACGCCTTCGCCATCGACGATCTCGGGCTCCCCCGCCTCGCGGCGGCAGGCTGGGACGCTGCCGCCAACCCGGGACTCGTTCACGCCTCGGTAACATGCTTCGGCAGCCACGGGCCGCGCAGAATGTGGCGCGGCAGCGAACTCGTCGCGTCGGCGGCAGGCGGCACCCTGCGCCTTACGGGCTATCGCGACCGCCCGCCCGTGAAGGAAGCGCTGGATGCCTGTACGTGCCACGCGGACTTGGTCGCCGCGGCCGGGCTGATGGCGGCGCATTACGCCCGCGCCGAATCCGGGCGCGGCGACCACGTCGACGTCTCGGTGCAGGAGGTGGCGTTCAATCGCAACGTCAGCGGCGTGCTGGCCTGGCAGTTCGACCGGCGCAAGCTCGCGCGCGTGGGACCGGCGCTGAACTACGGCCTGGCGCAGGTACGCTGTATCTGGCCGCTCGCCGACGGCTACTGCTTCCACACGCTGATGACGGGAAAGTTCGGCGCAGCCGCGAACCAGGCGCTGTCGGACTGGATCGACGAATCGGGGCAGGGCAATCCCATTCGCGGCGTCGACTGGCTCGCCTACAACCGCTCGACCCTGGCGCCGGAGACGCGCGCAGCCTGGGAGGCGGGCATCGGCCGATTCTTCGCGACCCGGACGAAGCACGAGATGGCGACCGAAGGCCGCCGCCGCGGCATCAATGCCTGCGTCGTCGCGGAACCGGGCGACGTCCTCGGCGACCCGCACCTCGAGGCGCGCGGCTTCTGGGAGCTCGAGGCCGGCCGCCGCGCGCCCGGCAGGTTCGTGCGGATCGTCGCGGACGGCGGCGGTGCGGGCCCGCGGGCACGCATGGCCGCGGGCGAAGCAGGACGCGTGCGCGGGCCGCTCGCCGGACTCAAGGTGCTGGACTTCTCCTGGGCGCTCGTCGGCTCGATCACCACCAAGACGCTCGGCGACCTGGGGGCCACGGTCGTCAAGGTCGAGAGCCGCCGCCGCCCGTGCCTGAGCCGCGTGGACATCCAGGTCAGCGCGTCGCAACCGGGCCAGCTCGACGACAAGCCGTGGTTCGCGCATCTGAACACGTCGAAGCTCAGTATTGCGCTCGACATGAAGCATTCGCGCGCGATGGAGGTGCTTCGTCCGCTCATCGACTGGGCCGACCTGGTCGTCGAGAACTTCTCCCCCGGCACCATGGCGAAACTCGGGCTCGATTTCGCCGCGCTAACGGCACGCAATCCCCGCCTCGTGATGTTGTCCGGCAGCGTGTACGGGCAGACCGGCCCGCTCGCGCCGGAATGGGGCATCGACGGCACCGGCGGTGCGCTGTCGGGCCGCACCTTTCTCACCGGTTGGCCGGACCGCGATCCGGTCGTACCGGGATCCGTTCCCTACGGCGACGTGATCCTGCCGTTCGCCATGGCCGCGGCCGGCCTGGCCGTGTTGGAGCACGGCCGCACGACCGGCGCCGGCGCACACGTCGATGCGTCGATGTACGAGCTGTGCGTCCAGCAGACGCGGGCGGCCATCCTGGCGGCGCAGTCGGGCGCGCGGCCCGCGCGGAGCGGAAATTCCGATCCCGCCGTCGCGCACCAGGACGTCTACCCTGCTGCCGGCGACGACCGCTGGGTGGCAGTGACCTGTGCCACAGCCGACGAGGTGGCCAGATTGCAGGCCCTGGCCGGTACGGAAGACATCGCGGCGTGGACCGCAGGCCAGCGCGACCATGACATCGCCGCAAAACTGCAGGCGGCAGGCATCGCCGCCGCCGCGGTTCAGGACATCGAGGACCTCCTCGACGGCGACCCGACACTTGCCGGGCGCGGCGCGCTCGTCGAACTGGAACACGCCATTCTCGGGCGTTTCGGCCACGTGCGCACCCCGCTGTCGTTCGCCGCTGCAAAGCACGAGCCCTTCCGGGCACCGTCGATCGGCGAACATACCGTAACGGTGCTGAGCGAATTCGGCGGGTTTTCCGACGCCGCGATCGAGGCGCTCGCCGCAGAGAAGGTGTTCGAATGAGCCAGGGCCAGCGCAGCCGCAAGGATCTCCGGTGCACGGCCGCGGCAATCGAGCACCAGAAGACATTCGTAACCGAGCTCAGGCGACGCGTGTTCGAGGACGGCGAGCCCTTCGTCGTCGCGCAGGCGGATACGCCGCACGAGATATTCCATGCCATGGACATCCCGCTGGTGACGAACCAGTGGTGGTCCGCCTATATCTCGGCGAAGCAGCTGTCATCGCGTTACTTCGCTGCACTGTCGGAGGCCGGGTTCCCGGAAAACTCATGCCGCTACTGCTCGCTCGGCCTCGCCTGCACCCTCGCGAACGATCCCGCGACGGCGCCGTGGGGCGGCCTGCCGAAGCCGGCTTTGCTGGTCGCGCGACTCACCTGCGATTGCATTCAGCGCGTGTTTGCCGAATGGGCACGTGCGCTCGGCACGGAGTTCTTCGCGCTCGAGGCACCTGCCTGGCGGGCGAAGGACCCGGGCTGGTTCCGGCGATCACGCACGGAATGGGAGGACGTTTACGAGGCCGGCCGCATCGGGCTGCTCGTGGACGAAATGCAGCAACTGATCGCGCTGCTCGAGGCGCGGACCGGGCGGCGTTTCGACCCGGAGCGTTTCGGGTTGCTGATGGAGCGCATCAACGAGCAGGAGGAATACATCGCAGAGGCCGCGAACCTCGTCGCGCGGGCGCGCCCGTGCCCGGTTTCGATCGGGGAGCAGATGTCGAACACGATGATTCCGCAATGGCACCGCGGTTCGGACTGGGCCGTCGCGCACGCAAAGCGATTCCGCGACGAGGTGCAGGAGCGCGTGGACGCCGGCGTCGGGTGCACGGGCGGGGAACGCCTTCGCCTCATGTGGGTCGGCGCAGGACTCTGGCACGACCCCGGTTTCTACCAGGTGCTCGAAGAGCGGTACGGCGCCGTGTTCGTGTGGTCGATGTACATGCCCTTCGCCGGCCCGCAGTATCTGCGTGACATCGACGGACGGCCCATGCAGGCGCTCGCGAGCCGCATCTGTTCGATGAACGAGGTCCTGCACCTGCCGCCGTGGATGAACGCCTGGATGACGTCCGAGGCCGCGCGCTGGGGTATCGATGCGACGGTGATCCTGCGGCCTCACGGCAATCGCCTGTCGCAGAGCGGCATCAACTTCGTGGCCGACGACCTGGAGCGGAAGGGCATCCCGGTGCTGGTGCTCGATGCCGACATGGTCGATGCGGCGAACTGGGATCACGACCGCATGGTCGGCAAGGTCGAAGCGTTCCTGGACGCGCGGGGCCTGATATGAAGCGGTTGATCGCATTGCTCGTAGTCGCCGCCGGGTGCAACCCGCTGCCGCCGGGCGCGGACGGCGCCTTGGAACTCATTTACGCATCCCCTTACAGCCCCGGACACCCGTTCAGTCTCGCCGACCGGGACTGGATGGCCTGGGTGGAAAAAGAAGGTAAAGGACGCGTGCAAATCCGCCCGATCTGGTCGGGTGCGCTCATCTCTTCCGACCAGTCCATGATTGAACTCCGGCACGGCGTCGCCGACGTCGGCCTGGTGACGCCGATCTATGCAAAGGGCGGCGCACACCTGCTTCGCAACCAGACGGGCTTCTACAGCGGCGTCCATTCACAGGAACACCAGATCGCGCTCTATCGCTGTCTTGCACACACGAGCGACGCGTTCGCGGCCGAACTCGAGGGTCTCAAGGTGCTCGCCGTGCAGGGCGGCAACCCGCCCGGGATCCTGACACGGGAGCGGCCCGTGAAGGCGCTGGCCGACCTCGAGGGCCTGCGCATCCGCGCGCCGACCGAATTACTGGCGGTGCTCGAGGCGCTGGGCGCGGAGCCGGTCAGCATGCCCATGGGCGAGGTGTACTCCGCCCTGGCGAAGGGCGTGCTCGACGGCGTCATCGCCCCGCCCGACACGTTTCGCTCGCTGCACTTCGCCGAGGTCGCCGATTACTTCGCACATCTCGAGATCCCTCGCGGCGCGTACCCCGGTCGCGCCATGGGACTCGACCGGTGGCGATCCCTGCCGCCGGACGTGCAGGACATCCTTAAACGTTCGGTCGCGGTGTGGGAGCGCGCGCTGATCCGGCGCACCAGCGAGGCAACCGACACCGGCCTCGCATACGGGCAGGAGCACGGCCTGATTGAAACCACGCTCGCGCCCGCGGACCAGGCACGCTTTCTCGCTATCTATGCCCGTCATACCGAGGAGGTCGCGGCCGAACTGTCGCGCTTCGGGATCGACGGGATGGCGGTTTATCGCACGGCGCGGGCAAGCATCTCGCCGGACGGTACGGTTCTCTGCAGGGAGGGTGAATGATGGCTCAGGCACTGGACGGCGTGGTGGTCGCCGATTTCACGCACGTGATGGCAGGTCCGTTCGCGACGCACCTGTTGCGCTTGCTCGGTGCAAGGGTCATCAAGATCGAGGAGCCCACGCGCGGTGACGCGCTGCGCTATTACGGCGACGACCGACGCTACGACGGCATGTCACCGGCATTCATCGCCGTGAACGCCGGCAAGGAATCGATTGCGCTCGACCTCAAGGACGACGAGCAGCTGGCAATTGCGCGCGACATCGTCCGGAACGCGGATGTGCTGGTCGAGAATTTCCGGCCCGGCGTGATCGGCCGCCTCGGGCTCGACTATGCGACCGTGCGCGACCTGAATCCCGACCTTGTCTACTGCTCGGTGTCGGGGTACGGCCAGACGGACAGCCCGTACCGGGACTGGCCGGCCATCGACAACATCGTCCAGGCGACGAGCGGCATGATGGGCCTCGGCGGCCAGCCGGGCGACCCGCCCGTGCGCGTCGGCTTTCCGGTCGTGGATACGCTGACCGGCCAGACCGCGGCGTTTGCGATCCTCGCGGCGTTGCTGCGGCGCGAGCACGGGGGCGGCGGCGAGTTCATCGACGTCGCCATGTTCGATGCGACCCTCGCGTTCCTGGCATCCGCGGTCGTTCCGTACCTCGTCACCGGCAAGGCGCTGAAGCGCACCGGCAACATCGGATACAGCGGGCAGCCGACGTCCGGCCTGTTTACCGCCGGTGACGGGCGTATGATCTCGCTCGGCGTCGTCCAGCCGCGCCAGTTCGCCGCCCTGTGCCGGTTCCTCGAACGCACGGAATGGCTCGACGATCCCCGGTTCCGGACCCCCGAAGCGCGGCGGGAGAATGCGACCGAACTGCACGACCAGCTCGAGGCGGTGATCCGGACCCGGCCGGCCGCCGAATGGGAAGCGGCGATGAGCGACGTCGGCATTCCCTGCGGCATGGTCCGCGAAGTGGGCGAGGCCGCCGAGTTCAGGCACCTCGGGGACCGGGCGCTCAGACTGCCGCTCGCAATACCGGGGCTGCCGAACGGCGAGCAGGTGAACATCGTGAATGCCGGCTTCAAGATGTCGGAGGACGGTCCGGGCGTCGCCGCACCGCCGCCCCGGCTCGACGAGCATCGGCAGCAGGTCCTCGACTGGCTGCGGGCGGCCGGTACGAAGCCCGCCTCCGGGCGCGGCGCGACCGGCTGATGCCGCGACTCGCCGCGGGGCGTTTCCTGATCCGGGACCGTCCTATTCGCCCGCTGTGTACGACGGTGCCGCGTCGACCGGCAGGAACCCGGCCAGTCGCTCTTTCACTGCACCGAAACGCGCCTCGCCGGCGAGATTGGTCCACTCGCCCGGATCGTTCCGGTGGTCGTACAGTTCTTCGGACCCGTCGGCATAGCGGATGTAGCGATAGCTCTCATCGCGAACGGCGTAGTTGCCGAAGCCCCTTACCGACACGGCCGGCCGGTCGCGCGTGGCGCCCGGGTCCTGCAACAGGGGCTTCAGGCTCTCGCCATCGAGGTGTGCAGGCGTCGGCAGGCCGGCGATATCCACGAGCGTCGGGTAGACGTCGAGTAAAGAGACCGCTTCGGCAGACGTGCTGCCGGGCGTCGTAAGGCCCGGTGCGACGACGATCAGCGGCACGCGCGTAGACTCTTCCCAGAGCGTCA
>DASUOE010000142.1:0-14243 GCA_036276805.1 Woeseiaceae bacterium | reverse complement strand
AACCTGTCCAAGACACCGACGAAACTGTACCCGGCGAAGACCGGCGCAACGTCCAACGCACCGTTCCGGCTCGCGCTCGCGCTGACGCTGATGGACGACGGGTATTTCGGCACGCATTCGAACGTCGCGGCGGACGCCTGGTACGACGAGTACGCGGTGAACGTGCAGAAGGGATCGGCGAATTACGGCGCGGCGATACCCAAGTCCAACGCGTCCCAGGTCCGCCAGAACCGCGGCTGGCTGGGCAATGCGCTCGGCCCGTTCCGCCGCATCTACGACGACGCGGCCTTCGCCGCGTCGAAGAACCTGTTGAACAACGGCGGTTTCGACGGGGGCATCAACGGCTGGCGGACGGCGAACGTCGACCTGTCGCGCGAGACGAGCAACGCGTTCGAGGGATCAGGCGCGCTGCGCATCTCGCCGATGATCAAGTTTCACGACGACCTCGGTGGCGCCACCGCCAAGGGGCCCTCGATGTCCGTCAGCGGCGGGCAGACGTACACCGTGGCGCTCGCGCTGCGCTCGTCTGCACCGCGCGACGTGCGGGTCTCGCTCGGCGATGCGGCCGTGCGCGTACCGGTCGGGACGAAATGGCGCCGCTACGTGCTGACGCTCAAACCGACCAAGAGCAGCACCAGCGCCGTGCAGATCAATGTCGGCCGTGAGGAAACGATCGTCTGGGCGGACTCGATCTACGTCTTCAAGGGTGCCGACCCCAACGTCTTTTCGCGTGAATTCGAGAACGGCATGGTCGTCGCGAACGCGACGGCGTCCTCGAAGACGATTTCCGTCGGTTCCAATTTCCGCCGCATCAAGGGAAACCAGGACGGCACGGTCAACAACGGCCAGAACGTCACGAGCGTCACGCTCGCGCCGTACGACGCCGTCCTGCTCGTGCGGCGGGAATCCGCCGCCTCCGGCAGCTCGACCACGTCGACGACGTCCGGCGGCGACGCCACGTCCGGCAGCGGCTCGGTCGGCGACCTCGTCTGGCAGGATGCCGACGGCAACGGCGTCAAGGGAGCCTCGGAGAGCGGGTGGTCCGGCGTCACGGTGCGGCTGCGGGAGTGCAACGGGCCCATCCTCCGCTCGGCGACGACGGACGCACAGGGCCGTTACCTCTTCGACACGCTCGGTGCAGGCGAGTACCAGGTCGAGGTGGTGCTGCCCTCGGGCGCCAAGCACAGCCCGAACGGGGCAGGCAGTGACGGCAGCCGGGACAGCGACATCAACCCGGGTACCGGCCTGTCCTGGTGCACACCCATCACTTCGAAGGGCGAGAACCGCTTGTCGCTGGACGCGGGACTCGTGCCTACGTCCGGTTCGGGCGGCGGGTCGGCGACGGCGGGCGGCGCCGCCCTGGGCGATTACGTCTGGCACGACCTGAACGGCGACGGCATCCAGAACAACGTAGAGCCCGGGATCGCGGGCGTGAAGATCAAGTTGCGTGATTGCAACGGCATCTACCACCAGACGACGTTTACCGACCAGGCGGGCAACTACAGCTTCGCGAACCTCGCGGCCGGCCAGTATCTCGTGCACTTCATAACGCCTGCCGGCATGCAGAGTTCGCCGGCCGGCATCGGCAAGGAAGGCAAGGACAGCGACGCCGACGGCAGCGGGCTGTCACACTGCATCAACCTCGGGCAGAACGACCAGCGCGGAGGCATCGACGCCGGCTTCCATTGATGCGGCGCGGCCTGTTTGGCCGCCACGGCGGGCGCTGTACCATTGCGCCATGAACCTGAAGCAAAGCGCCCGGTACCACCGCCGCCGCCTGGTGCGGCACCTGGATCTCGCGTACGCCCGGCTCGCGACCTGGATTCCCGAACGCTACCCCGATTTCATGTGCATCGGCGCGCCCCGGGCCGCGACGACCTGGCTTCACCGCGAGTTGTCGCGCCACCCGGGCGTGTACCTGCCGAAGCGCAAGGAAATGCACTTCTACGACGAGCCGCTCGCGGACGGCCTGCCTGACGAGGACGAGTTGCGCTGGCGCGAGAGCTTTTATTTCGACGTCACCCGGCCGGCGCACCTGCGCTGGTACTGGCGCCATTTCCGGGAGGCGGGCGAACGACTGGCGGGCGACATCACGCCGCTGTACTCGACGTTGTCGGCGGCGCGCGTCAGCATGATCCACGGGCAGATCCCCGACCTTAAGGTGATCTATATCCTGAGGAACCCGGTGGAGCGCGCCTGGTCCGGCCTGCGCAAGTCCGTGTGGTACCAGAAGGGCAACGACTACCTCGACAGCCGTTCGGCAGACTGGCTGCTCGAGCAGGTCATGCACCCCGACGTGCTGCGCCGCGGCGACTACCCACGCGCGATCCGGAACTGGGAGGCCGTGTTTCCCGCCGACCGGCTGCTGTACCTGTTCCACGACGACGTGGAATCTGACGCCGCCGCCTGCCTCGCGGAAGTGTGCCGTTTCCTCGGGCTGCCGCCCCTGCGGGCGCCGGCTGCCGAATCCGCGGAGCGGGTGAACGCGGCCCCGGCCCAGTCCATGCCCGCCGAGATCCGCCAGGCGCTGAATGCGCACTACGCGGCGCAGATCCGGATACTGGAGGACCGCTTCGGGCGGAGCCTTGCGCACTGGCTCCGGTGATGCGTTCCGCGGGTTCTAGCGGCTGATCGACACCGCCGTGACGGAGGACGGCCCGACGACGATCGCGAACCGCCCGTCGCCATCGACCCGGGCATCGACGGCCTGCGGGTCGAGTTCGATGACCGGTTCGAGCGCCGGGTCGTCCGCATCGGCGCCGGCCGGGCCGAACATCGAGTACCGGGTGAGCGTGACGGCGTCGCCCGAGTACGGGGTGTAATGAACGACCAGCCGCACGGGCTCGTTGCGCCGGTTCGCCACCCACAGGCCAAGCGTGTCGCCGTCCGCGGCGCGGAACGCCGCGGCCCGCACGTCGTAGCCTCCGCCGTACTGCGCACCGGGCTGCGGCGCCGTTTCCGTGGCAAGCGTCTCATCGAGCAGTACCGACTGCAGGACGCGGTAGCCCCAGTAGACGGGGCGCGGGCGCAGGTCGCGGTGCTTCACGGTGGCATCGAACAATTGCCAGGGTCCCGCATTGATGCCGTGCCAGAAGGCGCCTTTTACCTCGGGAATCTGTGCGAGCCCAATGAGAAAGTCCGCCGTGCTCACCGACGCCGAGAGGTTACTCGTCAGTGCCGCGCGTGACATGCCTTTGCCGCGCTGCAGGTTGACGCCGCGCGCATGCTCGGTGATCCACACGTTCGGTACAGTGCCGCCGCGCGCGGCACGCGCGACGTCGATCGCTGCCTCGATCTGGCGCAGGCGCCAGTCCATCCGCTTGGTGCGCTTGTCGAGGCCGGGATCATCGTAATAGAAATGCAGCGAGAAATCCTCGACGCCGGGCAGGCCGTCCAGCACGTCGGCGATGAAATCGCGGTACCGGCTCTTGCTGCCGGCGCGGGGATCCTTGCCCTTGTAAGTCCAGTCGAAGTCGCGCAGGAAGGCGACGAAGCGTGCCTCGGGCAGGGCTTTGCGCATGGCATCCATCGTCGCCTGCGATCGTTCGACGTACTTCTCGACCGGCCACTGGTACACGGACCGGTCCAGCTCGTTGCCGAGCTGGAAATAGACCGGCGTGTCGCGGTCCACACGGGACGCGACGTACTCCGCGAGCCGTGCATTGGAGGCCGTGACCTCGGCGAGCGGCAGCTCGGCATCCGGTTGCTCCGCGCTCCAGCCGAGCAGGTTCAGCACGTACCAGGGCCGGCCGCCGACATCAGCGACGAAATCGAAATACTCGCCGACGCCGAACCTGACGGGCGCCGCGCCGCTGTGGTCGACGCTCGCCTGGGTCGGGCGCTCGCCGACCGCCCCGACCGCGGCTTCCCAGGAGAAACTGTTCGCCACGAGGCCGCCCGGGTAGCGGTAGTAGACCGATGGCATCCGGTCCAGGTGCTCGAGCACGGACTCGTCGACGTCGCCGGCCGGGGTCATAAGGTCCCGCTCGAAGCGGAAGTGGTTCAGGTTGAAACTGAAGAACGAATCGAGGCCGTCGGTTCTGATGACGCGGTCGTCGTGCACGACGACGTCGACGCTGCGCTCCACGCAGTCGTCCGGCGTGGCGCATTCCGCGGACGCATCGCAAGCGCCGAGCGCCAGCGCCGCCAGCAGCAGGGAGATCCTCGCCATCACGGGCCTTTCGTCTGCTTCCGGATCCGTGCGGCTGTCGCTTGCGTCCGCTCGAGATGGAAATGCCACGCGGAAAGAATGCCGAAGACGAGATAAACGAGTGTCTGGTATGTAATATGGAACACGAATGTGTTCTTGTGGAATAGACACAGGAAGAACAGGACCACGCCGACCTTGAGACCTTCTGCGACGTATTGCCGGAACGGGTTGGACCTGAGACTCGAGACCAGGTAATGCGCCGAGCGAAAGGCGTTGACGTGCAGCACAACGACCACCAGCAGCCCGACGATGCCGAGTTCCCAGAGCAGCGACGAGATTCCGGTCAGCCCGATCCCCACGCCGGCGTACCGCGTCGCGGCGAGGGTTTTAACCGGGAGCGCGCTTCCCGTGGCTTCGCGGGCGGCGCCAGGCCCGTTGCCGAAGAGAAAATTCTTGAGGTCCGGGTGCTCGATCTGTTCCGTCCACCAGAACGTGATGCTGCCGGCCCGGTTCAGCTCCAGCGCGCCGTAGCCGATGTCCGGCGCCATATTGCGCTCCACCGTGGTGACCACCAGGTCTTGCCAGTCGGCATACTCCGCGGAGCGGGAGCCGAAATTCAGGTTGACCCAGACCGTGCCGGTGACGATGAGAACGGTGAGCACTGCGGCGGCGAGAAAACGCGAGGCCCGGCGGAACAATGCCGGCCCGAAGATCATGAGGAAGGCGATCAGCAGGTAGAGCGACGCGACGCGGTTCGCATTCAGGAACAGCGGTATCGAGCACACCATGCAGATCAGCGCGCTCCTCCAGGGCTTGAGCTGGCCGCGCTTGTAGCCGGCGGCGACGATCGCGATCGCGGTGATCAGGAGTATGGACAGTATGGCATTCGAGCCGCCGCCCGTCGCGGATGCGCCCATCGTGCCCGCCACGACGTCCTCTGCAACGATGCCGCTGGCGAGCGAAACCCGCTGTGGCACGAGCACGAGCCACTGGTGCAGGACGAACGGCAGCTGGAACAATGCGATGGCGACGAGCAGCTTCGGCAGCCTGTTCAGCGATTTGTTCGGCACGCGCAGCGCGACCAGCGCGAAAAACAGGCCCATCACCTGGGCGTAGCCCTTGAAGCCATAGACGAATTGCGATACGGACTGCAGGTTGATGAGCGCCGAAGCGCCAATGAGCAGGAGCAACACGCACAGGATGCCGCTGTTCGGCGGTATGTCCTTAACGGGCTCGGGCTTGAAAAGGAAGCCGAGCACGCCGATGCCGCCGAGCGCGGTCGCGAGACCCGCCACGCCCCACTGGATTTTTTCCATGCCGGGGAAGTAGAGGCGGGCGAGACCGACGACGACGAGCCCGCCGACGACGAGCAGGTAGAGCGAGGCGACGGGGCGCAGCAGCGCCACGACCCCCGCGAGCCCGACGACGGCCACCAGCGTCATGTCGAAGCTGCCGAGGCCGGCCAGCGCGCCGGTGCCTGCTGCAAAGACGATGCCCGCGGCGAGTAGGGCGAGCGATTCGAGCTGATTGTTGTAGCGGCCCTTGTACAGCAAGCTCAGATTTCCTGTCCGGCAGGCGCCGAAGCCGGCGGTGTATACGCGCGAGGCGCGCGGCAGCGCAAAGCTACAGCAGAAAAGGAGCGGTGAATGATATCCGCATCACGCAAGCGCTGTCATCGTCGCGGGTCGCAGCGGACTCCGTGACATCGGCACCGGCAGAGGGCGGCTGTCGGCAAGTACCGACAGATACGACGCACCGCAGCGCGCCGATGTAAACATTTTCGACATAACGCGAATATCTGCGCGTCATCGCCCGGGCCGGCACGGCGAGGCTCGGCGGCAATCTGCCGGCAGGCGGCTCAATGGACGGCGAACGCACCCCAGGCGCCTGATTTCATTTGTGGTTTACATAAGCGCCGTGCGCCGGTACCGTGCGTGACGCTGTGCATACTGCGCAGTGTGATGCGCTGCCCGGTTTGCTGGGCAGGGCCCCTGTCAAGCATTGCAAGTCTCGCTGATTGTGCGATAGTTCGCTTGACGCGCAAGCCTGACGCATTGGTGTTGACCGGGCAACTCTGGCAAATGTCCGCCCAGGCCGGACCCTTTCTCGAATGCCGCAGCGCGCCTCTGGCGGAATGGCGGTCGACTGGTAGTCGGAGCATCGGGGTGTGCCGCGCCAGCGGGCCGCGACCCCGGTGTCGAGCAACCTCGAGGCGGCGTCGCGCATGCAGAGAACGGCGAGCGTACACCGTCGGCCCTGCCGAAAATACCCTGGCAACACCGGATCATGTCGCCGCATCCGGAGCAGGCACGACGAGAACGCGACGGATGGATCTGGATTGATGGACAAAAGGATGTTCGCCAACGTCGGGATACCCGGGGCGTCGCAGGCAATGCGGCGCCGCGCACCGCTGTTGATGGCGGGCATCCTTACGGTGATGGCGCCGGCCGCCGGCGCCCAGATCCAGTTCGAGGACGCATCGGCGGAGGCCGGCCTGAGCTACGCCGGCGAATCCTACGGCGCGTCCGTCGGCTACGCCAACACGGACTCGCTGCCGGACTTCTTCGTGAACCGGCATCGCAACCCGGCCGCGCTGCTGATCAATCTCGGCGACGGCTCATTCGAAAACCGCGGCTTCGAGATCGATGCGTGGCAGGCGACGCCGCGCTCCGACCAGCACGGCGGCACGTTTGCCGATTTCGACAACGACGGCGACAGCGACCTGATGGTGTCCGCCGGTGCGAACTACGCGACGCAGTTCCTCGTCAACAACGGCCAGTACTACAGCGACAAGGTTACGGAGTACACCTTCGACCGTGTGCAGTGGGGCGCGCGCCTGCCGGTATGGTTCGATTTCACGAACGACGGCCGGCTGGATTTCGGCATGGCGGTGCAGGGCGCCGCGCTGCAGATGTTCGAGCGGACGGACACCGATTTCGACCGCGTCAATTTCCGGGCCGAGCACGAGTGCGACAATAACGACTACTCGCTGCTGGCGGATATCAATTTCGACGGAGTGCCGGACCTGGTCTGCGTCTCGCAGTTCGTCATGCCGCAGCGAATCTACGACTACGCATCGGGCTACCCGTTCCTCGACATCTCGGCCTATTCCGCATCCTTCGCCAACGTACTCGATACGGTCGTCGCCGACTTCGACAACGACCTCGTGCCGGAGTTCTTCGGGCCGCGAGGCCGCATCCGCATCAGCGGCGCGGAGCTAACCGGCGCACAATCCGCCGAAGCCCATCTCATCGACCAGAACGGATCGAGCACGACAGTGACGTTTCGTTCGACCGGCGACGTACGCTTCGAGATCCACTGGAACGCCCGCAACGCCAACCGGGTGCGGATAGGCGCGGCAGACATTCCAGCGCCGACGCCGCCGGACGGGGAGCCGATCGCCGTGACCGTTTCGCCGGCCGACCCGAACTCGCATGGCATGCCGTCGTTCGACCCCGCCGTCGACGACGGAATTTACATCGGCTTCGACCCGGCGACGAGCGTGTGGACGATGGTGCACGCCTCCGGCGACCGGCCCGACAACAGCTACACTTACACATACATCGACAGCACGGCGGCGCTCGACAACCTGGACGTGAGCGGACTGCTGGCCCTGGACCAGGCCCGCCAACCCCTTCTCCTGAAGTACGACAGCGCCCAGGGCCGGTTCACCGACCAGGTCGTCGGGACGGGTCTCGAGGGCGAGATCAAGTGCGCGAGCGCCGTAGCCGCGGATTTCGACAACGACATGGACCAGGACCTGTACCTGGTCTGCCGTAACGCGGTCTCCAATGCCGCGAACATCCTGTACGTGAACGACGGGACCGGCCACTTCACGCCGCTCGCCGGCGCCGGTGGCGCGGCCGGGCCGACCGGCTTCGGCGTGGGCCTCGGCGAGAACGTCGTGACGACCGACTACGACCTTGACGGCTTTGTGGACCTGCTGGTCCTGAACGGCCTGAAACTGTTCCCCGAGGAGCCCTACGGCGCGGGCGGTCCGGAGAAGCTGTTCCGCAACCTCGGCAACGGCAATCGCTGGATCGAGATCGATCTCGAAGGGGTCCTGTCGAACCGCGACGGCATCGGCGCCACGGTCACGGTCACCGCCGGCGGCGTCACGCAGCGCCGGGAGCAGAACGGGGGCTATCACCGCTGGGCGCAGAACGACAAGCGGCTGCATTTCGGCCTTGCCGCCAACACGACTGCGAACGTCGAGGTGCGCTGGCCGAGCGGTACGATCGACAACTACACGGCCGTGCCGGCCAATCGCATCTACAGGCTGCGCGAAGGCGGGAACGCGCCGATCACGGTCACGCCGCCCGGCGACGTGCCGCCCTCGGTGTGCGAGCGCACGGCCGGCGCGCCCACGATCGACTCCGCCAACGACTTCGAGATTTTCATCTGGCAGGATGCCTGCGGTACGCCCTTCAAGGTCCGCGTCGCCGCGGCGAGCGGGCCGCCGGAGCTGTTCTCCGGGCACGTGCGCTCGGACGCGCCGTTCGAGTCGGTCACCGGCGTTCAGCTCGAGGCGACGGACATCCTGACGCTCGATTCTGCGCAGATGGAACTGACCTACGGCCTGACCGTGGGCGGCGGCAGCGTCGACGGCTTCAACATGCAGCCCGCCGACAATGCCTCCGTGTGCTTCGGCATCGAGTCGAACCGCCCGACGGCACTGGTTGGGCCGGACCGCATCCGCGTGAACCTGCCGGTCAACCTGCGGACGCTCGAGACCTGTACGATCGTGAACCCGATCATCACGATCGCCAATACCTCGGCGCTGGAGAGCAACTCCGCGGGCGTGATGACTTTCGAACTCAGCCTCGACTTCGCCGTGCCGTACGAGGTTTCGGTGAAGTATGCGACCTTCGACGGGACCGCGACGGCCGGCGCCGATTACGAGCCGGCCTCCGGAACCGTCGTATTCGCGCCGAATACGAGTACCGCGCGCATCGACATTCCGATTGTCGATGACGACGAGGTCGAGTTCGCCGAGAATTTCGGCGTGACCCTGTTCGATCCTTCAGGCGCCGTCCTCGGAAACGACAGTGCGATCGGCACGATCGACGACGACGATCCCGGCGCGTGCGGCGCGCCGACGTTTGACCCGGCAACCGACCGCGGCCTGTACGTGTGGCAGGACTGCGGGAGCGCCGAGTGGTTCGTTCGTGCTGTCGGCGGCGGGGTAAACCGTACGTATCGCGGGCGTGTCCAGTCCGACGCCCCCTTCGCGACGGTCGTACCCTTCAACATCGAGGGCTCCGACGTCCTGGATTTCACCACGGACCCGGCCCGGATCGAATACGCAATGGAGGTCGGCAATTCGGGGCAGGACGGCTTCCAGTTCGAGATCGCGGGCACGGCAGCGTGCCTCGAACTCGACTCGCCCGACGTGAAAGTCTTCGTCGGCGCACAGCGCAACCCGCTGACGCCGCCGTTCGACCTGGTGTCACTCGGCTCCTGCTATCCGGCGACGGCGAACCTCGTGACCGTCCTGAGCCTCGCAAGCGGCGATCCCAAGCCGCGCGAGGGTTCAACCGTCGTACTGAACGTCAACGTGTTCAATGACGGCAGCGACGCCGATGGCGCCGTGACGGTCGACATACCGTTGCCGGCCGGGCTCGTGTACGAAAGCCACAGCGCGACACAGGGAAGTTACGACCCGGCCACCGGCGCCTGGAGCATCGGCACGCTGAACGGCGGCGCGGATGCGACTCTTTCCCTGTCGGCGGCAGTGGCAGCGGGACAGGCCGGCCGCAAGATCGGCGTGGCCATCGGCGCGGCGACGGGCGCACAGCCGGACCCGACCCCCAGCGGCGACGTGCTGAGCCTGACCTTGAGCGTCCCGCCTCGCCGCGTGCCGGTCGAGGATGACGACGGCAGCGGCGGTTCCGGCAACAAGCCCGTCGTCGAGTTCGCGAACCGGGTCCGCTCGATAGTCGAGAACTTCGTGGAGCTCCGATGGCTCGGCGGGCGCGACGAATCAGCGAGGGCGCCCGAGCCCGCTCCGCCGGGCGGCGCAGCCGGCGGACCCGGGTTGCAGGGGCCGGCGGAACCGCTCAGTATGCGCCGCGCGAACGGCCGGGCGCCTGGGGATCCGGGCCGCACGATGCCGGTGCTGCGGAGGACGGACTCGAGCGGCCCCGGCGCCGGCCGGGCGAACGATACAGGCGTCACGCTGCAGTGGGTCGTCGTGACCGACCCCATCGGCACGGCGTGGTCGGCCGGGCTTGCGGCGGACGCCGATGGCGCGTCGTTCGCGGGCTTCCGTTATGCTCGCGGCTGGCTGGTGGTGAGCCATGAAGGCAGCGAGATCGGCGACTCGGTGCCGCTCGCCCAGGGCGACAGCCTGTCGATTCGGGTGACCGGTATCTTCATCGAATATCGGAAAAACGGCATGATTCTTGCAACGGCAGAGACCGCCCGAGCGGCGGATTTCCGCCGGGTAGCGACGTCGTTGCCGGCAGGCGGAGAGCGCCCCGATGGCGCCTCGACGCACGTGCATTGATACCGGAACTCCGGGACACTTGGCCAGACTGCGGGACGCCGACGTTTTGCGAACGAACACGCCAGCTACAGATGCCAATGTGATTGCGCCGGCCCCTGCCCGGCGCGCCGTATCAAGGGTTTTCCTCCCTGGCGTGCGTCGGTACCGGATCGTTTTTTCGGTCGCCGCGGCCATTGCGGCCATTGCGGCGACGGGCTGGGCCGGCAGCGCCGCCGCGCAGAGCGAGCCCGCCCAGGGCGTGCAACTGCACGCCGGCGGCCGGGTCGTCTATGACACGAACTTCTTTCGCATCGACAACTCCCTTGCAGGCACGCCGGCGATCGACGCGCGCGGTCTCGCCGACACCACCCTGACCGGCTACGTCGGCATCGACGCACTGTGGCGGGTCGGCGGCGGCCAGGAGATCGTCATCACGGGCGAACTCAACGAGAACGTGCAGGATGTGTACAGCGAGGCCGACTACACGGGCGGCAACCTGCTCGCGACGTTCAATTGGCAGCTCGGCGCCGCCACGTACGGCAACGTCGCGTTCGACAACATCGTCGACCGCGTCGACTTCGAAAACCAGGACGTCCCGATCATCAAGTTCCGCACGCGCAACCGGCTTTCCGGCGAAATCAATCGCCGCCTGACCACGAACTGGGCCGTGGGCGCCGGCGCCGGCTTCATCCGCACCGACTTCGATGCCGGCATCGTAAACGAGGTCGAGCGGCAGGACGCTTTCGTACGCGTGGCCTACACCAGCCGCCGGGGCAATGAGTTCCGGCTGCTGGGCACGTTCGAGGATCGCATGGCGAGCGGGCTGAACAACCTGGGTTTCACGGGCTTCGCCGTCGGGCCGGAGCTCGACTGGAAGCTGTCGCCGTCGTTCCTGGTGACCGGCGAGATCAAGTACCAGGAACGCAACCCCGAAGATCCGGCCCTCGTGGCTTTCGACGGGCCGACGGGCCATATCGGGCTGCGCTTCGAGCCCAGCAACAAGGTGGCGCTCCATGCGCGCGCGGTGCGCGAGATTTCGACCCTCGGCGACCAGCTGTCGAACTACGCGGTCATAGACCGGCAGTCGATCACCATGGAGTGGAATGTCAGCACGCAGTTGGGTTATTACGTGCGGGCCGAGCACGAGCGCCGCGACTTCGAGCTGGAACCGAGCCTGTTGCCGGTGCCGGACCTGGTGCCGCGCGAGGACGAGCTCGTCAGCGCCCGCATCGGCCTGCGCTGGGACCCGCGGCGCCGCCTGAATTTCGAGGCTTACGCCCAGGTGGGCGACCGGTCTTCGAACCGCCAGTTCCGCGATTTCCGGTACGAGATGTATCTTCTTGAATTTCAGTACAATTTCTTGTGACAGCACCCACTCGAGGCTTTAGAATGACCGCTGCCGGGGCCGCCTGCACCCGACCGGCGGCAAGGCCTGTCCTGACAGGAGTCGACATGAAGGCAAGAGTCATAACAATAAACATGCGGTTACAGCTCCTGGTCCTGCTCGTGCTGCTCTGCGCCGGCGCGGGCGTCGCGCTTGCGCAGGAAGCGAGCCTCGGCCCCGGCGACATCGTGCGCATTTCCGTCTACGGTCAGGGCGACCTCGACACCGTTGCGCGGATCTCCTCGGACGGCACGATCACGGTCCCGCTGCTCGGGACCGTCACCGTAGCGGGCCTTACTGTGCGCGAAGCCGAACAGCACATCGCGACCGAGCTGTCCCGGCGGCAGCTCGTTCGTGACCCGCAGGTCACCGTATTCGTGGAAAGCAGCCGGGCCGCCGAGGTCGAGTCGGTAACCATTCTCGGCAACGTGGCGCGCCCGGGCCGCTATCCCGTCCAGTCGATGTCCGACGCCGGCGCGGAGAACGTCGCGAGTCTCGTCGCGCTCGCCGGCGGCCTGGCGAACGATGCTGCCGATCACCTCATCCTGACGCGCATGGAGGGGCAGACCGCGCGCACGGTGAAAGTCAATTTGCGCGAGCTCTTCGAGCGCGGCGACGTCAGCCAGAACTATGTCGTGAAGCAAGGCGACATCGCCTACGTTCCACGCATGGATGAATTCTTCGTCTACGGCGAAGTGCGCAATCCCGGCGTGTACCGGCTGCGGGCGGGCATGACCGTGATCCAGGCGCTGTCGGCGAGCGGCGGCCTCACCGAACGCGGCACGGACAACGGTATCGTCATCACGCGCAAGAACGCGGACGGCAGGGACCAAACCATCGCGGTGAAGATGAACGACCTGCTGCAGCCGGACGACGTCCTCATCATCAAGGAAAGCCTCTTCTAACGCGCACGCGCGAGGGACCGGACAGTGACACCATCATTCCTATTCCAGCTCATATGGTCGCGCCGCTGGCTCATCCTGATCGTCACGCTCGTGACGGTGGTGACGGCGTGGTACATCTCGACGCGCGCCACTCATCATTACTTGGCGACGACGACGATCGTCCTGAACGTCGGCGAAGTGGGACCGTTCGACCAGACGACGCTGGCGCGGCAGGACATTGGCTACCTGGATACGCAGATCGACATTATTCGCAGCCGGCGCGTCGCGGCGGCCGCGCTGGACTCGCTGCCGCCGGAGCTGCAGAGCGCATTCGCCACGGAGCACCTGGGAACCGGGACGCTTCCCGAACAGGGGCCGGCCCGGGACAAGCTGATTTCGGCCGCGCTCGAGAATCTCTCGGTGCAGACGTCACGTGACAGCCGCGTCATTGCACTGGTCTTCTCGTCCATTCGGCCGGCGGTCGCCGCGGCGGTGGCCGACGCCTTTGCCAATTCGTACATCGACACGACGCTGCAGCTCAGTGTCGAACCGGCGCGGCGAAACGCCGCGTGGTTCGACGAGCAGCTCGTGACGTTGCGCAACCGACTTGCCGAAAAGCAGGCGGCGCTGACGGCGTACCAGATTGAGAAGGGAATCGTCTCCTACGATGAGCGACTCGACAAGGAAATGAGCCGCTTCGAGGCGCTGTCCGACGATCTCGTCGAGGCACAGAGCCGGACCTATGCGGTGCGCGCGGGCCAGCTCGGCACGCAACACCCCGAGTATCGCCGCGCCGTCGAGCAGGAGCAGGCGATCCGGCAGTCGCTGGCCGAGCAGGAACGGCGAGTGTTCGAGGCCCGCCAGGAGCGCGATGAGCTGGAACTCCTGGTCCAGGACGTCGCGAACTCGCGGCGCACCTACGACATCGCGCTGCAGGAGTTCTACACCAACACGATGGAAAGTCAGTTCAATCAGACGAACGTGGCGGTGCTGAGCCCGGCAATAGTCCCGCTCGAAGTGTCGGGCCCGAATTACATCGTCCGGCTGGCCGCGGCCATCGTTCTCGGGCTGATGCTCGGCGTGCTACTCGCGATCGGCGCAGAGCTGCTCAGCCGGAAAATTCGCACGGAAGAAGACATTCGCGACGGCCTGGACCTGCGCGTACTCGGAACTATCTGAGCTTCGGATTCACTCGAAGCCAACCAGGAGAAAGGCCCATGGCCAGCGCAATCGAAAAAGCATTGGCGAAAGAGTCCGCCCTGAGCGGCGACACGGCGCTGCATACCAGCGACGAGTCGATCGGCGAGCTGTTCATCACCGACGGCGTCCTCGGCCGTA